>NZ_JCACLG010000032.1:20508-137150 GCF_059505785.1 Kastovskya adunca | reverse complement strand
TAGTAGCTAGATTGTGCAACGTCGCCGCTTTCCCTTGAAGATTACCAATGCGCTCTTCTATTTCTAAGGACTGCTGATAGTAAGCGATCGCTTGCTCAACTTCCCCAGTATCGGCGTAGATAGTAGCTAGATTGTGCAACGTCGCCGCTTTCCCTTGAAGATTACCAATGCGCTCGTCTATTTCTAAGGACTGCTGATAGTAAGCGAGCGCTTGCTCAATTTCCCCAGTATTGGCGTAGATACCTGCTAGTTGGTGCAACGTCGCCGCTTTCCCTTGAAGATTACCAATGCGCTCGTTTATTTCTAAGGACTGCTGATAGTAAGCGATCGCTTGCTCAATTTCCCCAGTATTGGCGTAGATAATAGCTAGTTGATGCAACGTCGCCGCTTTCCCTTTGACATCACCAATGCGCTCTTCTATTTCTAAGGACTGCTGATAGTAAACGAGCGCTTGCTCAATTTCCCCAGTATTGGCGTAGATAATAGCTAGTTGATGCAACGTCGCCGCTTTCCCTTTGACATCATCAATGCGCTCAAATATTTCTAAGGACTGCTGATAGTAAGCGAGCGCTTGCTCAATTTCCCCAGTATTGGCGTAGATACCTGCTAGTTGGTGCAACGTCGCCGCTTTCCCTTGGACATCACCAATGCGCTCGTCTATTTCTAAGGACTGCTGATAGTAAACGATCGCTTGCTCAATTTCCCCAGTATTGGCGTAGATAATAGCTAGTTGGTGCAACGTCGCCGCTTTCCCTTGTACGTCGCCGATGCGCTCTTTGAGTTCTAGAGATTCGTGATACAGAGCGATCGCTTGTTCAACTTTCCCTAAATTGTTGTAAAGAATTCCTAACTCATAGAGGATGCTTGATTTGGTTAGGGCTAAATCTTCATCGTTGTTGGTTAGCTGCAATGCTTCTTGAAGTACATTTTCTGCTTTACAAATTTCTCCTATGTTCCTATAAACAATGCCTAGCTGATGCAAAACCGTAACGCGGGTGTATATGTTTTCCTCCGATGGACTGCGATGATTAGAAGGGCGATACTCCATCAGCAAACGCTGAAGTAAATCTATCCGCTCTCGATTTTCTGCTAATTCTATGCTTCCTAAAGTTTTTTTAGACTTAATCGTTGTGCTGATTGCATAGTCTTTGGTTAATTTAGCCGTTTGAAAGTGAAAAACTCCCGCTCTCCAAGCCCAAAAGTCCGGGGCGTATTTTGCTAAACGAGTTAAGGCATAGTCTGGCAGAAACAATAAAATCGGATGGGAAACGCTAGATGTAAAAGCATCGCGAACAAAGTTAAGGTCTTGGAGGACGAGAGGATACTCTCCGACCATCCCAATCGAGTGTTCCAGACCGCTGATAATTAAAACGAGTTTTTTACTAGGTTCACTCGTAACGTTGGCTAACGTCTCAACAATGGCATCCCTTAAAAACCGCAAATTTGGATCAGAAAAATTGCAGATGACAAACTGAATATTCTGACACAGGGGATAGCTTTTAAGAATCTCAATTAAAGTATTTCTATCTCTAGCAAAGTTGATTTCTACAAAACCGATCGTCAACTTTTCATCGGCAAAATCTATAAATGTCAGCAGTTCAGCTAAAGATTGCTGATTGAGAGCAATAAACTCAGCCACATTCCTCTCCTGAAGTAGAGAAACAGGATCGAGTTTAGGGACTTTTTTTTGCCGCTTGGAGAGCTTTTTGGAAGGCATCGCTTTGCTTCACAACCGAGTTAATATAGTTCCATCGGTTTTTACCGTTATATTCAAAAACTGAAAGATTGAACAGCATCAATCGTCCAGTTTCATCTTTAGTAATATCCTTTGTCAGACACACCTGCGCTAAAACCGGATAATGTTCTGTGGGAATAATTCGCTCAAAGTTATACTGCTCTTGCTTAATCGCATAACTAACATCATCGGTAGTAACTTTATCGTGCTTGCGAGTAGCAGCAGTGAGGCAGGCTCTAGCAGTTATTTGCATTAATTGGCGCACATGACCCCCGCTAGCTTTGGCTAGTTCTAGCAAGAGCTGACGCGACTCAAACACTGCATCAATTTCAACTCGCTGCTCGATCAAACTAGCAACCGCTTCTAGTCCCTCTGGATCGTACTCTAAATCGCAGCGATCGCGGTCAAACTGATATATATTTACCATCGGTACAATATTGGGAGTATCGAAGGCGTTGCTCAAATTTTTTTCAGAGTAAATAATAGAAATTGGTGCTGTGTAAATTACAGTGCAGTGTAGTCCTTGTAATTGTGTAGCATAGTCGAAAAACAAATGATTGCCTACATTCGGAGGAACTCGATCTAAATTATCAAAAATAACTAAAAATCCTTTCTTGCACTCAGGATACTTTTCTCTAACTTTAACAAAAGCATCACCCAACAAAAGGTTAATATCTGCTTGCAAGCGACCGATATCTTTTTGTAGCGTTTGACGGATTACTTCTTTTTGCCTTTCAGACCCTTTAATTTGAGATTGCAGCTTTGCCAGGAGCTTTGAAAGGAAGGGAATCTGCGCGCCTGCTTCCGCAATAGCTTCTAAACTAATAGATCTTTCAACCGTAGATTCGTTCTCTTGAGTGATTTCTTTAAACCAAGTCTCAAAATTACTGAGAAGTTTAGCATCAAACTTTAAACCAATCTTATAAAGTTCATTGGCAATACTTTTGATAATAACTAAATATAAATCTGTATATTCGGCATCATTGATATCTAATTCTGCATCGGCTTCTAAATAAATGACTCTGTATTCAGACTCCCAGCTTTGCTGAATCCGCCTAAGTTCGGTGCTTTTACCGCATCCCCTATGTCCCGTAAACAAGATAGTGCAAAATTCCGCTGGTTCAAGAAACTCTAAGCGAGTGGTAACGCTTTGAATCGCCTCAGTGTTGCGGACTTTTGACAAGTCAACATAGTATCGCTGCTGAATATCACCAACCAAGGGACTAACATCGCAAGCGCGAAAGGCGGCTTTAAGGGTAGTAGCACGGTTATCGGGGAGTGAAGTCATTGAGCGAATTTAGTTGCTGTAACTGAATATATACAGCAATTTTCAGATGAATACACCACATTCATTTATCAGTAGGGGCTTGACACAGTGTATTGGTGTCAACTTCAGCTTAAATTCCTCAATCCCTAAAAGGCTATTAAAAATGAATGCACATCTCTAGATAGAGGGAAATTAACTTAAAAAATTCAAAGTCAGTAGGAATTAATCGCCGCTCAACCGCAAGTGAATTAGAGGCGATCGCTCAGGAGCGCGAATTAGCCGAAATTCTGGCTTAAGGGCAACTAAAACCCATTCGGGAACGGTAGAGGGGTCAAGTCTTTCATCTCTAACCCCACAACGATTAAGATGCTTGCGATGAACATTTTAGGCGTGGTAGCGTCTGAGAGCTAGCTAGAACGATATAAAAGTAGAACAAACGCCCAAATATGAAGCGATCGCTCATTAGTCTCACCCTCGGCTTAACTTTGCTAGAATTCCTTGCCCCGGTTGCCTTTGCTGCGCCACCGAGAACCCCCGATCAAACAGTAGAATGTGAAATTTTGGTTGTGGGAGGTGGACTCGCGGGTGCGGCTACCGCCTATGAGGGTTTGCGGGCGGGGCGAACTGTTTGTCTCACTGAGATTACCGACTGGGTAGGTGGACAAATTTCCTCCCAAGGAACCTCCGCACTGGATGAACGCCCCACGCAGCGATCGCAACTATTTTATCCTCGCGGCTACCTAGAGTTGCGACAGCAGATTGAACGCAAATACGGCGAACTCAACCCTGGAGACTGCTGGGTAAGTGAATCTTGTTTTCTGCCCCGCGACGCCCACAATATGTTGTCAGGTATATTGCGCGATGCGGCAAAGCAAGGGAAAGGGCAGCTTAAATGGTTCCCTTCCACAGTAATTAAGGAAGTGGATATTAGTGCCGATGGCAAACAGATTGAAAATGCGATCGCTATTCAACACAAACCTGCTCCTAACGCCCCGCCCCTCAACACTAGACCTCTATCTCAAACTATTGAGGATTCCTATCAGTACCAATCTTCCTCGCAGTTTGACAAAACCATCATCCGCTTTACTCCCAAACCTGCCACAACCCAGCAACCGACAAATTGGTATGTCGTAGACGCCAGCGAAACAGGCGAACTCATCGCCCTAGCTGACGTTCCTTACCGCCTTGGCATCGATCCTCGTTCCTACTTAGAGCCTTCCTCCGCTAGCACCACGAGCGACCCCTATTGCACCCAAGGCTTTACCTACACCTTTGCCATGGAAGCCACAGAGGAACCACAGCCCCATCGGATGCCCTCGTTTTATCCCCAGTACGAACCCTACTACAGCTACGAGTTATCTCGACTAGCAGACTTCGGATTAGTGTTTACCTATCGGCGCATTTGGAGTCCCCAAGCCGGAGAAACGCAAAAGTTTGGCGGCATAACTTACACCGCCCCCGCGCCGGGAGACATCTCAATGCAGAACTGGACGTGGGGCAACGATTACCGCCCAGGTAATGCCGTTGATAACCTGGTTTACACCCGCGAACAATTGCAATCCACAGGACAGCTACAACCGGGAAATTGGATGGGTGGCTTGCGGACAGAAAGCCTGGCTAAAGCTGAGGAAATTTCTCAAGGTTTCTTCCACTGGTTGGTTGCTGGTACGACAGACTCCCAGCTAGGCGATGGCGTCAAAACACCCCAACCCAACAACCGCTACTTATCGGGGTTAGATTCCCCGATGGGAACGGTGCATGGCTTGTCGAAGTACCCTTACATGCGCGAGGGACGGCGAATTATTGGACGCCCCAGTTTTGGTTATCCCCAAGGCTTTGCCGTTGCAGAAATTGATATTTCTCGCCGCGACTACAAAGATGAGTATTACCAACAGGCTCTTTCACCCCAAGCCAATCGCAGTTTAGGGGCTGCCCTTGCAGGTTTAGAAGCCATTTCTGCTATTCAAGGCAACAAAACCCCGCAAGACGTGAGGCGTCGTACTCGCTCTAGTATCTATCCTGATTCGGTAGGGATTGCTCATTACGCTATTGATTTCCACCCCTGTATGACCCTCAGCCCTCCCGAAGCCCCCGGCAACACGGAACGTGAAGGAGAACGACAGGGTGCAGGTCAAGCTTATCCCTTCCAGATTCCCCTGCGGGCGATGATTCCCCAGAAGATCGATAACTTGCTGGTGGCGGGGAAAAGTATTGCAACTAGCCACATTGCTGCCGCCGCTTATCGTGTCCATTCCTTTGAATGGTCAGTAGGAGCAGCCGCCGGAACAACCGCTAGCTTTGCGCTGGAAAACGGCATCATGCCTTACCAGTTAACGGAGGGGCTACCTCGTCAGAAAACGCAGATCCAAGCCCTACGGCAACTTTTGGAAAGAAATGGCAATCCGACAACATTTCCAAATACTTCTATCTTTAATGAAGATTGGGATGAGTGGAGATAGTCATCGGTAGGGTGTTGCCCAATCAGTAGGGGCGTATAGCCTACGCCCATCAAACTTCTGCGTGGGAACCAGAATTTTTAAGGGCGCAAGCCTTGCCCCCCTAAATCAATCAGTATTCCAAAATTGTCCAATACCTGATAAAATCTGGCTTTTATAGCAGAAAAATTGAGCTTTCTGGCAGTACTTCTGTAAACTAGAGGAAAACGAATCGTTGTTTGATTTGTGTGCAGAATTCTGGTAACTGTCCTATGTCTATGGTAATTTCAGCGGCTTTTTATGCGACCTCGGCTTCGCCTGTTAAAGCTCCTGAACGTTCTGGTCAAGTTACCCAAAAGCCCTATCCCAACTACAAGGTGATTGTGCTAAATGATGATGTCAACACCTTTCAGTATGTTGCCGAGTGTTTGATGAAGTATATTCCTGGGATGGTAAGCGATCGCGCTTGGGAACTCACACATCAGGTTCACAACGAAGGGCAAGCAACGGTTTGGGTGGGCCCCAAAGAACAGGCGGAACTTTACCACCAACAGCTTAGACGTGCCGGGTTAACGATGGCTCCTTTGGAATCAGCGTGAGGTGATGAGTAAACCCAGTGGCGGCAGGTTGGTTTGGAATCACTCTACTCATCTTCAAGGTTTGATTCCGATTCTGGAACGACTGACTTATTACCAAGGCATTCAAACAATTACGCCTGCTGTGCTGGGACGTACCAAAAGCCATCGCCCTCATTTGCAACTCAAAGTGTCTGTCCCCATTCGTGGGGGATTTAAGCTGATTGCTAGAGCCGGAAAAACCTATCAAGAAGTGTTTATCCTCACGAGTTTGAGTCAAGACGAATTAGAAGACGCGATCGCTCAAATCCTCAAAGCTAAATAATTTTTGGCACAACTGAATAAGAATCGGCGTTGAGTCAAGCAAATTTAGTTCTAGAAGCGATCGCTTCTGGAATATCTCTGATTCGGCATGTAGATCGTGCCAGAGGTCAGGGGTTTGTTCAGATTCCCAACTTCTTGAAGAAGTCGGGGATCTCGGCTGGGAATCTAGAGCCTCGATATTGCCGAATTCAAGTCGAGAACAATGCACGTAATGAAAAGACTTGCCCGCAGCAAACAGCTCATCTGGGCAATTTTGTTGTGTCTGTCGGTTGTTTTGTTTCCCGTTCTCAGTCAGGCGGTGACGGTGCAGGAGGTTCCCAATCCCCGACAGCTTTATGGCGGTTGGGTAAGCGATGGGGCAAGTCTGCTCAGTGACAGTACTAAAGCCCAACTGAACGCGATGATTTCTGAGTTGGAGGGTCAAAACGGCAGTGAAATTGCTGTTGTCACGGTGACAGAAACAGCCCCCGCACCGAGTCCAAAAGCCTTTACTACGGAACTCTTTAACTACTGGGGAATTGGCAAAAAAGACCGGGATAATGGGGTGCTATTTTTGATTTCAAAAGGCGATCGCCGCGTGGAAATCGAGACGGGTGATGGTTTAGAAGCTATCTTGCCTGATGCCGAAGTAAAGCGAATTATCGATACTCAGATTATCCCTCAGTTCAAACAGGGTAATTTTGAAGCCGGAGCGATCGCAGGAACTACAGCTTTAGTGGACGTTTTAAAGCCAGAGTCAATCACTCCGATTCAGCCCCCGCTAAATGCTCCTCTCCCCTCTTCTCAACCCAACGAAACCACGTCTTCGGACGTTCCTAATCTAGAACTAGAACCAGCGCCCTCTTCTCCTCTGCCCAAGTACGTTGATTTACTCTGGATAATCGCCCTTTTGCTAGCTGTGCTTAGTTACTACGGAACCAAACGAATCGTTTCGCGTCCTGCCGCGATCGCAGCAACGGGTTCCTTTCGCTTCCAACGTACCGATCCTCACGATCAATCCATTTACTTGCTACTAGGGCTAGGCACGTTTTGTGCCGTTTTTGCGGGATCTTTTCTAATTTTAGAATTCTTTGTCCCGTTAGCAGAGACGTCAATCCCACTGATTGCTGCCTTTTTGGGATTAGTCCTCGGCATCCCGCTTTCTTTCTTCCTTGCCCAAAAGTTTTTTAACCCCAATAAAGAGGGACGAGCCTTGCGAAGCTTTCAGTGTGAAACCTGCGCTCAACCCATGAAGGCTGTCAACTCTGTTTCATTATCCCAAATCCTCAGCAAGCCAGAAAAAGTCGCCTCGAAGCTGAAGAGCGTTTGCTATGAAGGTTGGCAATGTCCTAGTTGCAGCCCGAAGCTATCGCGTTATGGAATTAATTTCCGCGCCTATGTCCTCAATTCCATAACTTTCCACAACTGCCCTAAGTGTCAAGAGCTAACGGTCACTCGCACCTCAGATGTTTTGGTACACCCAACACAACATAGCACGGGCGTTCGTCTTATTACTGATACCTGTCACTGCTGTAGCTACATTCATGAAAGACGTACAACGATTGCCCGTCTTCCAAGCAGCAGTAGCAGTAGTAGTAGCAGCAGTAATAGCAGTAGTAGCGGTAGTAGCGGTAGTGACTTCGGCGGTGGTAGCAGCGATGGCGGTGGTGCTGGAGGCAGTTGGTAACGTTGCTGTATTTCAAGCTTCTATTAGAGTTGCCATTGGAAGAAAAGTACCAGACGACCGACAAGGCGATCGCGCCAAGAACGCTTGCGCCAATCGGCTAAATTCACTCGCTTACTGCGGGATAAACCTAACTCGAAAAAGTGCTGGATATTTTCCACTATGACTTGATCGGCAGTAGAGATATCTAATTCATCGTTGTGGAAAAAGCTGCGCGGGTCAAAGTTGGCACTGCCTGTACTCACCCAAAGGTCATCAATCAACAAAATTTTAGCGTGCAGCATACTCGGCTGGTATTCATAAATCTCGATTCCCGCTTTCAAAAGCTCGCCGTAAAGTTCAGTAGAGGCGTAGTAAACAAACTTTTTATCGCTGCGCGATCCCGTGGTGAGGATGCGGACTTCAACCCCAGTGTTGTGAGTATTGATTAGTTCCTGACGCGATTTGCGGTCAGGCAAAAAATAGGGACTGGCAAGCCAGACTCGCTTTCGAGAAGCTAAAATACCGCCTTGAAACAAGGCTCTCACTGAAGAAGACCTGTAGGAGGGGTCATCCCCTGGCGTCACTAACATAAGCTCCTCCTCAGCCCGTTCAGGATTGAAGATGTGTTTTCCAAAGTCAGCTGTGCCGCCTGTAAGCGTCCAGTGTTGCATGAACACCCCTTCCAGGACAGCAACAACGGTGCCTTCCACGCGAAATTCAAAGTCAAACCAGGGGGCAGTATCGCCGATTTTATCCAACCCATCCCAATAGTCAGAAATGCCTGCACCGCCGATTAATCCAACTTCTCCATCGATTAACAAGAGCTTGCGGTGAGTTCGTCCGGCATAGGTGGTGGGGGCTTTCCAGTCGAAAGAGTTGAAAAAGTGAACTTCGACTCCCGCCTTTTGCAGGCGACTCCAGTACTTTTTGGAAATTTCTTTGACGCCGTAACTGTCTACAATAAGCTGAACGTCAACTCCGGCGGCGGCGCGTTCGGCAATCGCGGCGGCGAAGTCATTGGCGCGTCGCCCTGGCGTCATGAAAAAGGTTTCAAAGTGAATGGTGCGCTTGGCACTGGCGATCGCTTCTAGTCGCGCTGATTGCAGTTCATCCGCTTCTACCCAAAACCCTGTCGTCACTCCAGTGGTGGTGAGGGAGTTTGATAAGCTGGCAAGAGCAAGCGGAAAGCGGGGTTCATTAGGAGCAGGAACATTCTTTGCCCTGTACTTGATGCGCTCGCGGAAGGTGCCGAGGAAGTAAAGTGCAAAAAATATTACGACGACTATAACGACAATAGCGATACCGAGCCATTTAAATATGAAAATGATTTGCTCCATGACAAGGCGCTTGCTCCAAGTTCACCCTCACGTTAGACAAGAATGGAGGGCAAATAAAATTAATCAGATCATTTCATTGGTAGTGAGAAATGGCAAACGTTCGGCTTGAAGAAATTACCCGCCAATTCGATAACGTTACGGCAATTGAAAACATTAGTTTTGAAGTGCCAAATGGGGAATTTTGGGTGTTAGTTGGCCCCTCTGGTTGCGGAAAATCGACAATCTTACGGACGATTGCCGGATTGGAAACAGCAACGAATGGCAATCTCTACATCGGTGAAAATTTGGTTAATGATGTCCCCGCACGGCAGCGAGATGTGGCAATGGTGTTTCAAAACTACGCCCTTTACCCTCACATGAGCGTGGCGGAAAATCTTTCCTTTGGGCTGCGGATGCGAAAAGCTGACGCTAAAACTATTGCCGAACGGGTGGAGAGGGTAGCGCGATCGCTGAATATTTCCCATCTCCTCGACCGCAAGCCTAAACAGCTATCCGGCGGACAACAGCAACGGGTAGCCCTCGGTAGAGCGATCGCCCGCGAACCCCAGGTGTTTCTCCTCGACGAACCCCTGTCTAACCTCGATGCTCAGTTGCGGGACGATACTAGAGCCGAACTGAAGCAACTCCACCAACGTCTTGGCATCACTACCCTCTACGTCACCCACGACCAAATCGAAGCGATGACTTTAGGCGATCGCATCGTCGTATTAGAGGGAGGGAAAATTCAACAAATTGGCGAGCCACAAACGATTTATGCCCGCCCTGCAAACCGCATGGTCGCAACGTTTCTGGGCAATCCGCCAATGAACATTTTGCCCGCAACTTACACGAATGCAGACTTCCACGTCAGCGGTCAATTCTTACCCTGTCCAGCGGTCTTGAAAACATCGCTACACCCTACCCAAGAACAAGTGTTTGACTTAGGCATTCGCCCGGAACATCTCAGCATTGTCTCTAGTCCTGCTGAAAAACCCCAAGTAGAGATGGCTCAACTCACCCTAGAGGTAAACGTCGTTGAACCCTTGGGACGCGAAACATTAATTCGCGGCAATCTCCCAGATTCAGAAGTTTTGTTGAACGTACAAGCCGCTGCCAATTGGCGAGGGCGTCCGGGCGATCGCATTACTGTACAACTCAACCTAGACGAGCTATTTGTCTTTGATGCTGCAACGGGTGAAGTCTTGTATTCGTAGGAAAATTACGCGGTTGACTGGAGACGCGATCGCTATTTTTTAGCTGATCATCTGAGTCTAATCAAACGTCAGCAAAGCTAAATAATCCGGCTTTTCAAGTAGCTCCTTGGCTAGCAAAAAACTAGAAATTGTCCAGGTTTGGTACTTCCTGGCTTCTTTGCCAATTAGCCTGCCATTTTGCCCATCATAGTATTCTGGCCACTGCTCCTTACTCAATCTGCTTTCAGCGATCGCCACTGCTTTAACTGCTAGTTCTGTTCTCCCAGTTTTTAAAGCAGCAGCCGTCAACATCCACAGCAAAACGGGCCAATTGCCACCATTGTGATACGACCAAGACTTATTTTTCGGGTCGCATCCCGTCAGCATTTTCCATTCCTGACCTTCCAAAGCGGGGAAACAGATTTTCATCGGCATATAGCCCACCAAATCGTCCCAGCGTTGGTCAATTAATTGCATTACTTCTTGGGATTGTTTTTCGCTGGTTAAGGAAGAAATGACAGCCATCAAATTTCCCAAAGCAAAAAAGCGGCAGTCCAATTGGGAAGGGCCGAGATTTCCCGCTAAGTAGCCACCTTTTTCTGGCAACCAACTACTCAACCAGTCATAGGGGATGGAGTCAGAATAGATATTAAACTGATTAATCGCTGCTTTACCGTACTCTTCCCCTTTGTAGCGGTAAATCACAGTCAATCGCTCCAAGTCTAGCCAATAGTGCTTGCGAAGATGAGCAGAAAGTGGCCCTAAGCGTTGAATGACTGCCTGAATGGTTGATTTGTTGATGGCGTTATCTAGTAGCAGTGCTTCCGCTGCGCGTAAGGCGGTGTAGAACAACGACTGAATTTCTAAAGGATGTCCGTAAATCCCTAGACGGCGGTCAATCATGCAAGCACCATCCGGGACTAGGATCGTGGGATACATATCAAATCGCGCTATCAAGCACAGTTCCAGAATTAGGCGAATTCCTTCTTGGAAGTCTTCTCGTTCTGCTAAAGAGGTGTCCCCCGTGGCTTTGACATAGGCTCGCAAGAGAAATATCCACCAGAGACAGGAATCAACGGGGGTGACTCGACCAATGGCATGATCGCCAAAGTCTGGTTCGAGGTATTGCTGCCCTTTGATCGTTTCAACTTTGAAACTCGCTGGCATCAAACCGCGACCGGGTTCGAGAAAGTCTAATTGCCTTTGTTTAATTTGTAGTTTTAGGGTTTCTTCTAGGAAATTGCGAACAATTTCTGCTCGACCTTTCAGTAAAAATAGTAAGGCGGCGGAGACAAAATCTCGAATAAAGCATTGGTCATAATTTAGGGACTCGACGCTGGGGTCACAGGCAGCTAGAGTCCCGATAGGGCGGTCGTTGTAGTAAATGATCGACTTTTCTAGGTAAGCCCAAGCTTCTTCTTCAATAGTGCATTCCGTTGTCATAGATTCGTCGATGCGTTGATCCATAGGGGCTTAACCTGAGCAGCAAAAAAGTTGAGTGCGATCGCGCTCAATTTTATCAGCTAATTCCGCCAGGAGCCTCACACTGAACTCGTAGGGTCAGTGTCGAGAGGAATGACGGGTCTGTCGATGGGGTTCAACGCCCCAGAGACAGACAAACTCCTAATGTATTGTCGAAGCACATCACTGATAGTTCTTTCTGTAAGCTCACAGTACCGCTCTAAGTGAGCTTTTTCCTTGTCTGCCAGTCTGAAATTTATCTGCTGCATATAGAAAAAGTATAGATATTTGCTATAATCATGACATGAAATTAGCCTACCAGTTCAAGCTAATCCCAACTTCTAGTCAAAAGTGCCGCATGAGTAAATGGCTCGATATGCTGCGACACCAATATAATTATTTGTTAGCAGATAGGTTTGACTGGTGGGAAATGAATCGCTGCTCAATCAACGCTTGTCCGTTGGTGTGCAGTATAACCGAACCACGAGAGCAGCCCGAATACTACGGACAAAAGCGTTCTTTGGTGTCTCTCAAGCTCCAACGGGAATGGTACAAAGATATCCATGCTGATGTCTTGCAAGACATGGTGAAACGGGTAGACTTAGCTTTTGCTCGGTTCATAAAGGGAGATAGCAACGGTAAGCGTAGTGGCAAGCCTCGATTCAAGAGCAAAAACCGATATCGCACTTTTGCCTATCAACGAGTAAAGCCTGACTGCATCCAAGGCAATCGCGTTGGACTTCCCAAACTAGGAGAAATCAAGTTTATCCAACATCGCCCCATTCCCGATGGATTCGTCATTAAACGAGCATTAGTTACGCTCAAGGCAGATAGCTGGTATTTGACGTTGACATTAGAAGATGCGGGCGTCCCAGATAATCCAACGATTGACATTGAACCGACCGAAGCCAATAGTATTGGCGTTGATGCGGGTCTGGAATATTTTGCCGCTTGCTCTGATGGCACAATGGTGGAACCTCCCAAGTTTTACCGACGAGCCGAACAAAAGCTAGCCAAACTACAAGCCAAAAGAGAGCTAAGGAAAAAAGGTTCTACCGCACGTCGCAAACTCAATCATTGCCTTGCTAAATTGCATCAACAAATAGCGAGACAACGCAAGCAATGGCACTTTGAATTGGCGGGTGATCTGGTAGGTAAGGCTGAGGTTATCTTCATAGAAGACCTCAAAGTTTCTAACATGGCAAAGCGCAATAAACCTAAGCAAGATGAAGAAGGAAACTTTCTTCCTAACGGGCAAGCTGCCAAGTCTGGTTTAAACAAAAGTTTTGCTGATGCTGGGATATCTGGATTCTTGAACGAAGTCCTTCCGTACAAGGCTGCAAGAGCTGGGCGGTTGGTTGTAAAAGTTAATCCTTCGGGGACATCTCAACATTGTGCAATATGCCTTTCGAGAGTTCCAAAAGAATTAAGTGATAGATGGCATGAATGTTCCTGTGGTGCATCCATGCCCCGCGACTTGAATTCTGGAATTCTAATTAAAAAAGTGGGGTTGGGCGTTCGCCTCACTATAAAACGCGAATCCGGGAAGTCTCGGAGGAGAAGCCCACACTCTAATCTTTGATTGAGTGTGGGGGTACGTCACGTTGGCACCGCTCAGGAAGGTGCCCCTCAGGTCAGCTTCAGCAAAATCTGTGAGAAGGTCTAAACCAACAATTTTTGCTAACTCCAGAAAGTTCGTTGTTTCTGCCTCTACAACTTGCTGGATTAGCGCTTGAGCTTCTTGGAGAAATTCTTCGTCAGACATATTCCAACTCTTGCCGACTGAGATAGGGTTTTATTTTGCGCTTTAGCAGAAGTTTGGCAAGCCCTATATACTTTCCTCTTTTCTGGGCTTAAATCTTTTAGCCACAAGCCCTCAGCCTCAATCACACGCACATTCTTCAGTGAGACTTCAAAGGTTTCTTCTACACGGCAGGGCATTGCTGTTACGTTCAGAGTTACCAGCGTTGTCTTCTTGAGCAAACCTTTCAAAACTGGTTCGCCTCTCTTCTCTTCAAATTCCCAAAGGGAACAGGAACTCTCAAAAATTCCAAAACGATCGCCTAACCAATCCTTCACAATTTGCGCCGCGTCGCTGTAAATCACGCTGTAACTGCTCGGAAAGCCCTTCATTCTCTTTGAAGCAAGCATTCTCAATCTTGGTACTTCCCAGATTCGTATCGCTAAAGTTGGCATAACGACAGTCTGCACCGCTCAAATCTGCACCAAGCAAATTGGCACCAACTAGGATTGCATAGCTTAAATCAGCACGACGTAGAGAGGCGTGGCTTAAGTTAGCTTCGCTTAAATTGGCATAACTCAAATTAATATTAACCAAATTGGCACGTCGCAGGTTCGCACCAATCAGAACGCCATTACTCAACTGGACGCGGAGTAAGTTAGCACTAACTAAACTAGCCCCAATCAAATTAGCACTGTAGCAATTAGCGCCAATCATCTCCGCATCATCCAACACAGCACTAAGAAAATTAGTATTACTGAGGTTTGCACTTGTGAGTTTGGCGCTTCTCAAGTTGGCACCACTGAAGTCTGCCCCTCGCAGGTCAGAATTCACCAAGTTTGTCCTCAATAAAATCGCACCACTAAGGTCAGCTCCTCGCAGATCAACACCACTGAGGTTAGCACCAGCAAAATCTTTGACTGGATTAAGACCAGCAATTTTGGCTAACTCTGAGAAGTTGTCTGTATCTGCTTCGACAATATTCTGAATCAACTCGCGCAGTCTTTGTAACGATCTTTCATTAGGCACATTCTGGTTTTGTCTTCCCTGAAAAAGGCAATTATTTTAGCGTCTAACATACCGAATGGCAATAATCCTCTCGATTAATGCCCTTTTATTTCGGCTGATATTATTTAGTGACAGCCCTGATGCTTTTAGTTGTTCCCCTGATGATTGACTGTATTCCTCGCTTCTTCGCAGAATCGTTTCTAACGACCCTGGCAGCTCATCGGTGGTGTCGTAGGTGAGTTGCTCAAGGGGGAGGTCTATAGAGTCGGAGTGCTTCATCTTTAATTCTAGAGTAAACAACTTAGCAGATCTGCTACAAAACTAGCATCTCATTAATTGCTAAGGAGCAGTAGATACTATAGGGCTAATTAATCTAGTGTCCGCAAACGCGATCGCACCCCTTCCAAATGAAGGTAATGCCATCTGTACGGAACAAGCGTCAGCCCTGATAGAAACTAGAAACTGGCAGCGCTAACGCCACCTTACTGCTAATTTTCTGGCAAAAACAAACCCCCTCCTCGTTAAGAGGAAAGGGGAAAAGGGAGTCTAAAAATGTCAGACTGTGGCGTATCCTACAAAAACCTGCTTTAATTGCCTGAGTGGCAGAAGATTTGCGGGTAGAAAAGAGATGAGGAAATTTCCAGCTTCCGAAGGTACATCTTTCTTTCCTACCCTGTGCCACCTATCACCTAGCTTTTCTCCACCTCTGTGCTTTACCAGAGGTGTTTAGAAGCGTATACCGACTCCAGCTTGGACGCTAACGGCTTCTGCTGAGCTGTTTTCGTAGGCGTTAAGACCAACCTTGACATCGCTGTAGCCAACGATGTTTTGACCAAATTGGCTTTCCACACCGACAACTCCGGCGAAGGAGTCTCTATTACCCAGGGGGGTGTTTTGACCATCGGCTTCTACCAATGAGGCACCACCACCGACGTAGACGTTGGTATTTCTAGCAACAGGAACATCGACTGTCACCATCGGAGCGATCGCACTGGTTTCATCACTGAAGAGGACAGCACCACGGACAGAAACGGGTACTTTGGGAAGCGCGAAACGACCTTGGATAGTACCACCGAACTCGGCTTCATCGCCACCTTGTCCGCCATTGGTGACACCAGCCGCAACACCAGCACCGACGTAGCTGGCGTTGGTTCCTTTTACGGGTTGTGCTTGTACTGTTCGTACAGCTTGTGCTGAGGCGCTACCCGCAGAAAGCAACATGGGAGCGATCGCCACAGCAGACAAAGCAGAAATGGTGAAGAGAGATTTAAGTGTGAGTTTCATAATTACTTCCATCAACGGCTAGGGTGTATCGTTGCGTTGTTACTTTTAAAGTCGTTGGGAAGTTTAAAAAAGTTCCAGGAATTCTTGTAAATCTTCTAACTTCCTTAGGGGAAAGATAAATAGGTATTAATAAAGAACTACTTGTCTCTCTACCAGAAGTTGAAGGCTAGCTATAATAAATTCTAAATCTATTTTTCCGGATTGAATAGAAAGCATAGACCCTTTATTTTTAGGCTTATTTAGCATTATTTAGAAGAATGTGTGCCACAAGTGGACTGTTTTTTAACTGTCACTTACTGCTCTAAAAGTAAGTAGTACTTACCAGTGTCTTAATTGGAAAAGGAGCGGGAATGATGGGAGATAGGGAGAGAAAAACTCATTCGCCTCTTTACCAATCCCTAGCTCCTTAGTCGTTCGGCAATCAGGGAAGCGAGCTTGGCTGGCTCGACGGGCTTGCTGACATGGTAGGTAAATCCGGCAAATAGGGCTTGTTGGGAGTCACTCTCGCTGGCATAAGCCGTAAGCGCGATCGCGGGAATATCTCCCCCTGCTTCTGGCGCTAAGGCTCTGACTTGGCTAATCAACATATAGCCATCCATTTCTGGCATCCCGACATCACTGATCAGTAAATCGGACGTTGACTGCTTCAAAACAGATAGGGCTTGCTTTGCTGAAGATGCAGCCATCACCTCTGCCCCATACTTCTCTAATGAGAACACCAGCAGTTCCAGGGAGTCTGCATCATCATCGACAACTAAAAGGCGTATCCCCCTTAAATCGGGAGCCGCACAAGACGGCATGGGTTCTGAGTCAATCGGCGAGGAAGCAGGTATCAAGGGGAATTGGACACAAAAGGTAGCTCCTTGCCCCACTCCTGAACTCTCTGCCCAAACCATGCCTCCGTGCAGTTCCACAAGCTGACGGACGATCGCTAACCCCAAACCAAGCCCTCCAAAGGTGCGAGTCGTGGCGCTGTCTTCCTGTCGGAAGTAATCAAATACATAGGGGAGAAAATCAGGCTCAATGCCTTTGCCCGTATCGCTGACTGTAATTTTGGCATAGGCATCAACCGCCTCAAGCTGGATTGTCACCTTTCCCCCAGAAGGGGTGAATTTAACAGAATTGGAAAGGAGATTCCAGATAATTTGCTGTAAACGACCAGGATCGCCAGAAACCTGACCGACAGTGGGATCAAGGTTGGTTTCAAGAGTAATGGACTTAGCAACGGCGGCTAAATGCACCGTCTCTAGTGCTGCTGTAATAGCGGATACCAAGTTAACTGTACTCACCTTTAAACTGAGCTTACCTTGCAAAATCCGGGAGATATCCAGCAAGTCTTCAATCAGTTGTGTTTGTAACTGGGCATTGCGTTCAATCGTCTCTAGTGCCCGTGCTGTTGTCTGCTCGCTAAGTTGACCGCGTCGCAGGAGCTTTGCCCAACCGAGAATCGGGTTGAGGGGAGTACGCAGTTCGTGGGAAAGGACAGCGAGAAACTCATCTTTAAGACGGTTAGCCCTTTCTGCTTGGGTGCGTGCCGATTGTTCCGCTTCGTACAAGCGGGTATTCTCAATGGCAATTGATGCCATTTGGGCAAGTTGAACGAGAATCGCTTCGTCTTCTTGAGTAAACTCGCCTTGGTATTTATCAGATAACTGCACTAAGCCGATGTTGTGCCCATCGCGTCCTTTAAGGGGAGCAGCCAGCCAGCCGCGCATGGGGGGATGACGATGTGCCGCGTCCCCAAAGCCGTTCCATCGGGGATGGGCTTCGAGTTCGGCTTGCGTCAGGCGCATCGGGCGATTGGCATGGCAGACGCAGGTATAAATGCCGGAGCCATCGGTCAGTTCTTCGTAGTCTTGCCACTCGGCGTATTTATCGGAGAGGGAAACGGCATTGATCGCTTGCGCCCAGTTTTCCCCCACTGTCATGCTGGTTACAGCCTGGTGTGCGCCAATAATTGAACGCGCTCGTTCGGTAATGACTTTGAGGGATTCATCGACAGACAGTACCGAGTTGACGGCAAGTGCCGCTTCTGTTAAACCGTGCAGTTGTCTAGAATACTGCTGTTCCCGCAGGAGGAGTTGTTCGCGCTCTTTTTCAGCCTTTTTGCGATCGCTAATATCTAAATAAAACCCGATCGCCTCTTGCTGAATAAACGGTTCCTCAAGTATTGCTCCACCAAAGAGAATAGGGATGTGACTTCCATCTCTACGGATGTATTCTTTTTCAAAGGGAGTGGCAATGCCTTGGGTTTTGAGTTCGGCAATCGCTTTCTCATCTAAGGCAAGAAATTCTGAAGGCGTCATCTGCTTCCAGTTCACTTGACCCGCCAGCAGCGCTTCCCAGTCATAGCCTACCAGTTGCAGAAAATAGTCGTTGGCGTAGTGGATACCACCGTTTAAATCACCGAAGGTAACGCCGAACATATTCGACTCCACCAAACGACGGAAACGCTTTTCGCTTTCTCGCAACGCGGCTTCTGAATCGCGCAGGTTGGCTGCCGAGCGTTCTGCGGCTGTCCGGGCTTGGGCTTGCGATCGCGTTACTCCAAACAACACTAAACTTATGACTACGCCGCTAAGCCCGATATAAGGCATCAGCCGTCTTTCCGACAACAAACCAATTTCCGGTCGTGAGGTGAACAGGAGCGTCCAAGGGCGTCCTGCAACATCAATTGTTCTCTTGGTTGTAAAGTGAGGTCGATTAAAGAAGCTTCCAGTCCTACGATTTGGGTTAGAGCGATATAGAAGCTTTTCTGGGCTGGCAGTTATGCCGTCGTAAACTTGAAAGTCGATCACAGGGTTTTTCTGAGTACCGAAGATACCTGTTAGCAGGTCATCAGCCCGAAAAGGACTGTAGACAAAGCCGATTAATGCCTCTCGCCGCTCAGCGACAGTATCAGGTATGATGCCATCGCGGTAAATCGGAAGGTAAATCAGGAAGCCAGACTGCTTTTGCTCGTCAATTTCTTGCATTAAGGTGACTTGCCCCGAAGCCGCCGCCGCCGCAGTATCGCGGGCTTGTTCCATCGCCGCGCGGCGCATCGGTTCGGTGAACATATCGAATCCGATTGCCGCTTGGTTACGCCGATCTAGGGGTTCAAGATAAGCGATCACATAATATTCTGGACGGGGAAAGTCGGGTCTGATGGCAAAGTTGCCCCGTCCCTGACGCCCCATCTGGGCAATTAGCGCCTCTTTTTCCGCTTCGTTGACTCTTACCGAGAAACCGATGCCCTGAATACCTGGATAACGACGCCGTAGTTCGAGACTATTAACATAGGCACGGAAATCCCTAAGGCTGACGTTGTCACTAGCGGCAAATAAGCCCTGACTTCCCCGCAATAAAACAATATAGGTGTCCAAACGATTTTGGATGTCTTCTTGCGTGCGACCGACAGCATTGTCAAAGCGTAACTGGTCTTTGGCGTCTGCCATTCTTGACGCAGAGAGGGTGGTAATAGCCGTTAGCAACAACGTTACAACCAAGACAACATAAGCAATCCCAGTGCGACGTAGGTGGATAGATTTCAAGGAATTCAGTTTCATAGAGAGCTTTCAAAACTAGAAACTGGGCAAGCAGGTTGAGGATTTATCCAGGGTCAGTTGTTGTGAGTCGGTGAGTTAGGTGTTCCCCATCACCTCAGCTCCCCACTTTTTCATGCTTCACCCTTTTCTCTCCCCCATTGTCAGCCTATCGCCCCGTCACTGTAGCCACCTACCTCCTAACTCAGATCATCTGCTTGCTTTGACTCAACGACCAAGCCCGGTAGTCCTTGCAGGCGTTCGGGTGGAGGGAGGGCTTGAGAGGCAGGCACCATAATGGTCAAGGCACCGGGAAGGCAATCAATATCTATGGGAGTTGTCCCCACGATTTCTCCATCGACGACGACTTTTTGCGGGGGTACGGTGCTGATTTTGAGGTTTTTGGCGCGGAGGTAGCCGATATCATCCCGATCGGTGGCTTCTCCCTGAAGAGCAGTTTGTAGCAGATGATAGGATGCGGCGATCACTCCAGTGCGAGTTTGTGGGGCAACCACAGTTACATCCAGTAAGCCATCATCATAAATAATTCCTGCTGGGCCCTGAGCCAAGATAGAAGTAGGGGGAGCAGCATTGGCGATCGTTACTGCGGCGGCGGCTAGGGTAATCACCCGGTCATCGGTTTCAATCTTGACTTCAAAGGTATCAAACTCCCGCAGCTCTTGTAGGCCTGCCAAAAGATAAGCCAGCATCCCGAAGCGGTTTTTTGTCTCGCGGTCAGCTTTTTTTACCAGTTCCGCTTCAAACCCAATGCCAGCTAACAACACCATCGGCTTACCGTTGCATATTGCCGCATCGATAACCTTTTGTGTCCCATCCAAAATCGTCTGACAAGCCGCTTCAATGGTGTCAGGAATTCCTAAAGCCGAGGCAAAAGCGTTTGCCGTACCCCGTGAAATTATCCCTAAAGGAATCTGCGTCTGAACCACTGCCTCAGCCGCTGCTGAGAGGGTGCCATCCCCCCCAGAGGCAATAATCAGCTCCACACCTCTGTCTACCGCTTCCCGCGCCAGTTGATTGGCATCAACTTCCGGCGTCGTCATGTGAATATCTAGGTCAATTTCCTGATCTAAAAGCGTCCGAATTTTAAACAAATCTGTTTCGGGGTTACTTTGACCCGCAACGGGATTAAAGATCAGGCAGGCAGAACGTTTCATAGTTTTTAGTTATTAGGTATTACTCAAATAGGATAGAAGCTGATGAAAGCCCATTGATGTTGAGTAACAGTTTTATGGCAGTGCCCAGTCGTCAGGGTTAGAAGTTAGTATGACTTACACCCATCACCTGTGCCCTCTTACCTCTGAAGTAATAACTAATAACTTACCTCTGAAGTAATAACTAAGAACCTTCCTCAACTTGACTAATTCGACGCAAGTTGAGAATGTCGCTCATTTTCTTAATTTGGGTGAAGCTGCTTTCGAGCTGATCATGGTCGCGGATGTCGATGCAGAGGTCGATAATTGCGGGTCTACCTTGGTGAGTTTTGACGCTGGCGTTGCGAACGTTGATGTTTTGGTCGCTGAGGCGCAACAAGACATCCTTGAAGACGCCGACCCGGTCGAGAACTTCGATTTGAACGTTGACAGGGTAGGTTTGCGGACGCCCCTGACCGTTATCGGTGGGGTTCCAGTTGACGGGGACGAGGCGATCGCCGGAGAAATTTTCCACGTTAGGACAACCCTGGCGGTGAATGGAAATCCCCCGCAAGCGGGTAACCGCACCGATAATTCCTTCCCCTGGTAGGGGATTGCAGCACCCGGCGATGTGATACATGAGGCCTTCGACACCAGCAATGGGTTCGCCCTTAGTGGTTTGGGTTGGGGGAAGTTTTACGATCGCGGTTTGGGTAGCGATCAACTCTTGCGGGTTTAGTTCTGGGGGATTCTGGGCTTTGACGGCTTCTCGGATGCGATTGACCACCAGGTTTAATGTCACTTCCCCGTAGCCCAAGGCGGCGAGTAAGTCTTCTACGCTGTGGTAGTTACAGCGTTCGGCAACAGCCTGTAGGGGAGCCGATTTCATTAAGGCTTCAAAGCCTTGTTTACCGAGTTCTTTTTCCAGAAGTTCCCGACCGCGAGCCACATTTTCGTCTCGATGCGATCGCTTAAACCACTGCCGAATTCGGTTCCGGGCACTGGGCGTCACCACAAAGTTCAGCCAGTCTAAACTAGGATGACCATTTTTCTGGGTGACAATTTCCACAATGTCGCCATTCTGGAGAGTCGTATCAAGCTGTACCATCCGCCCATTGACTCTGCCTCCGGCACAATGGTTTCCCACCTCTGTATGAATCCGGTAGGCAAAATCTACAGGTGTTGCGTTCCGGCTCAGGGGGATCACGTCACCTTTAGGCGTGAAAACATAAACATCATCGTCAAATAAATTGTCTTTGACGCTTTGCATATATTCCTGAGCGTCTTTCAGGTCGTTTTGCCATTCCAATAGTTGCCGCAGCCAAGTCAGCTTTTCGTCTTCAGCGGTGATTTGGGTATTGTTAGAGCCACCTGATTCTTTATATTTCCAGTGTGCCGCGATCCCCCACTCGGCAATATGGTGCATATCAGCCGTGCGAATTTGCACCTCAATGGGGCGACCTGTTTGTCCAATCACACCAGTATGCAAAGACTGATAGCGGTTTGGCTTAGGCAAACCAATGTAATCTTTAAAGCGACCAGGAATCGGTCGAAAGGCATCATGAACCACGGCTAGAGCGCGATAACACTCTTCTTTGGTTTGCACAATCAGCCGCACGGCGGCAATATCATAAATTTCATCAAAGCTTTTGCTCTGCCGCTCCATCTTCTGGTAAATCCCATACAAGTGCTTGGGACGCCCGCTGACTTCTCGGCACCCAATCCCCACTGCTTCTAGTCGTTGGCGCAGCATTTGGGTTACCTGAGTCAGTCGCTCTTCCCGGTCTGAGCGACGTTCGGCAACCAATTCCTGCATTTCCCGGTAAGCCTCTGGCTCAAGATACTTAAAGGATAAATCTTCTAATTCCCACTTAAAGCGTCCAATTCCGAGGCGATTTGCTAGGGGGGCAAAAATGTCTCGCGTTTCTCTGGCAATTCGTCGCTGTTTGTCCGGGCGCAGGTGGGACAGCGTCCGCATATTGTGCAGGCGGTCTGCTAGCTTCACTACAATGACCCGAATATCTGCTGCCATTGCTAAGAACATGCGGCGGAAGTTTTCCGCTTGACGTTCGGTTTTGCTGGAAAAGTTGAACGAAGACAGTTTAGTTACCCCTTCTACCAGTTGCCGCACTTCGATACCAAAGCGCGATTCGATTTCTTCTGGGGTAACATCCGTATCTTCAACGACATCATGGAGGAATCCCGCTGCAATCATGGCACTGCTACCGCCCAAATCTCGCAGTAAGCCAGCAACAGCAACGGGATGAGCAATATAGGCGTCGCCAGAGGCGCGGTACTGACCTTCATGAAGTTCGTAGGCAAAGCTAAATGCCCGACAAATCAGGTCAGTGTCCTCGGAATAGACTGC
Organism: Kastovskya adunca; assembly: GCF_059505785.1. Lineage (NCBI taxonomy): Bacteria > Bacillati > Cyanobacteriota > Cyanophyceae > Coleofasciculales > Coleofasciculaceae > Kastovskya > Kastovskya adunca. Next base: position 114,123 of record NZ_JCACLG010000032.1, on the reverse strand, counting down.
ATCATGGGACGATGAGGCTGTTATTAGACATTCCCGTAACCAGTCAGGAACAACAAAATTAAAAGTGGGGAGAGTGGCTGTGGCTTCCATGGTTCTGTAATTCTTTGGTTAAGGATTAAAAATAGATATGCAAGTTTAGCAGAACTGTTAGGTTCTTCAATATCTTGAAAATAAAGAGAGAATTAATTACCCCAGAGGAATTATTCTGGAGCGTAATGGCTTAGTACTAATTCCGGTTGTTGGCTTTTGGTTGTTCTTGGCGATCGCCTACCAATTAACAACTCAAACCAAGCCAGGTTGAATCCATCAATCGATTTAAATATGAGTTGCTAAAATTCTTGCAGATCGGATGTTAAAAGTAATCTGGCGCTGGACATAAGCACCAAAGTGATATTGGTAGCTGCTTCCTTTCAGTTTGCAGGCTAAGAAGCGGGCTTTTACCGACCGCTATTAATAGAAATAAAATTCTTTATATTAATTCTAGACTAAGAAGGCTCAGATGTTGACACCATCCTATCGTCAAGCTTATCAAACTTTTTTAGAGGCACTTCAGGAGGCGCAGCAAACCACGAGCGTTTCTGCCGGAGGGACGATCGCGCCTATCGTTCAAAACCTGCAAACGTTATTTAAAAATCATATTTTCAGCCTGGATGGAGAGGAATTAGATGGGGCGGTTTTGTCCCGATGGCAGTCTATTCAGACTGAACTTTACAAACAGATGCGGTTGTTGGAGACAGACGCGATGTTGTTGCAGGCAGCGCGGAGTACAACGACTGTGGTGACTCGCCGTGCCTATTTAAGCGATCGCCTCAACATCTTGGTACGCTACTGTGACGCTTTGTTACAACCCCAGGCAGAGTAGGCGCAAACATCGGCAAGAAAAGCAGTCGCTTAAATAGGGAAATTTAGCCGACCAGCACACGTTGTAATCACCAGGAAGAAACATCTGTGCAATGTCCGAAATGTAAGCAGGTAGAGTTGGTTGATGGCATTCTAGATGAGCAGTTGGGAGTGCAGTACTGCAATGAGTTAGGACACAAACTGGCAGAGCGGGTGTTTGAACTGGCAGATTTAGTGAAGCACACCCTAATGGAGATTTTGGCGTTGCCTACCTCATGTGCCAAGTTGCCGTTAATCCGCAACCCGCGAAGCGCAGTGAGTAGACCTCTTGCAATAAATGTACCAGACCCCTCCCCAACCCTCCCCTTACTAAGGGGAGGGGGCAAGATTTCAAGTCTCCCCCCTTACTAAGGGGGGTCTATTCGACTTATGCAAGAGGTCTAGTGATAAGCTGTTACGCATTTAGTTGATTCAAAATGGACTCCCTGTTCTGTGTAGAAAACTTGCGGGTTGCTTATCCCCAGCGACAGCACTCGACGTCAGCGCCTGTTTGGGCGGTGGATGATGTGTCCTTTAGCTTGCAGCCGGGAGAACGCCTGGGATTGGTGGGCGAGTCAGGCTGTGGCAAGTCTACTCTGGGACGAGCGGTAATGCGCTTGTTGCCGGAGTCGTCCCAGGTTGAGGGGCGGGTGATGTTTGCCGGACAGTCGGTGTTCGATCTCTCGCCTGCTCAGTTGCGACGGTTTCGGGGCGAAGTGGTGGCGTTGGTGTTTCAAGACCCGATGACGCGGCTCGATCCCTTGATGACGATTGGGGATCACTGTCTGGAAACGTTACGGGCGCATCAGCCGCAGTTGTCGCGACGGGAATGTAAGGAGAAAGCGATCGCCACCTTAGAAGCGGTAAAAATTCCAGCTAGTCGTTGGTCTCAGTATCCCCACGAGTTTAGCGGTGGTATGCGCCAACGGGTAGCGATCGCTTTAGCATTACTCTTGGAACCCAAGGTGATTGTGGCAGATGAGCCGACGACTAGCTTAGATGTGACGGTTTCGGCACAGATTTTGCAGGAGTTGACCCGCCTATGTCAGGAACGGGAGATGGCACTGCTGTTGATTTCTCACGATTTGGCAATGGTGGGAGAGTATTGCGATCGCATTGCCGTGATGTACAAAGGTCAGATGGTGGAAATGGGAGCCGTTAAGCCAATTTTCCAAGACCCCCAACATGAGTACACGCGATCGCTTCTAGAAGCAGCACTGCATATTCAAGCGATTAATAGTCATACTCAGGACTCCCAACCTAACGATTTGGAATCCTCCCTGCTGCGCGTCACGGATTTAAAGCAGCACTACACCCTGGAAAGCAACTTTTTTGAGCAACTGTTGTTTAAAAAGCCTGCCTCGCTGATTAAAGCGGTGGATGGAGTCAGTTTTGAGTTGTATGCGGGTGAGATTTTGGGATTAGTCGGAGAATCCGGTTGTGGGAAGAGTACTCTCTCTCGAACCATTTTGCAGCTCGTTCGCCCTACTTCTGGCAAGGTAGAGTTTTTAGGGAAAAATTTAACCCAGTTGTCAGGGCAATCACTGCGAGAAATCCGCAGGCAAATTCAGATGGTATTTCAAGACCCCCACGCTTGCTTGAACCCATTGATGACGGTGGGTGAAAGTATTGCTGACCCGTTATTTATCCATCGGCTAGCGGATCGGGAGGAGGCGAAACAGCAGGTGCTGCAGATGCTGGAACGAGTGGGGTTAACGCCCGCTGAGGATTTTTACTCTTACTACCCTAGTAACCTGTCGGGAGGACAACAACAACGGGTAGCGATCGCCAGAGCTTTAATTACTCATCCGCAACTGCTAATCTGTGATGAACCAGTGAGTATGTTGGATGCCAGCGTGCAGACGCAGGTGCTGGAGTTGATGCAGTCCCTGAAGGAAGAGTTTAACCTCACGTACTTATTTATTACCCATGACCTGTGGGTGGCAAGATTTTTATGCGATCGCATCGCCGTCATGAACAACGGTCAGATTGTGGAAATTGGGCCAACCCACGAACTGTTTACCAATCCCCAGCATCCTTACACCCGCACCTTACTCCAAGCCGCTCCCTTACTCGCCTTGCAGAAACCTTAGCTTTACTGACTAGCTAATTAGTCATCATCCTCAAGAGAGGTTCGGGAGCAAACCTAGCGAATCAGCGTCTATTGACAAGACTTAGCCTATGTCAGAAATTATGAAAACTTTACGTTTGCTTCCCCTCGCTGCCCTTGCTACAGCATCCTTCTTTTCTTTTGGTGGAGTTCGCCCCACTGCTGCTAGTACGTTTGACGCGGTTGATGTTGACCAAGGTCGATTCGTCGCTGTTGCGGCTCCCTTCGGAAGCAATCGTTACCAACTATTAATTATTGAGCAAGTATCAGACCAGCAAGACTGCTGGAGCGAAAATGGTTCCGAACCTGTGACAATCGAGCCGCTGCTGATGAACTTTGACTTTACGGGTATTTGTTCCCGTAGCACCGATAGCAATGGCTATTCGATTCGCATGGCAGATGAAGATATGGGACTGCAATATATCCTGCGATTAGTACAGCGCAACGGAGAATTGAAGCTGATTGGCAGCCACCGGACAAATCGCAAAGCGCCAGAAATTGAAATCGGTAGCACCCAAGGGTTAGCCGACGGCTTCCACAAAATCATCCTCAACCCAGAGTGGGCATTTGCCCGCCGCGCCTACAACGGCAAAAACTTAGGTCATGTTTATCTCAGCAGTCAGGAAACGGCTCCGGCTCCTGTGGCAAATACTAGCCAACCCTTACTTCCCTCACGCTCAGAACCGTTACCCCCACTTCCTACGGCTCCAGCAAGTGATAGGGAGCTAATCTTCACTCCCCAACCCAACACCCCACCTGCTGATTTAGAACCAATTCCCGAAATAGCTCCACAACCCCTACCAGAAGTTCCTGTGTTTGTGTTGCCGGCTAATTAATTGATCCTAAATTTGCACGGGCTAACTTTGCCAGCGTTGCTATTAGGTTTAGGTAAGGGGTCAGGATACATGGCACCTGTAACCCTCTTCAAACCTTCTTATCCCTCTCTCTTCCAAAAGCTACTGTGTTGTGTCTGACAAGATGGCTTTGCCTCATGAAGATCCCCCTAATAACCTTTTTTAAGGGGGTTAGGGGGATCAGACTTTTACATCCTGGTAAGAGATGTGCGTACAGGGTAGGGGGAGTAAGAAAAGTATCTGTAGCAAGCATTAGAGAATTGATGTAACAACTACCTGGAAGCGCCGATGATGCAGCCACTACGGGCAGGCAGTTTCAGGGATAGGTTACGAGAGTCTGAACTACCCCACGATGCCTCAGCACTGCCATACAACACCTGGGTGGGCTGAGAGAGTAAGTCTGTTGCCTCAACGCTGATCTGTGCGGATTCCGTGTCTGCATTGATGGCAACGATAATTTCTTCTGCTCCCAATCGCCGTACAAAGACATACACCAGTCCCTCGGCAAACAAGACATTGTAGGAACCTGTCCGCAAGGCTGTGTAAGTGTGACGCAGGGCGATTAGATGGCGATGATACTCAAGAATGTCTCGGTTCCAGGCTTGTTCTAAGGGGAAGCTACGCCGGGAGTCAGGATCAACAGCACCGGGCAAACCGACTTCATCGCCGTAGTAGATGCTAGGCGCACCGGGAAAGGTGAGCAATAACAAGGTTGCCAACTCTACGCTGGCGTGGTCTTCTCCGGCAATGCTCAGTAATCGGGCTGTGTCATGACTGGCGAGTAAGTTGAGCTGAGTGAGTTGAATTTCCCAAGGGTACAGTTGCAGCAAGTACTGAATTTTGGCGGCATATCCGGCAGCATCGAGGGCAGGATAGGGTTCGTAGGAGGAGTGCTGTACGTATTCCATGACAACGCGATCGCCAGCGGTAAAGGCAATGGTGGGAGCGGTAAATAGGTAATTCATCACGCCGTCAAATTGCGTGCCATCTAGCCACTGACGAGAGTCTCGCCACACTTCCCCGACGATATAAGCTTCCGGGTTGATTCCTTTGACGCGATCGCGAAATTCTTGCCAAAACCCTGGTGTCTTCACCTCAAACGGCACATCCAAGCGCCAGCCATCGATACCGAGTTTGACCCAGTACTCGGCAATCTGCATAATGTATTCCCGCACGTCTGGATTGTCGTGGTTAAACTCCGGTAACGCCCGGTTACCGTCCCAACTGCCATAGTTAGCAGGTTTGCTGCCATCGTAGGCAGATAGGGGCCAACCTTCAATCTTGAACCAATCCACCCAAGGCGAGTGGGGGCCATTTTCTAGCACATCATGGAAAAAGAAAAAGCCGCGACTGGAGTGGTTAAATACGCCATCCAGGACGACTTTGATGTCCCGCTCGTGCGCCGCCTCCAGCAGCTCCATAAAGGCCACATTCCCCCCTAGGAGAGGATCTATCTGGTAGTAGTCGTGGGTATGATAGCGATGATTGCTGGCAGATTGGAAAATGGGGGTAAAGTAAATTGCGTTGATTCCCAGGTTTTGCAAGTAATCCAGTTGCTCGATTGTGCCCCACAAGTCGCCTCCTTTGTAGCCTTGGAGAGTCGGGAGGGCATCCCAGGGTTCTAAGGGCATTCCTTTGGAAAAGTGCGATCGCGGTTGTTTGCTACGAGCAAAACGGTCTGGAAAGATTTGATAAAAAACAGCGTGTTTAACCCAATCCGGTGTCTGAATCTGCATAGATAACTGCCTAGCTTTTTCATGGCTACCTTACAGACATTCAGTCCTTTCTGGGTCTTACTTCTGATAGATAAATTTCTTAAAAGCGCGATCGCTTGAGGCAAAAATCTTTAAAGAGGGCTAAAAGGCGATCGCTCCCTAACATTCCCAAAATTTGCCTTAATTAATTGTCCTTCCTACCCGGTTAGGAAAAATAAAAAAACTACCTTCCTTTCCGGCTCTCTAAATGTTCAGTAATTACACGGTTATCCTCTACCGTCAAGCCAGTAATACAGTAATTACACTGACACTCTCTCTGCTAAAACCCGAAACTTTTACAATTCTCAAAATACCAGGAACACTTTTTCTCTCGCTTTATCAAGGCGCTGGAATGATGGCAAAGAGTTGATTTACTGCTCATGTAGCGATCCTGCAACTCTATATCCGAAGTGCGATCGCCTCGATCCTCTCTTCCTTCCCCAACGAGGGGAACTCAAATCTTTGATATCTAAAAATCACTCCTTTTTCCATCGGCTTTAGAAAAATTTTATATTCTTTAAGTTTTATAAATAAATTACTTGCGTCTATTAATAGTGTTTTATTTGTTGATTCATTCGCACGGTAGAGGGCTTTCAATAACAAAGCACCCTAGACTATGATTGTTAGTTAATCGATTTAAGTTGTTCCCTCATGTTGTCCTATCAGCCCCCTGTTCTACGCGTCCTCGTCGTTGATGACCACGAACTGACTCGTTTTAGTCTCAAATTAGCTCTCTCTAGCCAACGAAACATTGAATTGGTAGGTTTAGCTAGTAATGGTAAAGAAGCTATTGAAATGGTCGAGCGTTATCGACCGGACGTGATTATCCTCGACTTGCAGATGCCAGTGATGGATGGTCTGAGTGCCTCTACTCACATCAAAAGCATTGAACCCAATATTCAAATCATCGCCTACTCGTCAGTCGATGATCCGCAAATTGAAGTCATGAGCCAAACAGCTCGAGTTGACGCCTTTTGCAAAAAAGACACAGCCACCAAAGATCTGATTGCATTAGTTAGACAATTGGGCTTGCGAGCCGCTAGTTGCTAAAAATCCCTTCAAATCCTTTGGTAGCTCTGAAGGGAGCAATGCTCCCTACCTAATTCATTAATTCTCGTTGGCTTTTCCCGAAAAAGTCCGCTGGAATTCCTCAATCAAGTCATCTAACTCTTCAAGAGCTTGATTGACATCAATTCTTAGCGTACCCAAGTCTGGTTGCTCTAAGAGCCGCACTAGATATTCTCGCTTGCTTTCTACGATGGCAATCCGTTCTCGAATCATTTTTTCGTCCATTGTCTGCCTCCTGTGCCGACTCTCTTACTGATATAAATCAAGACTAACGCAGGAACGGTGGACGCTTAGGATCAGTAGGCTTATTTTTAATCACCTCAGAAATAAAGCGCTTGAGTGCCTTCTCACGGTTCTTCATAAAGGCAGACCAGAAGCCCGGTTGAAATTCGTCCATTGTTTTTGCCAACGCCCAAACATCTACAGCCAAGATGTTGTAGAGCGTTTCATCTTCACGCTTCAACGTGTTGAGTTGATCGAGGATAACCCGGCTTTTCTTCGGAGCTTCCTGTTTTTCTTCTTTAATCATGGTGAGAACTCGGCTACTAATCTAGTGACGGATGGCAGACTACAACGACCTGTTTTAATCATACGGGGTGTCTCGGTAACTGCCCTTAGTGTGAATTACTGAAGTTTAGAAAATTCGCTCTAGTGTAAGCCGTACAATCTTCACCCCAATTTCGAGGTCAAATTTTTGCCAAAATCGACAAAAACGGCTGCTGACCGGGCTTTTGTATAAGTAAAGCCGCCCTCTCCTAGATAGGCGTTGTCCAGCATCTACCCCTAAGATTACCCACTGGCAACGATAATTAAAGCTAAAGTGACTGCTAGTTGGATAGTAACTTGTGAAACTATTACCTCAAACTTCTCTAGGAACATTAGGTCTAATTGTCGGTGGGCTATTGGCATTAATGGGCTTCGTTGCCTATGGCACCGGAAACGCTACCTTAAACTTGGTGGGATTCTTCTACGGTATTCCTATCCTCTTAGGAGGACTCGCCCTCAAAGCCTCCGAACTCAAGCCTGTCCCCTTCAGCCAGCCGACAACTCCGGAGATGCTGGAACTGCGCGAGCAACAATCCACTTCTACCCAAAAGCAAATTCGCGAAGATGTCATGCGCTATCGCTACGGACAAGAAGCTCATCTCGATAGCTCCTTAGAGCTTCTAGGTCTATCCCCCACCGATGAGGAAAGACCAGTACTGACAGGCTTGCGAGAAACTGAAGTAGATGGAGGTTACGCGTTAATTTTGGAATTCAACTCACCCTTGATTCCCTTAGAGACTTGGCAGCAAAAGCAGGAAAAGCTCGAAAAATTTTTTGGGCCGGGTATCCGAGTTGACTTAATGCAACCAGAGGAAGACCGTGTTGATGTAGCGTTGATTGCTACACCTAAAGTCGCCGCCGCCTAATCATTGTCTAAGCACACGGCGTACCCTTAAAGATAGCGGTCTAGACCAACATTCAGTTCAGTAGCCACCGCCTGATGATTACTTTTCTAAGCGCACGGCGTACCATTGGAGATAGTGGTCTGGGCCAACATCCAGCTCACAAGATGTGTTGAGCAAGTAGCGAGCTTGTTCCTCCACAGCACTAATTTTCTGCAAATCTCGTGGCAAATCATCCTGCCGAGTCGCTAAGACGGCTTGTAATTTTTCCAGTAACTCTGCCTGAGTGAGAAACTGCTCCGGTTGGTCGGATTCCAGCAGGACGTAGGCATCTTCCTGGTACATGATGGAGTCTGGCATGGTGATTTCCTAGCTGGGAAGCGTCTGGCTCAAGTGTAACGCTATTGATTTTAAGGCTGAAGTGTAAAGGATGAAGTCAAAAAATTGCTTCCAACCTTCTGACTTCACGCTTCAGATTTGACATCTTTTTCCAAACGCATAAAAATTTTTTCATCCTTGGCTTCGCCCGCTTCATACTTCATCCTTCAGACTTTTTAAAAAATATGTTTCTCTCTCTCGAATATGAACCCGCTTTAGAGTCATTGGGTTATGACTACTTCGATGAAGTAACCGCAGCGGAATTTCCTAGTCATATCCTGCGGTTTCGTAATGACCGATTGCTCCCGCTCCTGGGCTTAAATCCTCAAGAAGTCACGGACGCTGATTTTATCCAAGCCTTTGGTAAATTTCAGGGCGTACGACCATTTTTGGCACTGCGCTACCACGGCTATCAGTTTGGGGAGTATAATCCCCGGCTAGGAGATGGCAGAGGCTTTCTCTACGGTCAAGTTCGTGGCGTTGATGGCGAACTCTACGATTTCGGTACTAAAGGCTCTGGAACAACTCCCTACTCTCGCAGTGCCGATGGCAGGTTGACGCTCAAAGGTGGCGTCCGGGAAGTGCTGGCGGCGGAAGCATTGCATAGTCTGGGTGTCCGCACTTCCCGCTGTCTGAGCATGATTGAAACGGGTGAGGGGCTGTGGCGGGGAGATGAGCCGTCGCCTACCCGCTCTTCTGTGATGATCCGTCTGAACCGCTCCCACATTCGCTTTGGTACTTTTGAGCGATTGCACTTCTTTAAGCGGAAGGATTTAATCGAGAAGCTTTTAGACCATGTAATTGAGGAATACTATTCCCATATTCTTGCTCAAGCAGGAGAAAAACAGCAGCAGTACGCGGAGTTTTACGCGGAGTTAGTGCAACGCACTGCCAAACTCGCGGCTCAATGGATGGCAGCAGGCTTTTGTCATGCCGTTTTGAATACGGATAATATGTCGATTACAGGGGAAAGCTTTGATTATGGCCCCTACGCTTTTATCCCCACCTACAATCCCGAATTTACCGCTGCCTATTTTGACTATTACGGGCGCTACAGTTACGGCAATCAACCTGCCATTTGTCGATTAAATCTAGAAATGCTTGGCTCTGCTTTGGGCGCTGTGATTCCAGAAGCTGATTTGGAAGCTGGTTTGGCAAGGTTCGAGGAGCATTACTACCTCACCTATCGAGAGCTAATGCTGAATAAATTGGGATTTGAGCAAGTTAGCGAACCGCAAGCCGATCAGTTATTGACGCTGACTATTCAATTTTTGCAAGCTAGTCAGGTGGGTTATCACGCTTTCTTTGGGGAACTCAGTCAACAGTTTGAGGCAAGTTGGCGAGATGATAGTGAGCAAATTTTAAACCCCAATTCCTCTTCTGTCATAACTGAGGAAACATCGTTACTACTTACAAAATGGCGAGAGCCTTACCATCACCTTTTGCAGAGTTTATCAGCGGCTGAACTGGAAAGTATAGCGATCCGGCTCAAGGATAAAAATCCTCAAACGGCGTTATTGCGTCCGTTGATTGAGTCGGTTTGGGCAGCGATTACTCAAGAGGATAATTGGCAGCCGTTCTATGAGTTGGTGCAGCGACTACAAAATAAGCAGTGAGCTGAGATGTCGTTGAGGATCAATGCACTGAGGGGATTTATAGGGGCGTGAATCGCCTAAAATCACTGTAAAATCAAGCTCAACTATTACCCAAAGGTGAGCTTGTGCGTGAAGAATTTATTAAACCACGGCAACCCAGCTTACCGATTCCACCGCCCTTGGTTTCCTCAAAGCTGGGTTCGTTTGCTCACGCAACTGTCACTCAGCGCCTTCCGGCGATCGCTAAACGAGTGATTGAACTTAACTCCTTTCCCCCAAGCATTGATGAAAAGCTGGAACTTCTGAGGCGGGAACTGTTGCAGGGGGTTGTGCGTTTTTTGCACGATGAGGCGGCACCGGATGCAGCCGTGTGGCGGGAGTATCTAGAACCCTACTTAGGACAAAGCTGGCTGGATATTCCTTGGTACTTTGCCGAGGTCTACTTTTACCGCCGCATTCTAGAAGCGACAGGTTACTTTCTGCCTGGGGAATGGCAGGGTTTCGATCCCTTTACGGTGCAAAAACATCAAGGTTTAGTCACCGCGATCGCTTCTATTCAAACCTTAAGCCAACAAGTCAATGTCGTCATTGAAAATCTCCAACAGAACGATTGTCAATGGGACAAAGCTGAGGTGATTAACCTGCTGTATGTTGCCCTGTGGGGGAATCGGGCGGACTTAAGCCTCTGGGTGGAAGGAGAACACGACCGCCGCCTCACAGAAGCTCCCCCAGAACAAACCCACGTCTTAGTCGATCGAACGGCTCAAATTGCAGACAAGCTGGCTAGTTTTGAGCAGGTACGTCTGGATGTAATTGTTGATAATTCGGGATTTGAGCTATTTTGCGATTTGTGCCTAGTGGATTTTTTGCTGGCAACTCAGGTGGCTCAAACGATCTACCTGCATCTCAAAGGGCAACCCCTTTTTGTATCTGATGCCCTGATTAAGGATGTTCACTACACCTTAGAGGTATTGGCGGCGGATCATTCGCCAGCCGTGGGAGCGGTGACTCGACGCCTGCAAGACTATATTGCTAGCGATCGCTTGCGGATGCGCGAACATGCGTTTTGGGCGGCACCCCAGAGTTTTTGGGAAATGCCAGAGGATTTGCGTCAAGAACTCGCCCAATCCCAGTTAGTGTTTGTTAAAGGGGATGCCAACTATCGACGATTATTAGGCGATCGCCACTGGGAATTTACCACCAATTTTGAGGATATTGTTGATTATTTTCCTGCTCCCTTCCTAGTTGCCCTCCGCACATTGAAGTCGGAAGTAGCAGCAGGATTGCAGCCAGAACAGGTAGAGGCATTGAATCAGGAAGATCCCCAGTGGTTAGTTAATGGAAAGTGGGGGTTAATTCAGCGGGCTGGGGATGGGGAGAGTTCTCAGTAAGATGTAATTGCCCAAGCACTCTACCCCAGCCCTCTCACCTTATCGAGACCCTACCTCTCCAAAATTCTGATAACGCCTGTGCCTATCCTTGGGTAGGGGAGCCGCCATCAGTAAAATCTTCTCCAGTAGCCAAGGTGCAATACGGTTGCACCACACCGCTAAATGACTTTGCCATCCGACGATGATTTCTGGCAAATCCTTCTGCAATCCGGCGACGAGTGCTTGGGCGACTTTCTGCGTCGTCGTCGGTACTATCCAGCGAAACCACTGCAAGTCTCGCACCATATCCGTATCCGTCAAGGTGGGCAACAACGCCAGCACTCGCACATTGTGGGCGGCTAGTTCGCCCCGCAAGGCTTGGGTAAAGCCCAATATGGCAAACTTGGTGGCGGAGTAAGTTGCCATCGTTGGTGCGGCTACCTTACCCATCAAGCTCGAAACATTGACGATTGTCCCTTCGCGTTGCACTACCATGCGTCGGGCAATCAGACGAGTCATGGTGTACATGCCGATTAAGTTGATCCCCAGTTCTTCCTGCACTTGCGGCAGTCGAGACTCTAAGAACGGTGCTTGGTGGGCAACGCCTGCACAGTTAACGAGGAGATGAATGGGGCCACAATCGCGCCACGCTTTGGCGATCGCAATATTCACCTCTACCAACTGCGACAAATCCAGCGCCAAAATTACGGCTTGTGCGCCCAGTGCTTCGATTTCTGCGGCGACTTCTGCTAGTCGAGTTTCATCGCGGGCTACTAGTAACAAGCGTTTGGCTCCTTGTTTGGCTAGTTCTAGGGCGATCGCTCGCCCAATTCCACGAGAAGCTCCGGTAATCAGAGCCGTCTTTCCTTGAATATTCATAGATAAAACCTCCAGAGTTGGAGTCTCACCACCGATTTAACCAGTGCAAAATAGGATGTTTTTGTTGCTTAAGTATCCTAATCTGCACCCAGTGAGACAAATGTTGACTCGTAACTGAGGGATGAATTGATGCTTCCAAAGCAAGATAGTTAACGGAAATCTTGCTGCTAAGACCTCATTTTTGTAGAGCCTGAAACGTATCTTTGGTAGAAACCTCAGTAATGTTTGAGTTGAAGGGGCAAGGAGGCAATGGTGTGTAGATTCCTAAGCCAGCTCAAACAAATTCAAGATATCTCTTGGCTGACTGCATGGGGTGCGTTTAGCACAGTCAGGGATATATCTTTGAGGCAATTCGGGAATTAGTTCCCAGAACAGCCAAGGGTGAGGTAGAGCATAAATGGTACGTCTCCTAGATACGAATAGCTACTTGAAGTAAGCTTACATGCATACTGTATCAATCAAATCAAGCAGTAGCAACATTTTTTTATAAACTTTCCGTAACATTTGTTTACAAAGTTGTTTATTCCTTGCCTGAAAAAGGTTTGAGCGATCGCAGTTTTGTATTAGGTGCGGCTTATTTGTGTAAAAGGCGTAATAAAACTCAGTAGCGATCGCTTTTATTTACAGCAAAAAGTTGAGGAAGCGTCTTCAGCTACCACTCAACTAAGCAGGCTTAATTTATTAGAGCCTGCCGAAAAATTTGTCTTGTTACAGTTCTTGACGATGAGGCTGAGTGACAGTTCCTGAATGAAGCTGAGTTGTCAGCGATCCCCACCGCAGATTAAGACTGCACCCGTTGCAAAGTGGTTCGTTTGGGATCGAGAATTTTTTGCCCCACACTGGAGAACTTAACCGCAATAGACACCTTAGTTCCTGAACCGAAAACGTGAGTCACTTGACCTGTACCGAAAAGCTCGTGAATGATTAGTTCACCGACTTTCCAACTTTGTGACTGATCTGAGGAAAGCTTAGTGGTTTGCGACTTCCGTTGTGAGGACGTGGAAGCATTCCCGTTAGTTTTGACCTTTACTAAGGTGCTGCAAAGGAGTTCTTTGGGGATTTCTCCTAAGAATTGCGAGACAACAGCGGGTTCCCGATTTCCGTAGAGGCGGCGCTCCCGTGCATGGGAGAGATAGAGTTGTTCCTCAGCCCTGGTAATCCCTACATAACAGAGGCGACGTTCTTCTTCCAAGGCTACGGGATCGTCCATCGAGCGGAAGTTGGGGAAAAGCCCCTGTTCTAACCCGACTAAAAAGACGAGGGGGAATTCTAATCCCTTCGCCGCGTGTAATGTCATTAGTGAGACTGCGTTTTGTCCCTCTTTTAAGTTATCTAGGTCAGAGGCGAGGGAGGCATTAGCCAGAAAATTTTCTAGGTTGGAGTCGTCATTTTCTTCCTCAAACTGCAACACCGCATTGTAGAGTTCTTGAACGTTAGCGATTCTATCTTGGGCTTCATCCGTTCCTTGGTTTTTTAACTCTTGAATGTAAGCAGAATCATCCATAATGCCCTGAAGAATCTGGGAAGCAGGTAATATCTCAATCTGCGATCGCCAATTGCTAATCGTTTCTACAAACTTCAGAATCGGCTTAGCCGTGCGTCCGGCGAGGGTATTTACCGATGTTTCATCGCTGATAATTTCCCACAATGGCACGCCCAATTCCACCGCCGCCCCTTCTAAGCGATCCATCGTCGCTTTACCGATCCCGCGTCGAGGAATGTTAATAATCCGCTTCAAGCTGACGCTATCGGCAGGATTTACCAAAATCCGCAGGTAAGCCAGGCAGTCTTTAACTTCTTTGCGGTCGTAAAATTTCAAACCACCAACAACGTGATAAGGAATACTGGCGCGAACTAAAATGTCTTCAAAGGGTCGAGACTGGGCATTAGTGCGGTAGAGAATCGCAAAATCGCCCCAGTTCCACTCTGGGTGCTGACGTTCGTAGGTACGAATGCGCTCGATGACAAATTCTGCTTCGTCACGCTCATCTTCGGCGCGGTGGTAATAAATCGGCAGCCCCGCTTCACGGGTAGGGCGCAAAATTTTCTCAATCCGCTGAGTGTTCTTCTCAATTAGGTGATTAGCCGCTTGCAGAATGTTTTCTCTAGAGCGGTAGTTTTCCTCTAGCTTCACCAATGTGCGGCTGTCTTCATGAGGTAACCCATCACCAAAGTCTTCCTGAAATTCCAGCAAAATTTTGTAATCGGCTCCCCGGAAGGCGTAAATGCTTTGGTCAACATCCCCAACCGCGAAAATAGAGCGATTTTGCCACTCCCACTCGGTTTTTTGCGTCTCTCCATTCGTAGTTAGCAGGCGGATGAGTTCGTACTGGATGCGGTTGGTGTCTTGATACTCATCTACCAGAATGTGCCGAAATTGCCGATGCCAATAACCCAGTACCTGCTCGTTTTGGCGGAAGAGTTGCACGGGGACGAGAATCAGGTCGTCAAAGTCGAGGGAGTTGTTTTCGGCGAGGGCTTTCTGATAACGGCTGTAAACTTCAGCGATCGCTCGTCCTCGATAGTTGGATTGGCTTTGTTCAAATTCACTGGGGGTCAAGCCTTGGTTTTTTGCCGCACTGATGGTGTAGCGGACAGCACGCGGGTTAAATTTCTTTTCATCTAGGTTTAGCTGCTTGATGACGATCTCTTTAACTAGGCTTTGGGCGTCGTTTTCGTCAAAGATGGAAAAGCTGCGCGTCCATGTATGACCTTTTTCATCTTGGTATTTATTGATGTCGTAGCGCAAGATTCTGGCACAAAGGGCGTGGAAGGTGCCGATCCACAAGTCTTTGACAATGGTTTTATAAATGCGCGATCGCAGCCTGGTCTGTTCTTCCGGTGTCAGTGCTGACCACGGCTTACCATACTCAGATTCGGCTTTTTGTTCGGCAAATAGCTTCTCAATCCGTTCTTTCATCTCCCGCGCCGCTTTATTTGTGAAGGTAACGGCAAGGATATTGTCGGGAGCAACACGGTGCTTCAAAATCAGATTCGCAATGCGGTAGATTAGCACCCTGGTTTTACCAGCACCAGCACCAGCAGCAACCAGCAAGGGCCCGCAGAAGTGTTCAACGGCTTGGCGTTGGCTGGGATTTAGGTGGCGGAGAAAGTCAGTGGTTGACGGCATGGCTGGACGGAGGGACGCGAAAGTTATCAGTAAGGTTATCCTAGCCTGCTCTGCTTTACTAAGGATTTTTGTTGAGGGGGTAGGTATAAAGGAACGAATTATAGAATCTGTGGGTTGATCAGGGCTGATTAACTGCCCGTGTGATTGATTGATGTTTCATTTTGCCCCTTTAGCTTATATTTAATCCGGAATCAATCAGGTAGCGTTTGTTATGGTATCGGGGAGTAGGGTGAACAAGGCGATTAAGAGCCTAATTAAATGAAAGTGCGATCGCTACTGCCACACGAATAACGGCAGTTAATTTTTGGCAATAAATCTGTAGGAGACACTGAAGGCAATGGAGGAAAAATCCAAGCAATCTAGAACCGCTGAGACGGCTCAAACTCCCAAAAAGATTCTTATTGTTGATGATGATGCTGCTATCCGGAAGTTAATCTACCGCTTTTTAGGTCAAAAGAACTATCAAGTGGAGGCGGCTGAAGACGGCAGGACTGCCCTAAAACGATTTGAAGAATTTAGCCCTGACCTGGTAATTCTCGATGTGATTTTGCCTGACATTATCGGCTATGAAGTTTGCCAGGAAATGAAGCAGCGCTGGGGGGGTACTCTGGTCATGCTGCTGACTAGCTTGACCGATGTAGAGCACCACGTTACAGGACTAGAGTGGGCTGATGCCTATCTGACGAAGCCCTTCCATCTCCGAGTTCTGGAAAAGCAAGTGCAAGCGCTGTTGCGACTTCTCCCGTCTCCCTCCACTGCGGCGGAACGGGAACCTCTCCACTTTGGTAAATTAATGATTGATCCGATGCGCCGTGAGGTCAGCTTCGACAATCGGCTAATTAGCTTAACGGCGTTGGAATTTGATCTGCTGCATTTTTTTGCACAGCACCCAGGGCGAGTTTGTTCGCGCCAGCAATTGATTAGAGAGGTGTGGGATCACGAATTTGTTGGAGATGGGCGAGTTGTTGACGTTCACATCGGTCAAATTCGCCGCAAGATTGAGCCGGATTCGACTCAGCCGATATATATTCGCACGAGTCGGGGCGTCGGCTATCTATTTGATCCTCCTGAACCTTCAAAACAGTGACGATTAATCAACAAGAGAGTTGAGCCGGATTTTTAGTTGCCAAAACTGTAACTTGTCAACGCTCCAAAAGAGTTAATGCCAGATTGGGAACACCTATCAATTGTGTTCCCTTTATTTTGTTATGACTCGTCTTTGTTTCTATTCCCACCTGAATAATTGGGATCGAATTAGAACGTTATGTCTAGTCGTGAGTTTGCTGGGTTTAACTGCCTGCCAAGCTGCTCCGGCTCAACAAGTAGAAATACCCAGAACTCTGACTGTCTCCGGTAAAGGCTCTGTGAATATCCCCACCAGCCTGACTCAGGTACGTTTGGGGGTTGAGGTGCAGGGTAAAACAGCTCAGGACGTGCAGCAGGAAGTAGCGCAGCGATCGCAAGCTGTAATCGACCAGCTCAAGTCCCGCCAGGTAGAAAAATTGGAAACTACAGGGATCAGCCTCAACCCCAACTACAACTACAACGGCGGGAAACAAACGATTATTGGTTATACTGGCACGAATATCGTCAGCTTTCGGATTGAAACCAAGAATTCCGGGACACTGCTAGATGATGCCATCAAAGCGGGTGCAACTCGGATCGATGGCATTAGTTTTGTGGCTACCGATGAAGCGATCGCCCAAGCCCAACAGCAAGCGATCCAAAAAGCCTCAGACGATGCCAAAAAACAAGCGAATGCGGCTCTAAGTGCCTTGGATCTTAGCCAAAAAGAAGTGATCGGCATTCAAGTCAATGGTGCGAGTCCTCCGTACCCCCCCGTACCTTTTGCTGTGGGAGCGATCGCCAGTCAACCCGCCCAAGAAAATGCCCAAACTCCCGTAATCGGTGGCGAACAGAAAATCGAGCAAGCTGTGACGCTGCAAGTTCGTTACTAATCGACTACTCCTCTCGGCTCGAATTTTGTTACATCCGTTTTTCGCCCATAGGCGTGTAGGTAGGGACGCAAAGCTTTGTGTCCCTACCTTTGATCTATTCAGCAAATGTCGATAATCGTCTAAAGTAAATAGCAATCTTTCAAGAAAACCAGTCTTGAGGTCAGTATTTTGAAGAGCAAGCAGGGGAACTAACGACTCTCTGCTGGCGACACTGTCAAAAATACGAGGTGAGGAGATGAGAAAATTTGCTGTCCCCAGATTGGTGATTCTGGGTTCAATCGGGTTTATTTCACTCAGAGTTATAGGAGGGGCGATCGCCTTTCCTTTCCCTCAGCCAGCTGCCAATGCTCCCACATCAATCGCCGCCTCAAATACGTCTGGCTTAATCTGGCCCACTCAAGGCTTCATTTCTCAAGGCTTTCATACCTATCACGAAGGAATCGACATTTCAGGATCGATCGGGGTTCCTGTTGTTGCTGCGGCTACAGGTGAAGTGATCAAGGCAGGTTGGGATGATTGGGGATTAGGCAATGCCATAGAAATCAAGCATCCCGATGGTAGTCAAACGGTCTATGGTCACAATCATCGTCTATTCGTAAGCAAGGGTGATGTTGTGCGCCAGGGTGAAGTTATTGCCGAGATGGGCAGTAGTGGTAATAGCACAGGCCCTCACTTGCATTTTGAAGTTTATCCCAATGGTCGCGATCCCATTAACCCCTTGGCGTCTTTACCGTCTCTAGTGGCAGGTAAGATTCCATCACAGCAATCCATTGCCGTTGCTCCAGGAAGACCTGCATCTGTTGCTCCTGAACTTACTACTCCTGTACCTTTTACAGCAACTGCTGTTAGGGCTACCGGAATATGTAGCAATGAAACTCTAGTTACAGGTGAGACGGCAAAGTTTCGTGTGAATATTTGTCGGGAAAATGGTCAGTTATTTTACGTTGGGCAATCGAAGCAGAATCCTAACGATTCCATGCGGATACCTGCTCGCAACATTGGTGGCGGTCGGTATCGTGCAGATAACGGTAGTTATTCCTACTACGTTACCCAGAATCGCCTAGAGGTGTTGCGGTATGGTCGTCGGATTCGTGTGGAAAATTTGTCCAATCGAGGTAGCTAATTCTCTTGGGCAGTAAACAAGATTGGCAACCCGTGGAAGTACTTACTATTTTGGGGTTATTTAGCTCAAAATTTTGAGTTATGTAACACCCTAAGGGCTTAACTGATGCTCTAGAGCGATCGCACTTGTTGCCTTTTCTGTGAAGGCTAGCTTCTGCGATCGCTCTTTTGTTTCTAATTCTCTAGACAAAACCTAATAATCTACAACATTAAGTTTAGATAAACAACCCCAAATTTACTCAAAATCGAGGTTAATTTTGAGGTGAGTCCATCTGTGTTATCACTTACTTCAAAAATAGGTAAATAATCATGGAAATACTTGCTTACGCGCACTCCTATGCTGCTTATGAAGAGGCAGCAGGTATCGAGTACGATCTTCCGAAATTAAATCTAAATTGGGCTAAACTTCCAAGTTCAGCTTGGCTGAGTTTACTCGGCGTCGCTGTTCTGTTCGGCAGTATGAATATGGTGGCTCCAGCTTCAGCCGCCCAATATTTTGTGAATACCAGGGGCAGTTGCTTAAATGCCCGCACTGGCCCCGGCACAGTCTATCCCTCCGCTATCTGCGTCCGCAATGGAGCAGCCCTCAAGAATGTCGTTCGTTTTGAAAACGGTTGGGCGCAACTTTCCAGCGGGCGTTGGGTTGCAGCTCAATTCATCAGCACGGCTCCTGGTAGTGGTAGTACTCCTGGAAACGTGGGTGGCCCACTTCTGCGTCCAGGTGCTCGGAATCAGGCAGTTAGGGATGTTCAAATCGCTTTGAGACTCCCCGTCGATGGAGTTTACGGCCCCAATACCGCAGCAGCCGTCCGACGGTTCCAGGCAAATAATGGCTTACTTGTAGATGGAATTGTTGGGCCACAAACTCGTAGAGCTTTGTTCCGTTGATAGGAAGATTCAGAAAAGAAGCGAGTTCTTACGCTTGGGAACTACCCAAGTTAACCTTACTAACTCAGCAGTTCTCTGGTTTTGAGACTTCTTCCTCAATTACTTCTTCCTTTGACTATTCATCTTTACCCCCGGTGTGTTTGGAAAAAGCAACATACATACCAGGGGATTTTTTTTAGTAAAAGCTCTATAGTCAACTGACTTCTAAAAAATGGTATCTTTTGCACCCCATTGCATCACTAATGAGGGAAATTCTGGCTCAAAAACACCGAGTAAGGAAGCACCAAGGATATCTTAATAGGAGCGGGATGAGGGATGAAAGGGAAAGGGTGAGCCATTAATGACCCACCCTTTTCTTTTCTCATATTTGAGAGTGCAACCTGATTGAAGCTTGCACCCAGATATTACATTGAGCGATGGGGCTTAATCACCGTGTTATCTTGAGCATCAACGCCTAAGGTTTCGCGACGCATTTGCTCTGCCGCGTCAACGGTATCTTGTTTGACATGCATTTCAACTCGTGGCTCTTCCGAGAGGTTTTTTACCTGAGCATCTTGAGAATGAGAAGCTTGAGCACTTTCAACAGCGTGCTTGACGTCACCAGTTGCTTCTTCTACAGATAGCTTGGTGTGGTCAGCCGCACCTTTGACTTTGTTCATTGCCTGTTCTAAATGGGGTTTAGCCCGATCAGCCGCCTCTTTGGCTTGCCCTTGCGCCTCATCTAGGCGGGATTTGACATTTTTAGCCGCATCTTTGACTTTACCTTTGACTTGATCAGCGGCATCTTCCGGTGCATTCTGAGCAGTCAAACCACCAGCAACTGCACCGACGACTGCACCAAGGACGGCTCCAGTGCGACCCGCGATTTTCCCACCCAAAACGGTACCAACAGCGGCTCCTGCGACACCTGCGCCAACAGTACCCATTGTTTTGTTGTCTGCTTTATCGGTTGTAGGAGCTTCAGGTGGCGTAGTGGTCAGTTCAGAATTGTTAGGGAACGGTTCTAAATTGGGATTGTGAGTAGTCATATTCTTTTATAATCTCTTTAACATTAAAACGATAAAACTTCATTTGGAAAAAGTTTTATGTCTACCTTCTATTTAAGAAGTACTCAGAAGAATTAACCTGAGGCTAAAGAGATAAATTGCCTTGGCGCTAGTCTGTCGTTGGGAATAATTCTTAGGTTTAATTAAGAAAGATACTAAGAACTATTTTTGTTAAGATATGCTACCGAATATTTTTACTACTTTACTAGTAAGACGGGCAATGTACCTATTCACTTCTCCTAGTATTAGGGCTGAGAAATTATGATTTTTTGTGATGCGCTTCCACAACAGTGTGAACATTGCCGCGTGGAGTAAAGTCACCTTTAACGGCAATTTCTAACGGATCACAGACGGCAATTAAGTCATCAAGAATTTGGTTAATACTTTCTTCGTGAGAAATGTAGCGATCGCGGTAGCTATTGATATACAGTTTCAGTGCCTTTAGTTCCACCACTTTTTCATCAGGAACGTAATCGACATGAATAGTCGCAAAGTCTGGATACCCAGAAAACGGACATTTGCAAGTAAATTCTGGCAACGTAATTTGAATGTTGTAGCGACGCCCAATGCGCGGGTTTGGGAAGGTAATTAGCTGTCCTTCCGCAATGGCACGTTCGCCATAGGTCATTGGCTCGGTCGGGGCTTCAGGAGAAGGCGGCTGGGCTGAGAATTGAGTCATAGTATATGTTGTTGTAGTCCGTAGTTATTCGCCCTGAGGATTTTGAGCAATAGCATCGGTTAGCTGTATAAATTTTACAAGTGAACAATTTACAGCTAGTTATTTTTTCACCTTTTAGTGGCTAGGCAAGTTTAGCCAACCTATCTCACTTTCCAGCTTTAGCTGTTATTAGAAAGTTTTGTGAGATTTTGAGGCGTCTGTGTCGAAGGATTCCCAATCGGGGCATTGCTCGGTATCCCATCCATAGGGGTGCATCCCACAAACCAGCAAGTTTCCTTCATAAACTTGACCGTGGTAATTGCAGCAACCAATGCAAGCGGGGTTCTTCTGTGCAGTTGGTTCTTCCGGATAGACGAAATAATAATCCGGTTCTCCGGCTATCTGCTCAAGCTCTGAGTAGATCTCAGAAATGGGTTCAAGCATCTCTTGGAGATATTGGTCAAATTCAGCACCGAAAGCATTTTCCACTTCATCGGCAACCGCATCAACAACTTCAGCAACTCCCTGGAAGAATTGCTCAACTTCAGAAGCTACTGCTTCAGCGATTTCCAAAAAACTTTTAGGCCACTCTTCCATTTTGGGCACCAACTATACACAATAATAACGGCAACTGAGGTATAGGAGCGATCGCGCCCGGACTTCCACACCTGTTGTTGCCTCGTACTTTTCTATTGACGATTTAGCCGACGCAGTTCTTCTTGCATTGCTTGCACCTGTTGGCGCAAAACTTCGACATTTTCGTCATCTGTATCAGTCGTCTCGTCCTCATCAGAGAGGATCTCAATCCGGCGCGGCTCATTTTTATTTTTAGAGGCATCCGAAGCTTGCTCAACCGGAGGTTGTTGCGCTTGCTTCATCATGTCATCTACAAAGCGACGGGCTTCGTCGGCTGTCATTTCGCCCTTGGATACCATTTCATCTGCCAGCTTTTGAGCCTGAGAACGTAACTCACCTAGAGTTACCCCGGCTCTTTCACTCGCAGAAGCAGCCAAACCTACTCCAAGGTAAAACGCTTTTTGTACAAGATTTCCAAAACCACCAGCCATCGCAATTAAGGCTCCAACACTTACGCCAGTATCATCTGCTTCCAGGATACGAGCGAAACCAGAAACTTGCCCACCCCACTCAAGGTAGACAAATCACTAGTTAATTATGACGGTAATCCAGCCCTAGCGCCAAGTCAAAATAGCGATCGCCTAATTATTTGTTACTTTCTACGGCTTTAGTTTCTTAGCGAACTGCTCATATCAGTCTAGCCAAACTAATGTGCGATCGCGCCCTCCCATCCTTCTCCAACCCCCGACCTTAATAAAGACCAGAGGACTCTAATGACCGTATTAAAGCTTCAATAAATCTTTTGCCCAACAGGCTTGATAATAACCCACATGACACAACCAGCAAGGCTGCAATCCCTATGTTAAGCAAGTTCAATTCTGTAGACGATAACAAGTAAGGGATGAGTACCATAAAAGTACCAAGTGCAGCTCCTCCCAGAAATCGGTAGACAACCTTAGCGGCAGAATGCTTTTTAAGATCAGTATCTTCCGAAGCCATATAAGGGTTCTTTAACTCCTTAGTCACATAATAGCCCGCTGCAACGAAGGGTTAGGTTTCAGTGCGTGACTGAGGGGCTTGCTGTTTCTTCCAGTCGTCGGTTAGTAGACCAGAAAAACCCCAGTCTTCGTCTGCAATTTCTTGAATGACAATATGCGTATGCTCTGGCTTCTTCCCAAGTATACGCACCAGTGAAGCGGTCACCTCTTTGACTAGTTGAGCCTTTTGGTCTCTCGTCGCACCTTTCGTAATCTGGATGTTCACGTATGGCATGGTAATTCCTTTGTGGGTGTTCAATTCGCGAAAGCTTGAACAGCTTAGGCAAGGGTTAAACTCATGAAACCTAAGGCAAAAGTCAGCGGTTGCAGCGCAATATTAGGCGGCTCTAAAGTTAGAGGTGATGCAACGTCCCTCGCCTATTACACTATGAGCGATCGCATCTCATGCAAAGTCACCCTATCATCGGGTGGAGTGGCAGTTTAAGTCATTTGGGGAAATGGCAGAGTATCAGAAAGCTATTGAGCGAAGTATTTTTCTTGATTAGCGGTGGAGGTCAGTGGTAACAGACTCGAAGATCATCAGTCCATCCGGAGTAATAAGGTATTAGGTCGATGGTTCACTGGTGTTCAGTGAGTTCAATAACTGCTCTGTAACTTCAATCAGGTTTAGCACAATGTTTGGTGTGAGGTGGGTCGTTTTGAAACCATGAGCAATAGCATTACGCAACGAAAAAGCATTCATTAGCGATTGATATTCAGCTTTAGAAATCACCCCTTCAGTTGCCAACTGCTTCAACAAACGAAGCGGTTCGGATCGCTGCAAGTCAAGTCCTTCTTTATTAGCAAGAAGTCTTAGAGTTGCCTCAGCAAGAGACCAGGCATAAAGGATAGATGATTCTGGATGATGAACTGTAAGCTCTCTAGCTACTTGTAATTGTGACTTTATCTCATGTTCTTGAAGAGAACCTTCTACTTTTGCAGAGTATAGGGCATCCTCTGGGTTAGTCATTACCAATTCAACTCTCCAACCCGGATGATCTTCCACTGCTTGAGCTAACCCCCGTAGATATTGTGCAGAGGCAATTGAAGGACGTGACTTTACCTCAATAACAACTTTTTCCTCTCCTCGACGTACTATCATGTCAGGACGGTAGCTCCGCAGGAAATCAGGCAACTCTTCAGGTTTGGGAGAGAGTAGCACCTCGTAACCTTTCTGACGATATTCCGTCACTAGTTCGAGTAATCGCGATCTTTCCAATTGCTCAGTTCGGGCATCCATTAAACAATCACCTCCTGGTCAGGGGCATCAGTTACCACAATGTGTAAGAATTCATTACCTCTAGCAAAGCCTTCTGCTAGGGTCGGAGTTATATTTTCTACTTTAAAGTTGCCTGACAAATCTCTTTTTCTTACCAAGACATCAGTTATTTGGTTGTCATCAACATATGCCAGACCAATGATGGCGTCTTGAATTGGCTTAACTATGTTGTCTACATCCATTGCAACCGAATCATAGAAGTACGTCACCTTAAGCATAACTAGCCCAATAGCTGGCGGCTGAGCTGAAGACCAGTATTTTTCTGCTTCTTGTCTAACCGTAGCTTTCCAAGCTCTAAGCCTTTCACGCCTACGAGCTTGTTGCGATACTGGGGGACCATCCACTATGAACTCAAATGTCGTCAATGGGAGAAGCCCTAACATGCTTGACAAAAGCAGCAATCTATGTATCTAAAATGGGGCGAAGGCGATCGCATCTTTCCAATCAAACTCTACTAGGAAAGAGCGATCGCGATTCTAACTAGGCGATAGAGGGAATAAAGAAGACAACATGCCAAAATCATAGCCCCAAGAACAGGACTGGAGAGCTTCGACGAGATTGTCGCTCAGTTTGTGGAAGCCTAGATTTGGGTCAAAGGCGATGTACACCTACAAAAAAAATGACCCGGAGTCCACGCCTGTCACAAGCATCCCGTATTGCTGCTACCTTCCGGTTCTGACAAGATTTGGGCGTTGTGACCGCGTAGGTCCAGGTCTCTTACAGCATAACATTAACGAAGGGGAGTTAACGGGTTAGCCGGATACTTTTTCCCCTCGTGCTCACTCTACAATCACGCGCCATTCATAAAGCTGATAATTGACGCAGCCGTTTTTCACTAGTGGGTCTTGCTCGACAATGGCTTGAGCTTCGTCTAATGACTCAGCTCGGAAGATCATCATGCCGCCACCGCGCTTTGCCCAGTAGCCACTTTTAGCGCCGTGTCCCTTAGCGATCAAGTCCTTAACATAGGCATGGTGGGCAGGGACATGCTGGTCAAAGGTCGGTTTATCGACGATTCCTTCTTCAATCTTTACAAATAGAGGCATTTGACTCGCTAGTTATATCGTTTTCAGTGGCAAAGGTAATGGCTCAATATGGATAAATCAAAGCAGCGCTTTTTCATTGCACTCCTACCACCGCAGGATATAAGAGAGGATGTCAATGAAATCAAGCAGTATTTTGGCGATCGCTACGCCAGCCGCAAGGCTCAGAACTCTCCCCCTCACATTACCCTGCAACCACCTTTTGATTGGCAAGTGGATGAAGTACAGCAACTAGAGCGCTGTTTGAAAGCGTTTGCTGATACCTATAATTCAGTGCCAATTACCCTGAGGGGGTTTGGTGCGTTTGTACCGCGTGTGATTTACATCAATGTTGTAAAAACAGCGGAACTCCTGGCATTACAGCAAGACTTGATGGCTGAGGTAGAAGAGTCGTTGGGGATTGTAGACCGGGTGTCTAAAAGTCGCCCCTTTGCCCCTCATATGACCGTTGCCTTCCGCGATTTGACCAAGCAAAATTTCCGAGCCGCGTGGCAAGAATTTCAGCAGCGGCAGCTAGAGGTTGAATTTACTGCCTCTGGGCTAACGCTGCTGATTCACAACGGACAGCGCTGGATTATTAGTGCCGAATTTCCGTTTCAATCATCAGGGCGGGGAGAACGTATGCAGGATCAAGGGTGAATGCCTCAATCCCTAATCCCCATTAATCCGGTCGTTGGATAATCGTCTCAATAACCCGTCGTTTGGCTTTAGCGTCGATACCAATCAGGCGTACGTAGTCGCCGTCATGTTCGTTGATGCATTCGGCTACAGCGGCAAGTACCTCGTCTTTGCGCTTAGTATCAAGCGTACCGCCACTCTTCCAGGAACCAGTGCGGAAGCGCCGCTTGTCGGCATACTCCATCCCGATGCGGTAACCACCGTTTATGAGTTCCTGCACCTGCTGCTGGACTTCTGAACTGAGTTGATTGTTTTTTGCCGCCTGACCATTACCCTTGTCTGGAGCGCGATCGCCATAACTCCGGTAGTACTGGTCATTAGATGAGGGTGGGTTGGCAATGTCGATGCGGTCTGTAGTTTTACGGCTTTCTTCGTACAAAAAGCGTTCGTGGAGGGCGTCTTCTGTAGCTTGATGAGGGCGGCGAGGGCTATGATCGATATTGCTTCCCTGAGTTTGGGCGCGATCGCCTGAACGTTTTTCCGGCTCGCGTTGCGGCGGCGGGGAATCATCTCTATCGGTGTGCCGCAGGTTTTGGTTATATTGCCGACCTAGGCGCATTGTCTCAACGCGCTCCTGTTCGCCACGCATCACCTTGCCAAACTCTATTAAATGGCGCAGGCTGAAATCCGGTTTCTGGAAATTGGGGGGTGTTTCGTTACTATTGACCACACGACCAGAGATCTTTTCAAAACCCGTTTGGTGAATAAATTTGCGAACTTGTTCATCGTAGAGACGCGATCGCAAAGCACTAAAAAAGTCAATGGATTGATTGGGGAAGGTGTCAACCAATTCTTCAATGGCACTCCGGGACAACCCATCTGCAGCAAAAATGCCGCCGACGATGCCAATTCTATCTTCTCGGTCTGGTGCCCAATAAAACTTATCCATGCGACCATCCCGAATCAAGGGCGCATAGAGGGTGGAAAAGTCATTCCCCGTCACAATAATTGGTACGCGAGGCAAAGGCGTGGAGTCATAACTGCCAGGAAGTTGCACATTAGTGGGGTTATCGGCAATATTCATCAATGTGCCGTTAACCAACTGTGTATTGACCGTGTACTGCGTACCTTGGTCGAAACGCCCTGCTCCCGCATCCAAGTCGTTGATCATCAAGACACACATCTTACCGCGCACCTTAATCAGATCTGCGGCTTCTCGATAGCGCAGGCGAATCAGACGCCCTGGATCTCCCGCATCCGGGCTTTCCATTTCTCCAGCAGACATATGAACCGCTTCTACGCCCATGCGCTCGAAGACAAGCTCGCATTGAAATGACTTACCTTCTCCTTTATGCCCATGAATTCCCAGAATTAGAGGAACTCGTACCTGAGGTAAGTTAAGGAAATTTTTTGTAATATGAACGGCAAGTTTATCTAAAAAGCGAGGAGAAATATAGTAACTCATCAGTTCCCTTATGTGTCGATTGCTTCAGCCGGA
Source organism: Kastovskya adunca (assembly GCF_059505785.1). Taxonomy (NCBI): domain Bacteria; kingdom Bacillati; phylum Cyanobacteriota; class Cyanophyceae; order Coleofasciculales; family Coleofasciculaceae; genus Kastovskya; species Kastovskya adunca. The sequence goes on along the minus strand of NZ_JCACLG010000032.1, from coordinate 86,995 downwards.
TATGTCAGAATTTTATGACAAATTATAAACAGGAGGAGAGCCAGGTCAAACGTACAGCCCTGCTAGGTGTTGCCCAAACTAGGAATGACAATGACACCCGCAGCGGCGAAACGGAAACCAATCGGCACGACTACAGGTGCCACCATCACCTGTAAAACCCCTAGAGTAGCGTTAGAGTAAAACTGCGTTTCCGTTCACAGCACCCCAAATTAGGTCGTCTTGATTAAAAACAACTTTATCGTTACTGTGGCAAGCGATCTGCCCATCAACAAGTTCAGGAATTGGTAACACAGGTAGTTCTCAAGTAGGGGAAACGGCATGCGGTGCCTAAAAACTTTGCCTACCTGGGCGTAAACCTCTGTTTTCCTTGGCGTTTCCCAAAAACTTGCCACGGATTGAGAATAAAATGCGGCTTTTCCTGAAGGCTTAGATTCTGGAAAAGCCGCACCTAACCTACACTTTAATCATTACCTGAAACTTCAGGTCTAGAAGCCTCTACTGTTGGGCTTGTGAATGATGAAGCTGAGAACTTGGCACTGCTTCACGTTGTCGAAGCCAACAATCCGCACGAAGCAGTCGCGGTAGTCAGAACGGCAAGCATTAACTTCGTCCATCACTTCCCGGACACTTTTGGCATTGAATAAAGGCAACTTCCACATAGTCCAGTAGTGCTGTTCGGGTTCAGAAACTTCGCTGAACTCAACAGCAGGAAAGTAGCCTTGATCCAAAATGTACTGAATTTGTCTACCCATCTGAGCATCGCTCAGGGGAGGTAGGTAAGAAAGAGTCTCGTAACGGCGTTCTTTGGGTAAAGTTTGCATTGCTTGTTGGTGTACTGGGTATGAATGGTTAACGTTGGCAGGCTAACTGGATTAATCATCCAAATTAGACTCTGAATCGGCTGCAGGTTCGCTGGTTGGGGCGGGGTCAGAAACACTGAGTTGTGTAATTCGCTCTAAATGCTGACGCCGATGTTCGATATTTGCCTTTTGAATGCCTGTACGAACCATTTCTGGCAAAAAATCTAAGACTTCTTCGGCAATATGCTGCCGCACAGTCATAATCCGCAACGCTAGGTCTTGTCTCTCCTTAAGTAATTCCAGGAGATAAGCTTCTCCATCTTGGATACTGTTCCGCGAGGAAAAGCTATGTAGCCATAACGCCTGGGGAGGGTCTGTCTCGCCCAGTTGAGCCAGGACAGTCCGCAGGGCTTGATAGGTCAAATAGCTACTCAGTATCTTAGCCGTGTCTTTGGTAACTTGTTTAAGATCCATGCTTTGACCCCAGCCTCTAAAAGATGAAGTATGAAGGATGAAGTAATTTTACTTTCACCCTTCACCCTTCAGCTCTTCTTATACGGTATCCATTGCCTCGAACTCGAACTTGATTTCCTTCCACAGTTCGCAAGCAACAGCCAACTCAGGACTCCACTTACAAGCTTCGCGGATTACGTCGCCGCCTTCGCGCATCAAGTTGCGACCTTCGTTACGAGCTTGGACACAAGCCTCAAGAGCGACACGGTTGGCAGTTGCACCAGGTGCATTACCCCAAGGGTGGCCCAGGGTTCCACCACCGAACTGCAAGCAGGAGTCATCACCGAAGATTTCTACCAGAGCAGGCATGTGCCAAATGTGGATACCACCGGAAGCCACAGGCATGACACCAGGCATGGATGCCCAGTCTTGGGTGAAGTAAATACCACGGGCGCGGTCTTGTTCGATGTGATCTTCGCGCATCAAATCGACGAAGCCCATGGTGATGCCTTTTTCACCTTCGAGCTTACCAACGACGGTACCGGAGTGAAGGTGGTCACCACCAGACATCCGCAAGCACTTGGCTAGGACGCGGAAGTGGATACCGTGGTTCTTTTGACGGTCGATTACGGCGTGCATCGCGCGGTGGATGTGCAGCAACAGACCGTTACGGCGGCACCACTTCGCCAATGTGGTGTTAGCGGTGAAACCACCTGTCAGGTAGTCGTGCATGATGATCGGGGTGCCGATTTCTTTGGCGAACTCAGCCCGCTCCATCATTTCTTCGCAGGTGGGGGCGGTGACGTTGAGGTAGTGACCTTTGATTTCACCAGTCTCAGCCTGGGATTTTTCGATGGCTTCTTGAACGAATAAGAAGCGATCGCGCCAGCGCATGAAGGGCTGGGAGTTGATGTTTTCGTCGTCTTTGGTGAAGTCTAGACCGCCGCGCAGACACTCGTAAACGGCACGACCGTAGTTCTTAGCAGACAGACCGAGTTTGGGCTTAATCGTACAACCCAAGAGAGGACGACCGTACTTGTTTAGTTTGTCGCGCTCAACGGTAATTCCGTGGGGAGGCCCTTGGAATGTCTTCATGTAGGCAATCGGAATCCGTAGGTCTTCTAAGCGCAGGGCACGCAAAGCTTTGAAACCAAACACGTTGCCCACGAGGGAGGTGAGCAAGTTGGTAACAGATCCTTCTTCAAACAGATCCAATGGGTAGGCAACAAAGCAGATGAACTGGTTGTCTTCACCAGGAACTGGCTCGATATCGTAGCAACGACCTTTGTAACGGTCGAGGTCGGTGAGGAGGTCTGTCCACACGGTTGTCCAGGTACCTGTGGAAGATTCTGCTGCTACCGCCGCGCCTGCTTCTTCGGGGGGAACGCCAGGCTGAGGGGTGACGCGGAATGCCGCCAGAATATCTGTATCTTTTGGAGTGTAGTCGGGGGTGTAATAAGTTAACTTATAATCTTTTACCCCGGCTTCATACCCAGCCTTTGACTGAGTTTTTGTTTGAGAGTAGCTCATGTCTTCCTTCCTTGGGAACTGCTGAATGTTACTGCTGGTTTAGCAGACTGAAATTGTTGCGAGTATTAGTGCAAATTTTAACTTGCTTTATAAAGTCAAAATTCTTTACACAATAGGAGTAATAGCCTTTAACGGTATAACAATACGCGCAACGATTCCATGGTGTAGCTGAGAAATGAAATTACCCAACCACTGCTAATTGTACAAACTCAACTTGTGGAAGTTTCGTTGAACAGGGAAGCGGTAGAGGCAACACATAATTTCTTAAGTGTTTTGAATATACCAAGAATACTGATATTGAAACTTCAAATCTCTTTTATTAATGTATAAGTTTTTTTTATTAATATAACAAATGTATTTTTTTGTGAAGTTTCATTGCCGTAAAAGTATAAGTGTTTGTTGATATGTATTGGCTTGTTGGTAAATTATTGACAACCAGCAAACAATATGATTATTTTTGGCGATCGCTCTTTAGATTCGGCTCAACCAAGTAGAACATAGCGGTACTAGCATCTCGGGGGAAGCCCCTGACTGTGGCGGATCACGATTAGGTAATTCCTACTAAAAATTAAATTAATTAATCTCCAATTCTGTGAAGCAAAATACTCAAACTGTGATACCAAAACAAACACATCAAGGATGGCAGGGCAGTCTTGATTTAGTCTATGCCCGTCACCACAACAAAACCCAGGTGATTCACTCTCAGATGCAAGCCCCGCTGAAGGTGCAGCGTCCGTTTTACCCAGAGAAGGAAGCTGTTTGTCATAGTGTGGTGTTGCATACAGCGGGGGGAATTGTCGGGGGAGATAGGCTTTCCCAAAACATCCATCTGAAACCGAACGCCCAAGCTTTAATTACAACGGCGGCGGCGGGAAAGGTATATCGCACTCAGGGACTAGAGGCGAGACAAAATATCCAGATTCAAGTAGAGGCGGGGGCTTGTTTGGAGTGGTTGCCGCAAGAAACTATTGTGTTTAATGGTGCCGTTTATCGGCAGGAATTGCGGGTAGAATTAGCGCCAGGAGCGAGTTGGTTGGGTTGGGAAATTACGCGGTTTGGGCGAAGTGCGAGGGGGGAGAAGTTCTTGCAGGGGGAATGGCGATCGCATACCGAAATTTGGCAGCAAGCACGCCCGTTGTGGATCGATAGACAATGGTTACCCGGTGGAGAAGAAAGCGTCTATAGTCCCCACGCTTTAGCTGGACAACCCATTGTTGGTACTCTCGCCTGGGTAGGACAACCCGTGTCACTAGAACTGATCGAGAAAGCCAGACAGTTGTGGAGTGACAAAGAACGCCAAGGAAGATCAGGCGTTACGCCCTTAATGTCAGGATTATTGTGCCGCTATCGCGGTTCATCAACCGCAGAGGTGCGAAACTGGTTTACAGATGTTTGGCAGTTACTACGCTTTTCCTGTCTAGGGCGTTCTGTCGTCAAGCCGCGAGTCTGGCAAATCTAAACTCCTAAATCTCAACATGCAACTTACCCCGCAAGAAAAAGACAAACTGCTTATTTTTACCGCCGCTTTAGTCGCAGAACGCCGTAAAGACAAGGGACTGAAGCTAAATTATCCAGAAGCCGTTGCCTACATTTCTGCTGCCATTTTAGAAGGGGCTAGAGAAGGAAGGACAGTGGCTGAATTGATGAGTTATGGGGCTACCTTGCTAACTCAAGATGACGTCATGGAAGGTGTGCCAGAAATGGTGCAGGAAGTGCAGGTAGAAGCAACCTTTCCCGATGGGACAAAGTTGGTGACGGTTCACGATCCGATTCGGTAGGGAATCAGCACGGCTTCCTAACCCTGGACGATATAGCGATCGCCATGACTGGGAGGCTGCGAGGTGACGATGAACTCCAGATCTTCTTCAGAATCATTTTGCATTTGATGGGGCACTCCTGGCGGCACCTCCACGCCTTCATGGGTACAGAGAATTTGGCGATCGCCAGCAATTTCTAACGTGGCTATACCGGAGAGGATAAAGAAAAACTGCCACGCAAAAACATGAAAATGTCTGACTTCTGAGCATCCCGGTGGCATTCGTTCCTGAATAATGCTTAATTGCGGCTGCTTTACTAAGTGCCAGCCATCGCAGCGATCGCCCCAGAGGTAATGTTCCGCAGTATCCTTGCTAATCATTGGCAGTATTTACTCAGTCCCTCATCGGGGATAACCCATGTTTTGAGGGGTTAGTATAGCAGCGCCATTTAATTAAATAGATACCCAAAGTCTTTAGAGGTCAAGATGATTCCAGGGGAAATGATTGTTCAAGACGGCGAAATCGAGCTGAATGCAGGGCGTCCAACCGTGCAGTTACAGGTCGCAAATACAGGCGATCGCCCCATTCAAGTGGGTTCGCATTTCCACTTCTTTGAAGTCAATGAAGCCCTGGATTTTGACCGCGAACAGGCGCATGGGATGCGCCTCGATATCCCTGCGGGTACAGCGGTGCGTTTTGAACCTGGAGATGAACGGGAAGTGACGTTAGTGCCGTTTGCAGGTAGCCGTCAGGTTTACGGCTTTAACGCCAAAATCAATGGTTCACTCGATACGTAATCAGGATCAGCCCCGATCATCAATAAACTTTGACGCTTTTAAGTTTCCTGTTAGGGCGATTAGGGAGATGGGGAAGAATCTCCCGATAAATCTAATCAAGGTGGTGAAACTTGTCAACTCATGTCGTAGCCAAACAAATTGGGGTCAACTTCACCTAGCTGCAAATCTGCTAACCCATACTCTGCCCAGCGTCGCTCTACCATCGCCGCCACATCGGGATCGGACTCCAACGGTTCGCCCCATTCATGTTCCGTTTCCGGGGGAATCTTGGTCGTCGCATCAATTCCCATACGTCCGCCTAAGCCAACCTTTTCGCTGGCGAAGTCCAACGTATCAAAGGGCGTATTCGGCAGAATAAATACGTCCCGCACGGGGTCAACTTTAGAAGAAATTGCCCACACCACCTGACGCGGATCGCGGATATTGATGTCTTTATCTACCACAATTACAAACTTGGTGTAAGTAAATTGGGGCAACGCACTCCAAAAAGCGAGGGCAGCACGACGGGCTTGTCCGGGATAGGCTTTGTCAATGGAGATAATTGCCGCTTTGTAGCTGAGGGCTTCCATGGGCAGGAAGAAGTCTACAATTTCTGGGACTTGTTGCCGCAGGATGGGGGTATAGATGCGGTTAAGGGCGATCGCCATCATCGCTTCTTCTTTCGGTGGGCGTCCGCTAAAGGTGGTGAGATAAAGCGGATCATTGCGATGCGTCATACACCCGAAGCGAATCAAGGGCGAATCTTCCACCCCGCCGTAGTAGCCCATATGATCGCCAAAAGGGCCATCCGGCAGCACTTCCCCTGGCGTAATCGTCCCTTCCAAAACAAACTCGGAGTCCGCTGGTACTTCCAAATCTACGGTTTTGCACTTCGCCAGCTTTACCCCGGAACCGCCATAAAGTCCGGCAAATAGCCATTCAGAAAGGTCTAACGGAATTGGCGTCGCCGCTGCCATGATAATCAACGGATCGACACCAAGGGCGATCGCTACCTCTAATTTTTTGCCATTTTCCGCCGCCTTCCTTAAATGCCTTGCCCCACCCCGCACCGATAACCAATGCACCGTCATCGTATTTTTTGATTGCAGTTGCAGCCGATACACCCCAACATTCGGCGTCCCCGTCTCGCAATCTTTTGTAATCACCAACCCCAACGTGATAATCTTCCCCGCATCCCCCACATAGGGACGAATCAACGGCAGCTTGTTGAAATCCAACTCATCCCCTTCCAGCACTACCTGCTGACAAGCGGGGAAAAAGTCGCGCCCTGGCTTAGCTTTCACCACATCAAACAAAATTTTGCCAAACTCCACCGCCTGAGAAATCTTCTTCGGTGGCTTCGGCTGTTGCAGCATCCCCAGCTTTTTCCCCAGTTCTTCCAACTCCTGCGGGTGCTGCATATTCATTGCCCAGCAAACCCGTTCCTCAGTTCCCAGCAGATTCACCGCCACCGGAAAGGATGCTCCTTTGACATTTTCAAATAGTAGCGCCGGCCCCCCCGCTTGCAGCATCCGGTTAGCAATTTCCGCAATTTCTAAATCTGGGTCAACCAGGGCGTTAATTCTCCGTAATTGCCCTCGTTCTTCCAGTAGCTTAATGAATCCCCGCAAGTCTCTTGACATGATTAAGAAGTATGAACTGCCATCCTTTCTTTTATTATGGGGGGAATTTTAGACCGTAGGAGCACCTCTTCGTCCCTCAGCCCCTGTCACTATGCCAAACAATGCCAGTATGACACTAGAGAATCATCCTGCCCTGATCGATAAAATTAGTCTCTGCATTCATCAAGCGATTTTGAACGTTCAGCAGCAGCATCCAGAATTTCTTAAAGAAAAATATAAAACTGTTGCTTGGAACAATAGCAAACAGAAATCTTCGTTGCTGGAAAAGCTTAAACAAGAATTTAGTAAAACCAAAGACCGGGAATCAATAAATTTAAACTTGCAGAGAATTCTTCAACTTCTGTTTGTGCCTGAATATTTTGATTCTTCGTATTTTACCGATATAAGAAAGCAGCTTACTTCCATACTGACCGCATCCTTAGCAGCAAATACTCCTGAAGATTCAACTTCCCTATCGGCAGGAATTGCTATCCTACTGCTCGACGCGGAAAACTTACAACTCGATACTAAAACAGAAAAGTTTCTTGCTAGTCTCTGTACCTATCCCATCCAAATTAAGATTGCCTTTGCCAACTGGCGTAGTATGGGCAAGCAAGATGTTGACTATCACGGACGCGGCTACGAACTCATTCACGTTCCGGCGGGTAAAGATAGCGCCGATGTGAAAATGGCAACAGTCGGTTCGTCAATTTTTGTTCATTACCCCAATGCCAAAGAGGTTTTAGTCTGCTCCTCCGATGGCGTCTTGACCCATCTTTGTAACACGCTTCAAACTCACGGATTAACAGTGTATTTAGTCCGTAAACAAGGCGACAACATAACTGTTTTAAACAACAAGACTAGTGAAACTCAGACTCATTCGCTGAAAGCGTTACCGGAAGTTCCACCGCTAGAGCAGGCGATCGCGCAGTTAAAAGAGATAATCAAAGCTGAACAAGCACTTACAAATAATCACTGGATAAAGCTATCTAAAATATCCAGCTTATATCACGAGAAATATAAACTAACCATCAGCCAAGTTGTATCCGTTCACCTACCTGGCAAAAGAGCCAGAGATGTTTTTATTGAAAATCCGCAGGACTTTGTTGTTCATCAAGTTTCAGATAAAACAGAAATTTATATTAGCTTGTTTAAGCTATCTGTTTCTGATATCATAAGTTCTAATTTAAGTCAACAAGCAAATCCTCAAACTTCTCCAAACAATGCAACCAAAGTTAAGTCAAAAGTAGAATTGGAACAAGCAATAAGAAAAATTATTAATGTTTCGACTGCTCAATCTCCAGGAAGCTATATCCCTCTGAATACCTTAGGAATTAAATTTAGGCAGCAATACGGTCAGTCTGCCACCACAATTATTAAACAGCTAAAGCTAAGTACCAGTTTTATAAAATTTCTACAGTCTTGCAATGTGTTTGAGTTAAAGAAAATTGATGAAGATTGGAATATAGCGATCAAAGATACGAAATAAAACTAATTTATCAGCAAATATTTGGTATGAATCGACTATTGCCCAAGCCAACCCTTGAAACCAATTACAGCAGCGATAGTCAAAGAAAGTTGCACTCCCGATGTGTCTGCCTTTAAGCTCTAACTTCTATGCGCTTCAAATCTCAACAACGGCGATCGCAAATGCCAGAAGTCAATCTCGTGCCGATGATTGACGTCATGATGAGCGTAATTGCCTTTTTCGTGATTCTCTCGATGACCTTAACGATACAGCAGCAGTCGGTTGACATATCGCTGCCGAGTACCGAGGAAGGAGGTAAGCAACAGGTAACGCCAGACCCTCTGATTGTTAGCATCGATCGCCAAGGGCAGGTGTTTATCGGCAATCAATCCCTTCAGGCATCGGAGTTGAAGCAACCGGTACAAGCCTATTTACAAGGCAATCCTAAGGGAACGGTTGTCTTAAAAGCGGATAAAAAATTGCCCTATGAAGACGTTGTGCGACTTTTAGGAACCCTACAGGATATCGGCGGCGATCGCGTTTCTCTAGCCATCAACTAAAAAGGGTCAAAACGCACCTAGTAAGGGAATGACAATGTGGCTTGCCCCTAGGAGAGAATCAACGTTCTCACGTCTTGTGCGTAAGTCCTGATGGCGCTGAGGAGGTGAAGGGGGATTTGCAGAATAAAGTTATGGTTATCGGTGTAACTAGGGGCATTAGCTTCGCTGGCGTTCCCTAGTGAGCCGCAGGCGTTACCCAGGAAAATCAACATTGAATCGGAAAGTCACTAAACTTTTATGATATGGAACGATCTTCCTTGAGAATGACCTTTAGCGTTTGAAAAAGCGGCAAAATGACACCGCAGGTAAGCTCACAGGGGTGATAGTCCATGAAAATCGATCGCATTCACTTCTACGTAGAAGACGCCAGAGCCTCCCAAGACTGGTTTATCAACTGTATGGGTTTTCAAGCTCATGCCTCTGGTGCCAGCTACCATACCCAAACTAGGGTGGTAAAAAGTGGCTCAGTCTACATTGTTTTATCGTCTCCTCTGACGGCGGCAAGCCCTGTGGCTCAATTTTTACGTCGGTATCCTCCTGGTGTTGCGGATGTAGCGTTTCTCGTTGCCGATTTAGACTCTGTTCTAAAAAAGGCAATTACGAAGGGGGCAAAAGTCTTGCAGCCTGTTGAGCAACGACAGTTTGCTGACGGGAGCATGAAGTGGGTGAAAATCGCGGCTTGGGGTTCTCTGACTCATACCTTGGTTGAGCGTTGCGGCGTGGCTCCCCTGCTCCCCGACATCAATCTAGCCCCAGAGGATAACGCCGAGATTGCTGATACTTACAACGGTATCGATCATGTGGTGCTGAATGTCGCTGCTGGGGACTTAGAACGGGCGTTGTCTTGGTATGAAGGGACGTTAGGGTTTGAACGTCAACAATCCTTTGCGATTGAGACGGAGCAGTCGGGGTTACGCTCTCAGGTGCTGGTGCATCCTCGGAGTGGGATGCAGTTTCCCATTAATGAACCCACGTCAATAAATTCTCAAATTCAAGAGTTTCTCGATTTTAATCATGGCCCAGGAATCCAGCATATTGCGTTGCAGACGCCGCAAATTGTGCAGGCGATCGCGCGACTGCGGCAAGGTGGTCTATGCTTTCTGCCGATTCCCCAAACCTACTACACGCAATTGCAAGATCGGCATCGGGGGCTGTGTTTATCGCCAGAGGAATTAGAAGCGATCGCTATCCAAGAAATCTTAGTGGACTGGCAAGAGGATGCCTCAGATTCCCTACTGCTGCAAATCTTTACACAGCCAATTTTTGAGCAACCCACCTTTTTCTTTGAATTGATCGAGCGTCGCGCCCAAGCTCAGGGATTTGGAGAAGGTAATTTCCGCGCCCTATTTGAAGCAATTGAACGGGAACAACATAAGCGGGGAAGTTTGAAGTAGTAAATACCAGGGAGTAACAGCAGCGAGGAGAGTCCCTTCCTGAACTGGCAATTATCCCTGCATATAGGCAGGTGAGAATAAATTCAGTAAAGTGTTAAATAAACTTAATACTCGCAACCATTTTCGCCCTAAATAATGTTAAGAATTATCACAGATTTCGATGGCCCTATCTTAGACGTTTCGGAGCGCTACTACCGTGTCTATGAGTTTTGTCTAGAAAAAATACAACACCCAAACCAGCCTCTGACAAAGCTCTCGAAAGAGGAGTTTTGGCGAATGAAGCGTGCCTGCATTCCCGAATCCAAAATTGGGATGAAGTCAGGTTTGGATCAGGCACAAGGGCAAGAATTTGCCCAATTACGGCGTAAAACCATCCATACGCAGCCTTATCTGGTCTACGACCAACTGGCACCGGGAGTGTCGGAGGCATTAGAAAAAGTGCATCAAAACCCTAATCTAGACTTGGTGGTCTTGACGATGCGCCGGGTGTGGCAACTTTACTCTGCCTTTAACAGCTACAACTTAGAGCGCTTTTTCCCCAATGACCGCTGCTACTGCCTAGAAAACGACTATGTCAAAACCCGCGACATCGACGATAAGACAAGGTTGATGGAACGAGCGATCGCGGAATTACCTCCCGCCTCCGATATCTGGATGGTCGGAGATACCGAAGCGGATATGATTGCCGCCAAAAACCATGGGATTAAGGCAATTGGTGTGCTGTCTGGAATTCGCGATCGCGCCCATCTCAGCCGCTACGAACCTGAGGCAATCGTCAACAACCTCAGCGAAGCGATTGACCTTATCCTCTCTCCCAGCCTGTCTCACGTTGGAGAGGAATGCCTGCGCTAGGCGTTACTGGTGGGGCGGTATGGCGAGTGCCAGCGGCGAGCCTTGCTCCTTATCCCTACAAACTTCAGCGCAGAAAACTACTAATTAGCCAGAGAATCACAAATGTCACCAGGCTGGCAAACGTCTCCACCGTTAAATTGAAATTAGTAAGCTGTGTCTGCAACGCGCCGCCTAAAACGCTTCCGATTCCTATACCCACTACCAATCCAGCCAACGTCAGCAAAAGAGCGCGACCAAATTGCCGTTCTTTGCGATTGAGAAAGTAAATATTAAACCCAAAGCCTAAAGCGATCGCCAACGGCAAAATGGCTTCATCAGGGGCAGGATAAAAAATAGCTAAAGCGCTCAAAAGTAAGAACGCACCAGCCGACCAGAGGATGTCTTCCAAGGACGGAGTATCGACAAACCGTCGCAGCCAAGCTGGAGACTGGTTAGCCGCTGTCTGAGGAACACTCGGTGGTGTTTGAGACAACCGTTCGGGAAAACGAATCCGTTCTGGAACTTTAATTTTGCCTTCTTGCCGCATCCGCAGGCGCTCCATAATGATTGCATCATAAGCAGCTTCCACGGATTCCATAAGCTTTTGGTCGTCACGATGCTGTTGCATCAAACGTTTGCGAGCATCCTGAATTTCATCAAAGGAAGCATCTTCCGTAACTCCAAGCTTTTCGTAGTGATTTTGGTCACTCATCCCAAACCTCCTTTGACCTGCCTTCTTTTCACTGGTACTACAGCGGCTCTACACTGGTGGTGTGACATCTAGTGGTAACGTCCCTTACGATGCTGATATCGGCAGTAAAGTAAATAGAACAGTCGTTACCGATTGACATTACGACTCTCCTGCAAGCTAGTTTAGCTTGATCCTTAAACACACCGCTCTCCTGAATTAAACACTTTCACGCTCAAACTCTCTTTCATAGGGTTATAAAGGGTTATCTTCATAAAAAATTTACGAACGAGATCTCACCTGAGTATGATGTCAGTAGCTATTGGCATCGCTTAGTTCTTTGTCGATAATTGATTAGATGCTGATTACACCATTGGTGTCAACAATCTCCTCGTTCCATCAATGCTCCAGTTCTTCTTGAAAAGTTTATGACCATGGCTCCTGCCAAAATTCTTGTTGTGGATGACGATCCGGCGATCCGTAATTTAATCTTTCGCTTTTTAAGCCAAAAGAGCTATCAAATGGAATCGGCTCAGGATGGAAAGACTGCTCTGGCAATGTTTGAGCAATTCAACCCCGATCTAGTCATTCTGGATGTAAATTTGCCGGACGCCACCGGCTATGCCCTTTGCGAAGAGATGCAGAGCCGCACTGACGTGTTTGTGCTCATGCTCACCAGCCGAGCTGATGCTGCTGACAAAATAAAGGGATTTTCTCAAGGAGCGGATGACTACATTACTAAACCGTTCGATTTACAAGAACTGGAATATCGAGTAGGAGCGATTTTAAAGCGTCAGCGGATTGTCACTACCGCCGAACAACAGCGGATAGTCTTCAATCAACTAGTCATCGATCCAGGGCGTCGGGAAGTTACCCTCAACAACGAACTTGTGTTGTTGACAGCTTTAGAATTTGACTTGCTGCATTTTCTTGCCAGTCATCCCGGTCGAGTTTTGCGTCGCTCTGAGTTGATTCAACAGGTTTGGGAATACGACTATGTGGGAGATCAGCGGGTGGTTGATGTCCACATCGGGCAAATTCGCAAAAAGATTGAACTCGATTCCAGTCAGCCTTCCTTAATTCAAACGGTGCGGGGTGTTGGCTACAAGTTTGAGGCTCCCCAAGTTAAGCAGCCCAGCAATAAGTCTGAATCCTAAATCGCCAAAGTAACCCTCAGCCTAATAGGAACTAGGCTCAGGGTTGTTTGATTGGCTTCTTCTTAGGAAAATAGCAAGGGACTGGGGAGCAGGGGCGCAGGGGCGCAGGGGCGCAGGCTTCGACGTGAGACTTCGGCGTGAGGCTTCGACGGTGAGCTCAGCCGAACCGCGCTCAGTCGAACGCTCAGCCGAACGGGCGCAGGGGAGAGGAAGAGAACCAATAACCTCTTTCATCCTTCATACTTCACCCTTCATACTTCATCCTTCATACTTCACCCTTCATCCTCCACCCTTCACCCCTGATTACAAAATCTTCCTAGTTGCCAATTCCTAGCCTTGTCCAGAAGAAGTCGCTGTGTGATTGTTGGAATCAGCGGTTGTCGGCTCCGATGTGGCAGTATCTGACGCTTGGGGTAAGGAATTTGCCTGAACGCTTTGTTTTATCTGTTCAGCTTCTCGCTGAAACTCGTTCTCAAAATCCTTAGACGCGTCCTGAAATCCTTTGATTGCCTTACCAAGACTGCGACCAACTTCCGGCAGCTTTTTCGGGCCAAACACCAGTAGAGCAATGACTAAAATCAGTGCCATCTCTGGCAGACCAATCCCAAAAACGTTCATGGGTTCCTCTTGCAAACGTACAAATTCAGTATAAGACCTACAAAAAAACCCAGGACTTGACTTGCCTGGGACATCTCGCTGTTTTTTCAAAGAATGATGATGGATGCGATCGCTTACTGACCTAAGCTCGTCCAATCGACATCAATACCCCGAAGCAGCAAAGAGGAATTGTAGAGCTGCAAGATAATGAGAAGAAATACAAAAAATAGCAGCATGAAGACTGCCATCAGTGGGGTTGTACCCCAGCCCGGGGCAACTTTACCATACTCAGAATTGAGTGGTTTGAGGATCTCTCCCAGCCTAGTCCGTTGTGCCATGAGTCACCTATGATGAATCTAAATAGATTTTTTGTAATGTTCCGTAATATTATAGGGGGAACAGAACTCATAATTGAGCTAAATCATGGAACCCGCAACAGTTCTTAGCATTTGTATCGGCGCTTTCGTTGTCGCTATTACAGGCTTTTCGATCTATACCGCTTTTGGCCCCCCTTCTACGCAGCTGAGCGATCCGTTTGAAGATCACGAAGATTAATCTATCTCAAAAATCATCCGTTACTCCTTCAGTCATTCGTCTTCATCTTCATCAAGTGACGTTTCTTCCTGGCTCAATCGTCCAGGAAGAGCGGCAATGATAGCATCCAATACTTTGGCAACGGGAATCACTTCTAAACCAACCTCCGGTAAGGTCTGACCTTTAGGGACAATTGCCCGCTTGAAGCCTAGTTTGGCGGCTTCTTTGAGGCGCAGTTCCATCTGAGAGACTAATCGGACTTGTCCGCCTAGACCGACTTCCCCAATTAATACAGTGCGAGGATCGACAATGCGATCGCGAAAACTAGCAACCACAGCCACCGCAATCCCCAAATCGGCAGCGGGTTCCTCCACACCCAAACCTCCAGCCGACGCCACATAAGCATCCAGCTTCGACAAGGGAATCCCCACCCGCTTTTCTAACACTGCTAAAATTTGCTGCAAGCGGCTGTAATCAACACCAGTAGTGGCGCGGCGCGGGGCACCATAACTAGCCGGACTCACCAAGGCTTGCAGCTCCACCACAATCGGGCGCGTCCCTTCACACGCCACCACCGTCGCCGTGCCGGGGTTCATTTCCTCCCGGCTGCCTAGGAATAGCTCTGAGGGATTTGACACCTCCTGCAAGCCCTTATCGACCATTTCAAAAATGCCGATTTCGTGGGTTGCCCCAAAGCGATTTTTTACCGAACGCAACAGGCGATGAGAGGCAAAGCGATCGCCTTCAAAATACAGTACTGTATCGACCAAATGTTCTAATACCCGTGGCCCCGCGATCGCCCCTTCTTTTGTAACGTGACCGACAATGAGCAAGGTAATATTCGCCCGCTTTGCCACCTGCATCAGGGCTGAGGTACATTCCCGCACCTGTGCCACCGAACCGGGAGCAGAAGTCAAAGCCGCAAAGTATAGCGTCTGAATACTATCAATCACAGCGACTTGGGGTTTGAGCGACTCCAATTCCCGTAGGATCTCTTCTAAATCAGTTTCTGCCAGAACATAGAGATTAGAGTCAGGGTCTTGGCTGGCTGCTTCAGTTTGAGTGGCATTACCGTTTCCTTCCTTGCTTTTAGCCGCAGACTTTGCCTGCTTTTTCCCGTTCCCATTCGAGGTTTCCTCCTCAACTTGTTCCAGCCCCACTCCTAACCGAGCCGCTCGCAGTTTCACCTGCTGCCCCGATTCTTCAGCAGAGACATAGAGGATGCGGTGTTTGTAGGCAAGGAGATTGGCTACCTGTAGCAGCAGTGTAGACTTACCAATACCAGGATCGCCCCCAATCAGGACTAATGAGCCAGGAACAATTCCTCCTCCCAATACCCGGTCTAATTCTCCGTAACCTGACGGAAAACGGATCTGACCCTTATTAGAGATTTCTGAAAACTTCAGGGAAGACCTCGGCTGGGCGGGGGAGTTGTGAGTTGGGGTGGAACTGCTGTGAGTATTGGATTGCCAACCTCCCCGGCTGAGGCTCAAGGAATTAGTCGGAGCGGCGACCTGCTCTTCCAGGGTGTTCCAACTGTCACAGCCAGGACATTTACCTGACCATTGGGGGAATTCTGATCCACACTCGGTACAAACGTATAAAGTTTTAGGCTTAGGCATTCTGATAAAAATGTTAAAAAGTATTAATAATGGTCAACAATCAAACAAATATTAAAAAAAAATGCAATTAAGCGTCGGATAGGAAGTTTCACCCTTCAAAAACCTTCGCACAGCGTAATATCTTATATAGATAAGCTACTGATAAATTAATAATTTGCTATTTCAGTATTAGGAGTCTTGGGTCCGTTGGAAACTCATAAAGAAAAAATCCTCGTAGTCGATGATGAAGCCAGCATTCGCCGGATCTTGGAAACTCGCCTCTCCATGATTGGCTACGATGTCGTCACGGCTGCTGATGGTGAAGAAGCCCTTGATACCTTTCATCTCACTGAACCTGACTTGGTGGTTCTAGATGTGATGATGCCCAAGCTTGATGGCTATGGCGTCTGTCAGGAACTGCGGAAGGAGTCGGATGTGCCTATTATTATGCTAACGGCTCTAGGCGATGTTGCCGACCGGATTACAGGTCTAGAGTTAGGAGCTGATGACTATGTTGTCAAACCCTTTTCGCCGAAGGAGTTGGAAGCACGGATTCGCTCAGTATTGCGACGGGTTGACAAAGTCGGTGCATCAGGAATCCCCAGTTCTGGCGTCATCCATGTTAGCAGCATCAAGATTGATACCAACAAGCGTCAGGTTTATAAGGGAGATGAACGTATCCGTCTCACCGGGATGGAATTTAGTCTCTTGGAGCTGCTAGTCAGCCGCTCTGGAGAACCTTTCTCCCGTTCAGAGATTTTGCAGGAAGTCTGGGGCTATACGCCAGAGCGTCACGTCGATACCCGCGTTGTAGATGTCCACATTTCGCGACTACGGGCAAAGTTGGAAGAAGATCCTAGCAACCCTGAGCTGATTCTTACAGCACGCGGTACGGGTTATCTGTTTCAGCGGATTATTGAGCCTGGAGAGGAATAAATTCGTTGTGAGCTGTGAATGATGAGTTGAAGAAAACGTTCAGCTTTAGCGGGTTTCTTCCGACTCAGCACTTCATTACTCAGGATCAAGACAATGAAGAAACCGGATCAAAATTATGTATTGCGGCAATTACCCTTTGTGGTGGGTGGGTTGGTAGGCGTACTGCTGCTAATCAATCGTTTGTTGACATCCCAACTCACAGAATCTCAGTCGCGTTCTGATGCGCTGGGGGTAATTGCTAGCGCTGTGCTAATTTTGACGGGTTTGTTGTGGCAGCAGGTGCAGTCGCGATCGCCTGATGCTGTTATTCTCATCGGCGAAGAGGGCTTGGAGCTGGCACCAGATTTGCCGGATGAGGTAAAAACTGAACTCGCTTGGGCATCACACCTGTTGCTCACAAATACCGTAACGCGATCGCTCGTTGTTGTATATCAGGACAAAGTACTATTGCGGCGCGGGATTTTGGGCAAAAATCCAGAAGTCAAACCGGGTGCAATCTTGAAACGGGTACTGGAAAAACAAAAGCCTGTTTACCTAGTGGACTTGAAGGTTTACCCCGGACGGATTGAATTTGATTACTTGCCAGAAAATACCCAAGGTGTTATTTGTCAACCCCTGGGGATGCAGGGAGCGATAGTTTTGGGAGCCAATGCCCCCCGCAGTTATACAAAACAAGACGAGAATTGGATTGAGGGAATTGCTGAGAAACTTGCAGATACCCTCAGTCGTTACAAAACTGAAATTGCACCTGCGGAGATTTGATGTCTTTAATAATTCTCTATTGGGTATTAGTTGCCGTCATGCTGTTCGGCGTTGTCGGAGCAGTCGTACCAGGATTACCGGGTTCTGGTTTGATTTTGGCAGCAATCATCGTTTGGGGAGTCTTTAACGGGTTTTCCGGCGTTGAGGTGGCACTAGGCGTTACCCTTCTGGTACTACTGCTGAGTGTCGGGGTTGATTTTTTAGCCGCTAGTTGGGGCGCACAACAGGCAGGTGCCAGTAAGTGGGGACAGATTGGGGCAATTGTTGGTTTATTTCTGGGTTTTTTCGGTCTTTTGCCCGCTTTGCCTTTTGGGGGGCCGTTATTAGGAATCTTTTTTGGACCGATTGTTGGCGCATTTATTGGCGAGTTCTTCTATCGGAAAGACTTAGAGCTTGAACCGCGAGTGAAGTTGGCAACTAAAGCAAGTATCGGCATTGTGGTGGGTTCCCTAATCGGGAATTTAATTCAAGGAGTATTAGCGATCGCGGCGGTAGTTGTCTTTATCTTTACCACTTGGCCCCTAGGCACTGTGAGTTAGCTAGATTTAGATCTCCGACTTCTTGAAGAAGTCAGGGATCTAAGCAGCAAGTTTTATGCCTACCCTACGTTTAATTAGATCCTGCGACTAAGAAACGTAAACTTGGCGATAGTAAGTTTGATACTCCTCAGATAGCAGGGGTTCCCACCAATCGCGGTGAGTGAGATACCAGGCAACAGTTTTGCGTAACCCTTCTGCAATCGTGACAGAAGGAGTCCAACCTAGCTCCGTTTTGATTTTAGTCGCATCAATTGCATAGCGGCGATCGTGTCCTGGTCGGTCTTTAACAAACGTAATTAATTTCTCACAAGGACGCACAGGTAAATCCGGGGCTAACTCATCCATTAGCTGGCAAATCATCTGGACTAAATCAATATTTTTAACCTCATTGTTGCCGCCAATATTGTAAGTTTCGCCAGGTGCGCCATTGTGAATCACCACATCTAAAGCACTGCAATGGTCGCCCACATAAAGCCAATCCCGCACATTCTGACCATCGCCATAAACAGGTAGTTGTTTGCCGATTAAAGCATTGATGCACATCAGCGGAATCAGCTTTTCTGGAAACTGATAAGAGCCGTAATTATTAGAGCAATTAGTAATAATTGTCGGGAGTTTGTAGGTGTGGTGGTAGGCGCGGACTAAGTGGTCGCTACCTGCTTTTGATGCCGAGTAGGGGCTGTTGGGAGCGTAGGGTGTAGTTTCAGTAAAGGCAGGGTCATTGGGTGCGAGACTGCCGTAAACTTCATCCGTGGAGACGTGGAGGAACACTCCGGAAGAGTTGCAAGTTTCGTAGTGTTGGCGGAAGGCTTCTAAAAGTGCAAACGTGCCAACAATATTGGTTTGAACAAAAGCCTCAGGGCCGAGAATCGAGCGGTCAACATGGGATTCAGCGGCAAAATGGGCGACTGTATCGATATGTTCTGATTGTAAGAGAGAGTCGATCAGGGCGCGATCGCATATATCTCCCTGCACAAACCGAAAATTCTCTCGTTCCTCCAACCCCACTAGATTGCGACGATTCCCCGCATAGGTGAGCGCATCCAACACCACCACCCAGTTATCCGGATAACGTTGGCACCAGTAATGAACAAAATTCGAGCCAATAAACCCTGCCCCACCCGTCACTAATAATCGCCGACTTTCTCTCATAAAACTCTCTTAACTCCGCGTTCTCTGTTCCTGGTGTGTTTTATTAACTCTACTCCTTGAATAATGCCTGTAAGTTTTAGGCATAAACAAAGCGAGCAAAACATCAAGGCTTCATTATCTAGTTAGTGGTGTTTCCAGTAACAGTTTCTTAGTGAAAAAGGGATAGGGGAGCAGAGGAGAGTAGTACTTTGCCAAATGTCTCTTTAATTTCCCCTTGGCTTCCCCATTGTTCCTTGTTAAGACGAGAACACAAGGAACTGCGTTATGTCGTGTGCAGACAAACCCTATCCTTATTCTTCAGTTGAATCCTCAGTCTTCGCTGAGTCTGGAGACTCAGGAGAGTTCTGTAGCTCAGGAGAGTTCTGCGGCTCAGGGGCATTTATTGGTGCCGGAGCGTTCCGTGGTGCTGGAGAGTTCTGTGGTTCAGGAGCGTTTCTTGGTGCTGGAGAGTTCCTGGGTGCTGGAGAGTTCTGTGGTTCAGGAGCGTTTCTTGGTGCTGGAGAGTTCCTGGGTTCAGGAGAGTTCCTGGGTTCAGGAGAGTTCCTGGGTTCAGGAGCGTTCCTTGGTGCTGGAGCGTTCCTTGGTGCTGGAGCGTTCCTTGGTGCTGGAGCGTTCCTTGGTTCAGGAGAATTCCGTGGTGCCGGAGAGTTCCTTGGTTCAGGAGAATTCCGTGGTTCAGGAGAATTCCTTGGTGCCGGAGAGTTCCGTGGCTCAGGAGAATTCCTTGGTGCCGGAGATTCAGGAGTGTCTTGTGCCTCACGGGTGTCTTCGGAAATGCTGATAGCAGGACAAACTTCCTTGTTGTACTTAAAATCAACACTTACCCGATAGGCTTGTGGCTCGCCCGTTTTATTGTCAAAACTACGAGAATTAATTTGCTGACGAGCTTGGTCATTGAGAAGGGGATACTTTGAACTCCGGATTAAATCCACCTCACCAATCGGTTTCCCATTGGCACCCACCATCACACCATAGACAGCCGTACCTTCTAACTTCTTGAGGCAGGCAGTTTTGGGGTAGTTGCCAACAAAACTTACAAATTCGGGTTTTGCTTGTTCTACTTTTACCGCCCAAGCTACATAATTTCTCTGGGCTTCCTCTCGGCTGGTATTGCTGGTGTCTTCTCTAAGACCTTCTCTTAGCTGCCGTTGTTCTGCACGCAGTGCGTCTACCTTGGACTGCCGATACTGAGCAACCGTCATGGGAGTTTGAGACGGTGATGGTGATGGACTGGCGTTATCAGAGGGCGAGGGAGTTAGGGAACGACTAGCACTATCAGAGGGCGAGGGAGTTAAGAAAGGAATCGCATTATCAGAAGGCGGGGGAGCCAGGACAGGAGTCCGGCTAGGGAAAACGAAGGGAGTAACCGTCCCTTGGGAACCACGCGAGAGGTTGGAAGGAGGAGACTGAGGGGGCGAAAAATCAGGAGGCAGGGACGGCAGTCTGCCAGGAGACACAGATGGCAACGAGTTAAAGGACAGTGGCGGTAAATTCCTTGATGATGACCGCGCTTGAGGTAGTCGGCTTGACTGACGAGGCAGACTAGAGAAACTTGGAGTCTGACGCCGAGCTAGGCTTTGGCGGGGAATGCGAGTGGAAGTGGAGGGTATGGAGAACTCGCTTCTGCGGGGTGGAGGGAGGATGGACAAGTCGTAGAGACCGGAGTCCTTCGGCAGTGGTGGCAAGGAGGCAGAAAAAGACGGCGGCAAGGACGGCAAAGTCGGATTCTGATTCGGTGTAGGAAGTGTCGGCAGTGCTAAGGGGGGAGGGGCTGCTTGCGGTAAGCGGCTTTGTTCTGTGGGGGATAACTCTAGCAGTTGCACTGTGCGCCGTGCTCCGGGGTCTTCTTTTGAAAAGAGAGGCAACGTGGGCAGTGCCAGTGCTAAAAGCCCATGGATGCCGACAGAAGCTATGGCAGCAATACCACTCGGCTCACGTAATTTTGCAGGAATGCTCTTGAAGAAGGAAGCGTAGGACATAGCAGGTACGATAAGCTTTGTTGCTGGTAACCCGAAAAAAATCAAGTCAAGAGGTTTAATGCGATCGCGTTATGATGCATTTCAAACTTTTAATGATAGTCTCAGCCGTTCTAGAACGGACTGATATAGTTGCCAATTTTTTAGCTGGCTGGTGCTGAAATAACACTGATAGAAAAGCCGTTGAGCGATATCAAGAAAAGTTAAGGACAAGCGTCTGAGTTACTTGCACAATCAACAGAGAAAAGTAGGGTAGTTTCAAGTGAGGGCGATCGCGTAAGTTGGAGTAGATGACCTGATTGGGTAAAGTCGCCCGCTCCACCACAAAGGCGGTTTCTAATAGCTGATGCTTCTGCAACACTTCCCACACCTGCTCGTAAACCGAACTTACCTTCATTAGTACCACTACATCTGCCCAATCCAGAGCTGTTTCCAATTCTGCAACCGCATACAGTGCTGGCAGCACCACCAACCGCTGAGAACGCACCGTCAACGGCACCCCCAAAGCCGCTACGGCTGCCATTGGAGAACACACCCCCGGCACTGCTTGCACCACACACTCCGGATGCAACTCTTGCAGGGTCTGCGCCAAATAAGTAAATGTACTGTAAAAACTGACATCCCCTTCACAGGCAAACGCTACATCTTGCCCTTGCTGGAGATAGTGCCAAACTTCCTCAGCTGCCACCCGCCATGCCTGAGTCAGCAGCTCCTCATCCTGCACATAGGGAAACATTAACGGCAGTTGCTGCTGTTCCTCTCTCAGCCACGGCATAACAATACACTGCGCTACCCCTGGTTTCCCCTGAATACCCGCCGGGAAAGCCACAATCGGCACGCGCTGGAGCAAGCGCAAACCTTTGAGAGTAATTAACTCCGGGTCGCCCGGCCCCACACTAATTCCAAATAAAGTTCCAATTTGCACAACTTTGATTCAAATTCTCCCCAACGTAACCGAACAGACCGCAATCGGTAGTCTGACTCAAAAACAGAAATTAAATGCTAAGACCTTTAATTTTAATTGGCACAAGTGCTTAGTTTAGAGAGATGAGGAGAAGCGATAACCCCTAACCTCTCATACTTCATCCTTTCTCCCCTACTCACCGACTCAGCACTCACCGACTCAGGACTCCCTTCACTCTTCATTCCCCACTTGCGATCGCTAGGTCGGTGCGTAATGCTGGGTTTAAAACGCAACGTAGAAATCAATGTTACCGATCGTCATCTTACCGGGCTACTTTGCCGGAGCGACTGAATATTTAGAGTTAGAAAAATCTCTGAGGGAGCGAGGCTTTCCCACCACCACAGTACCCCTACGACGTGGCGATTGGTTTCCTACGGTTGGCGGACGCTCAATGGTGCCGATTTTGCGGCAAATCGATCGCACTGTGCAACACATGCTTTCATCTCACAACGCCTCGCAAGTGAACTTAATCGCCCACTCCGCAGGCGGTTGGATTGCCCGGATTTACCTAGGAGAAAAACCCTATGACATCCACGGCGACATGTCTGAGGAGGGATTGTGGAATTCTCGTTCTCGCGTTGCCAAGCTAGTCACCTTGGGAACTCCCCATATAAGCCAGGAACGCTGGACAAAACGCAATCTCAATTTTGTCAATAATAACTATCCAGGGGCATTTTATCCCGACGTACAGTATGTCTGTGTTGCGGGTAAAGCGATTTTCGGAAAGCAACGTCCAGGTCACTGGTTAGCCTACAACAGTTACCGTTTAACCTGTGGCGTGGGTAACTGCTGGGGAGATGGCATCACGCCCATTGTAGCCGCCCATTTAGACGGAGCAATTAATCTTACCTTAGATGATGTCTTACACTCTCCTAGACGCACTGGAATTTGGTACGGTTCGGATGCTCCTTTGCAGGAGTGGGTGTCTTATTTGGCATAAAGGGTGAAGAGAGTCCTGAGTCGGCAAGAAAGTATGAAGGGTGAAGTATGAAGGGTGAAGTATGAAGGGTGAGGTATGAAGGGTGAGGTATGAAGGGTGAAGTATGAAGGGTGAAATAGGCGATTGGAGTAATGGCTAATCGTCATCGATTTTTCTCTCCCTCGCACCCCTGCACCCCTGCACCCCTGCACCCCTGCTCCCCATCACCTCTTCCTTAGTGAATAGGCTTTAAGAACCATGGTCTTTCTAGATACCTTCGTTAGCTTGTAAAGAGATGTAAACAAAACTTTACAAATCAAAGGCTATGAATAGCGCACGCTACAGATTTATTCTGCAACGCCTGGCAACGATTCTATCAGTCTCGATTCTGGCTCTGAGTGTTACAGCAGGGGTGACTGGTATTCTGATTGCTTTTTTCTACGAGCCGACAGCAGGAGGGGCGTATGAGTCTCTGCGACGTATCAGTGAAGAAATTCCAAGTGGCGGGTTGATTCGGGATGTTCACAACATCGCCGGAAATTGGGTAATTGGTATTGCTCTAATTCAGATGGTGGTGATGTTTTTGGGGCGTCAGTTCCGTACCAGTTGGTTAATTGCCTGGATTAGCGGCATTGTACTCATCTTGAATGCGATCGCATTAGGTTGGACAGCCATGCTTCTGAGCTGGACTCAGGAAGGCTACTGGCGCTTAAAAATTGAGTTGGGCACCATCGAAGAACTACCTGTGATTGGGAATCAGCTTCGAGACATCCTTACAGGTGGAGGTGGTGTCGGGACAACCAGCGTAGAACACTTCTACACGCTGCATAGTTACATTTTGTCAGTCGGCGCGATCGCCCTCGCCATCATCCATTTAGGAGGACTCGTCTTGCAAGAAACCGCAGCCAAACGGCTTCAGAGCAACCTAGCAGCAATCCTTGCAGCTTCAGAGTCATTAGATCAACAAAATGCCACCAGTACAGACCGCAATTTTACAGGTAGTAAAACTCACTAACATCATTGCCCCAGGTTTCAACCCTGTGGGCAAAGAGTTGTTCAAGAGACAATTTCCTCAATTGCTGCATCAGAGATAGGACAAGAAATCGGAACTTCTTCCACTTCCGGCAACTTTTCTAAGGCAAGGCGCGATGAGGTATTTCCTCCAGATAAGCGTTTTAACAACTTTGGTCTGGGATCGTGAAGCAGGTAAATAATTTGATCCCCTATCTGCCAATCTTCAGTTGCAGGGACTACTTGAAATCGTGAGTCCCGTTCCACCAGCAAGGGTAGAAGTTCTCCTGAACGAATCAAGGCGCGTAAATGGGCTTGTTGGAAGGCAAATCCTGGCTCTCTAAGCGATGTTGTACCCAGTTTTACTTGCCCATCAGAAAGATATTGGTTCCAGGCTTTAATTGGCAGTTGGGGAATGAAAGCTTGACCGACTTTTGTCTTATTTAGGGCAGGACTGGCTTGGCGATCGCGAGGAAATACTGCCAGCACTCGCGGCGTCTGAAACTCCTCAGCCGCCCGTTGCGCTAACACAAGATTCACCTCACCATTATTAGTCATTGCCAGGAAAGTCCCCATCGACTCCAATCCGGCTTCTTCCAACACATCAATATCTAATCCGCTACTTTGAAAAACCCGTAGATTTTCCTTTTCGGCTTGCTTACAAGCTTCCGGATCGGTGTCGATGAGTACAGCTGTCTCGCCTCGTTCTTGGAATAAGCGAGCAATCAGACGGCTCAAGGGATTACACCCAATAATCACCGCCCCGCTTGCTTTTTCCTCTGGATTGAGTTGCAACCATTTCGCCACCCAACGCGCTGTTAATCCTTGGATAAATACCGTCATCATAATGGTGAGGAAGACCAACGCTTTAATCGAATCACCACCATTGATACCCCGGTCAGTCAGGATAATAGCAAACAGGGACGCCACAGAAGCACTGACAATTCCTTTGGGAGCCACCCAAGACAAAAACAGCTTTTGCCGTAAATTCATCCCACTATTCCACGTACACAAACTGATGCTGATGGGTCGCACCACAAACATCAGCGTGAATACGGTGAACACACTGCCGCGACCCAATGCGAAAATACTCGCAATAGATAAATCCGCCGACAGCAAAATGAACAGAACCGAGACACCGAGAACAGTCAACTGACCTTTAAATCGACGCAGTAAACGCTCTTCGGGAATCGCAGAGCCTCTCAGGACAATACCCGCCACCACCGTCGCCATCAGCCCAGATTCACTGCGAATCATCTGAGCTAACCCAAACAACCCCCACAACCCTGCCAGAACCACTAAATTTTTCAGGTCTTCTGACAAAAATTTGGCACGCTTGAGAAAGAAACCCAATAACCAGCCACCACTGATACCGATTCCTACTCCCAGCCCCAGTCGGATCAGCAGACCACTAGCCGCCACGATCGGCCCAGCGTCGCTGTTGACAATCGTGTCCAGCACAACGACGGCTAGAATCGCTCCTACCGGATCGATTAAGACGCCTTCTCCCTCTAAAAGGGTGGCAACTTGGCTATCGACCTTCACTTGTTTGAGCAAGGGACTAATGACGGTGGGGCCCGTGACAACCACCAAAGAGGCGTAGAGAAAGGCAATTGACCAGGGAAATTCTCCCAACCAGTGGGCTGCCATTCCTCCGCCCAGTAGGGTGATCAGCGTTCCTATGGTCACGAGATTGCGGAGGCTGCCGGAAACCTTACCCAACGCTCGCAGTTCTAGGTTAAGTCCACCCTCAAACAAAATTACTGCCACAGCAAGAGCAACAATTACCTCCAAGCCTGTTCCTAAGAGTTGGGGGTGTAAAATACCGAGTCCATCGGGCCCTAACAAAACGCCAAATAGCAATAAAAAGACGATGCTAGGCACTTGTAGGTATTCGGCGATGACTTGGGCACTGATGCCTGCAAGAACGGCGATTACTATCTGCAAGGTCAGTTCAAACGATCCTTCCATATGCGTTATGGTCGCAAGTGAGCAAGTCCAATCTCATACCTCAACTTTTTTGCCCAGAGGCAAGGTTTGTTAAGTAAACGGTACAGATGAGGTGGATGATTTGACATTAAAAAGGCGTTATGCCTGTCTCCTAAATAGGGTACAACGTTCAACCAGTTTAGGCATTCATACTAGCCTTATCAGAATAGGCGAAGAACAATCTCTCGATATACTTTTATCTAACTTGTTTAATTAACTGTTATCAGAACCTCTCTCCATCCGCTTCAATGTGAAGGCTAATTCAAGCGCCGACAAAATTGTTTGAGGTTCATTTGTGTCAAATTTTTCATAAGCCTGAGTTAATTTGCTGAATGCCGAGTGATAATTAGCCTGAGGAAGATTTTTTTGATATTGAAGCGGCAGGCGTTGGCGATCGCTCTCCAAGGGCAGCAAGTTGCTTGAGTTTATTCCGGGTATTCTAGCACTTGCTTTTTTGAGGAACAGTCCACTGCACAACAATTGCTAGTTAGGCTCCCTGCACTACAATCGCGTCAGCGCCAGCATTACCGCAGGCTATATTGGTTGAAAATGTTTGGTGTGAAACTGACTCCAAATCTCGGACTACTTTTCACTTCACCGCATCACTTTTTATTAAAACAAATCCCGTCCAAGCTACGATGACGCTACAAGGTGAGGGAATTTCTCCTTCATAATTGGTTAATGGCAGCGAGCAACTGCTAGTCGGGTGAGTTGAAGACTAAGCTAAGCCGCCCTTGACAGCAAGTAGCATTCTGGATTGTTGGTAAAGATGGATGAATCGTCAAACATTTGCATGGGGTCGCGCTGGAAATCAAATTCGTCAAACGGAACGTTGGATTGATGGGCTGTGGATTGGCGGATTATTCCTAGCGGCGTTGCTGCTAATGGGAATTAATCTGGGGACTCCACCACTGGGAGATTGGCAAGAAGCAACAGTGGCGTTAGTCGCTCGTGAAATCTGGCGGACTCCAGACCTATCTTGGCAGTGGCTTTACCTCACTCTTAATGGTGTTCCCTATTTTGAACACCCGCCACTGTTGCACTGGCTAATTGCTTGGAGTTATGAGATTGGCGGTGTCAATGAGTGGACAACACGCTTGCCAGGGGCGCTCCTCAGTGCGATTTCGGTGCCATTGCTTTATAAGGTTGGGCGAGAAATTTTCCCCTCCCGTCTGAGCGCCATTTTTTCGGGCTTGGTTTATCTGACGTTGTTGTCTTTTGTTCGTTATGGCAGGATGGCAATGCCAGAGGGCGCGATGCTGTGCTTTGGGTTGTTGACGGTTTGGTGTGTGTTGCGATCGCGTCGTGACTTACGCTTTTGCCTAGGGGCAGGATTCGGCTTGGCACTCCTGAGCCTGAGTAAAGGAATTGTCGCGTTGTTCTGGCTGGCGATGGTGCTGGGTTTTCTGGCTTGGGATACCCCGCGACTGCTCACCTCTGGCTTTTTTTGGAGTGGCTTGATTTTGGGAGGTATGCCAGCGATCGCGTGGTACGCTGCCCAATGGTTCCAATACGGTCAGGAATTTTTCAAAGAAGCGGTCGTTAACCACTCTCTGCGGCGCATTTGGGATTCTGTAGAGGATCGCCGCGCTCTGCCCTGGTATTACCTAGGAGAAATCCTTCTGTATGCAGCCCCTTGGTTGATCTTTTTCCCCTATGGATTACGGCTGGCGTGGGAGGAGCGCAATTGGAGCTGGGGAAAGCTAGTCCTTGTCTGGGCGGTGAGTTTCTTTGTTGCGATCTCGTTGATGGTAACTAAACTACCCTGGTATATCCTGCCCGTTTATCCTCCCTTGGCACTTGCGGCTGGTGCCAAACTTGCAGAAACCTGGAATCTGCCGAGTTATCAAACTTATCCTCGCGTCTGGCGCACGGGTTTAATGCTGCTAGCCCTGTGTGGTGTTGCCGGAAGCGTTTATTTTGGCGTCTTGGACTCAGCAGATCGGTCTTTATCGCTAATTTTTGGCTGCACTGCCTTAACAATGCTCACTGCCGCCTTTTTGGTTGCCCGTCGGGACTCGCAATTTATTTTGGTCTTGTTTTGGGGCATGTACGTCTCGTTGCTGCTGTTTATGACCTCTCCCCACTGGCTGTGGAAATCTCAGCAGTCTTACCCTGTTAAACAGGTGGCGGGACTGGTTTTGCAAGGTACACCTACGGGAGCGACTGTTTATACGTCTTTTGCCTATGAGCGTCCTTCCCTGAATTTTTATAGCGATCGCACAGTCACTCCCGCCTCCAATTCCGAACTGAAACAGTACTGGCAAGACACAGAACCTTACTTCCTCCTGAATATCACCTCTCTTGAACAACTGCACCTAGAATCAGTCAGACGAGTTGGTACTGCCTCAGACTGGGTATTAGTGACAAAAGAGACTCAGCCAGGAAGCTAAAGCGTCACAGTGGGAGTTGGGGGGATGAGGGGAAGGATGAAGGATGAAGGATGAAGTATGAAAAAAGTCCTGAGTCCTGAGTCCTGAGTCCTGAGTCCTGAGTCGGGGAGAAAGTATGAAGTATGTTCGGCGAAGCCGTTGCCGGAGGCTAGGGTGAAGTATGAAGTTAGGGGTTATCGATTCTCCCCTGCTCCCCTGCTCCCCTGCTCCCCTGCTCCTCGCCAACTCAGCACTATTCCCAATACAACCAGCAAAATAACGCAGATGATTTTGAGCATCATCCGCGTTTATCTAACTGGTTTTGTAGTTTTCAAAGCCAACTAATAGATAACGATAAGCAGGAAGTTGGGAGACTACAGAGCCTTAGCATCTAAATGGTTTTCACCGACTTATTTCAGGGGGCTAAGTGAGCAGCAATTAAGCGATTCATTAGCTGACACCGTTGCTAGTCTTCTCTCCCTCACTCCATACACCGCTGCGTTGATTGGATAGTTTGTCTTTTGACAAAGGGCGTGAATCAGACTTCCGCTAAAACTTCGCCTTTTTCATCCAGTTGCTTAAGATGAATGTGCTTTCTTCCTAGGGTGATTTCAAACTCATCCCCCGGATTTAAGCCCATCTGTTTAGTGTAAGCCGAGCCAATAAGCAGATTACCGTTGGATTGCACGCTAATTCGATAACTGGCGCTGCGCCCTCCACGTCCGTTGCCGTTAATTTTGCTATCTAACTCAATTCCCTCAGCATCAATTAAGGCATTGAGGAATTTCATCATATTAACGCGGTCTACTCCGTTTTTAGTGACGGTGTAGTAGCCGCAAGCTCTGGCTTTTTCCTCTTTACTGAGGTTTTCCAGCTCTTTGACTTTCTTGATCAGTGCTTCACCCTCTAACGGGTCCATTTTTTTCTTTTTAGCCATCAACTTGAATCGAAAATTAGAGAATTATATGTGGCAAGCGCGTTTGTCTTTGGCTGATAGAAGCAAAGATCACAAAATCGATGTTTAATATCAGCACATAGAACTATACAACTATATTATACAAAGAGCGTCAACTCGATTTATTTAAGTAAAGTTTCTAATATGCGCTCAACTTCTATGGACTCACAACAGATGATATTACTGATTTGCTGCATCACTGTCAGAAAAAAGTGATATAGACTTCTGCTGACACATTGAGTTAGCGTTATATTCAGACGACAGATAAATATAAGTCATTGAGATTGACACGATTACCAACCTTCTTTAAGGAAAATTACGGTAAGCCTTCAACACTTCTCCGGGAAAAGTACCAGTAAAGCCAATGTTGCTTATTTATATAGACTGTAGTTATACCAACCCTAGCTAAACAATCACTGAGAACAGCAATTTACTCAACAGGATGAAGCTTACAACTCGCGGACACTACAGCGTCAAAGCCTTGCTAGATCTAAGCCTTCAACCAAAGTTTGGGCCAACATCTGTAAATGCGATCGCTACTCGACAAGATTTACCTGCACCTTACTTAGAAAAGCTACTGATTGAGATGCGTCGGGCGGGTTTAGTACGCTCAGTACGTGGTGCCAGTGGTGGTTATCAATTAGCGCGATCGCCTGTACAAATTTCCCTCGGACAAATATTAGAAGCCGTCGGGGAAACCATTGAACCGCTCCCTCGACACACTCCAGATGCGGCTCAAGCTGAAGATTGGGTAACCTTTACTCTCTGGCATCGGTTGCACCAAAAACTGAAAGAAGCGTTGTACAGTATTACCCTTGCCGACCTCTACTACGATGCTCGGAGTTGGCAAGCTGCCCAAGGGGAAGAAACAAGCTTTGTTGTTTAGTTAGTTGTTATACCATTTCTGGATGTGATGGTTGATGGCGGCTTGTTAATTGCCAGGACTGCCATTAGCTCAGGATTAAAGCAAGTCCCTTTTTTAAGGAATATTTAGGGGATCTAAACAGGGGTTTATCCGTTTGCAGTACGTCAGTCCTAAGTCATTAGCCAACCCAATCATTTTTCCGGCGTCAAAGGAAATTTTGTGAGCGCCATTACTGTTTTAGCGATCGCGGCGGGCTTAGATTACATCATTGGCGATCCCTGGGGATGGTTGCATCCGGTGCAGGTGATGGGTGGAATAATTTCTCGCTACACAGCGTTTAGCCTCAATCACTGGCAAGGGCGCTACAGACGCCGAGTAGCAGGGATTGTATTAGGTGTCGGCTTAATCAGCGGGAGTGGGGTAGTAGGCTGGTTAATCGTGCAAGCAGCAAGCTGGATTCACCCGCTATTTGGCATGGCGATCGCAACTATCTTACTAGCCAGTTGTTTTGCGGGGCGGAGTCTAAGATTTGCCGCTATGGAGGTACTGCAACCATTGACAGCAGGACAAATTTCTGAAGCCCGCTCCATCCTCAGTCGCTATGTCGGTCGAGATACCGAAAACTTATCAGCCTCAGAAATCCTCCGGGCAGTCTTAGAAACAGTAACAGAAAACGCCACTGATGGCGTGATGGCACCGCTGTTTTATGCCATTGTCGGAGCCTTTGTCCCCCCAATTGGTAGCGTTCCCCTTGCCCTCGCCTACAAAGCAGCAAGCACCTTAGATTCAATGGTGGGCTACCGCCAGGAACCTTACACCGATTTAGGCTGGTTTAGTGCCAAGTTTGAAGATGTTCTCACCTGGTTACCTTGCCGCCTAACCGTCCTCACCTTAGCCCTGTTTTCAGGAAACCCCATCCAAGTTTGGCGTCTGTGCTGCCGAGATGCCCCGAAAGACCCCAGCCCAAATTCTGGTTGGAGCGAGTGCGCCTATGTAGCTGTCTTGGGAGTGCAGGTAGGGGGAATGAACTGGTATAACGGGGTCGCCAAAGAAAAACCCCTCCTAGGAGATGATCAGTCGGCAATTACTCCCCTGAAAATTTACCAAGCCTTGCGGCTAACGCGGTATTGTTTTTTACTTTGGCTGGGAGTAGCGTTAGCGATCGCCCTTTTAGGCTTTCTGTAATTTCTACCTAGTAGTATTTCGGAGTACCTTTCCATCCCCCTATAACCCAAATGGGTGAATTCATTGGGTGATGTTGTTTACCTTTGTCAAAGGATATAAATGAAAAGTAGCTCCAGCGTTTTCATAGTTTTCCTTACGGAATATACGGAAGAAAATTTCTTCAGTTTGCGGAATTCATTGAGAACGTTTTGAAGCTAACTTTCACAATCAAGCAACGCCTCAGAGCTTTAGCTTCTTGACCAAATGCCAACAGCTACAGTCTCCACAGCCGCACTTCTAGAGTATTTGATCTTCTTAAACGTCATCTCGTTTCTTTAGATGACAAACAATCTTTCCAACAATTTTTAGGACGAAAACCCATGGACACTCTCGGCTACCTTCATCTTTCTTCCGCTTACGAAAATTCCGAAACTATTAACGTTCCTGCCCAAAATCTAAAACTATTTACCAACCTGAGCCGGAAAAATCTTTCTAGCTCTGCCTGGATTCGTGTCATGTCAGTGGCTCTTGCCCTCAGTATCATGAGTGTAACCAGTAATGCACTGGCGATTCAAAGAGGCGACAAGGGAACCTCGGTCACAAACTTGCAACAGAATCTGATCACAGCAGGTTACTACAACGGCCCTGTCACAGGCTTCTATGGCTCCCTCACCCAATCTGCCGTAGTGAAATTCCAACGCGCTAATGGACTCACGCCCGATGGCATTGCAGGTAGCAGAACCCTGGCAGCTTTAGAAAATCGTGGTGGAGCCACACCCATACCGAGTAATCCTGCTCAGGGTTCCCTGCGGCGTGGTAGTAACAGTCAAGCCGTGGCGAATCTGCAAAGAAGCTTGAAAGCATCAGGCTACTATAACGGGCCTGTCACAGGCTTCTATGGCAGCCTAACCGAGGCAGCCGTAAGAAATTTCCAGGCATCGCAAGGACTACGGGTAGATGGTATTGCTGGAGCTAGCACCCTTACCGCTCTCCGAGATCTTCCCAGCGGTGGCGGTAGCGGCGGTGTCGGTGGAACTTTCCCCGGCAGCCTGCGACGCGGTAGCAGCGGGCCCGATGTCGTCAATATCCAAAATCGGATGCGTACCCTCGGAATTTATGATGGACCTGTCACAGGCTTCTATGGCAGCCAAACCGAAGCAGCGGTGAGAAATTTGCAACTCAGAAATGGTTTACCTGTTGATGGCATCGTTGGACGCAACACATTTAACTTACTCTACTAATTTGACTGAGTTGTAAGTTAGTACTTTAGATCCCTGACTTCTTCAAAAAGTTGGGGATCTTGCTTTATAAGTGGGCGAGTAATCACTTCCTTCTCAAGAGCTAATTCGACAAGATATAGACTAGACAGATCTATAGCTGACATATTGCCTCCATGCCTGCCAACGTCGTTGAAATTCTCTCAGCAGAAGAACTCCGCCGCACCATCACCCGTCTTGCTTCTCAGATTGTTGAACAATCGGGCAATCTTTCAAAGCTAGTACTGTTGGGCATTTACACCAGAGGTGTACCCCTAGCACAGTTACTAGGGCGACAAATTGAAGTCTTAGAGCAAGTACAAGTCCCAGTGGGGGCGCTAGACATTACCTTTTATCGCGACGATTTAGATCAAATTAGTATTCGGACGCCCGCGAAAACCGAGATTCCCTTCGACCTCTCTGGGAAAACGGTTGTGTTAGTAGACGATGTGATTTTTAAAGGACGAACTATCCGCGCGGCGTTAAATGCCGTGACAGAATATGGCAGACCAGAGGTGATTCGGTTAGCCGTTTTGGTGGATAGAGGACATCGCGAGTTACCCATTCGTCCAGACTTTACAGGTAAGAAGTTACCCACCGCCAAGGAAGAGCAGGTGAAGGTTTATCTGCAAGATGTGGATGGACGAGATGCGGTGGAGTTGACCAAAGAGCTGAGTTTAGAGTTGTGAGTAACGTGATTAGGAAACGATTTGCCACTCTATTAGGAGACGTTCTCAAGGGTGGGACAATCAAGATTGTCAAGTTAACCTGCGAGAGCTAATGAGAGAAACCCAGACGCGGAAGGCAGACCACCTGAGGATTTGTCTGGATGAAGATGTACAATTTCACGCCAATACAAATGGATTGGAGCGTTACCGATTTACCCACTGTTGTTTGCCAGAACTGAACCGCAGTGAGATTAACCTCACAACAACGTTCTTAGGGAAAAAATTAGGCGCACCGCTATTAATTTCCTCGATGACTGGCGGTACGGAACAAGCGCAGATGATCAACTATCGCCTAGGGGAGGTGGCGCAACGCTATCAGCTAGCAATGGGGGTGGGTTCTCAGCGGGTAGTGGTGGAAAATCCCCAAGTGGCGGAAACTTTTGCTGTGCGATCGCTTGCCCCTGATATCCTCTTATTTGCTAATCTCGGTGCGGTGCAACTCAACTACCAATACGGCATTGATGAGTGTTTGCGCGTTGTCGATCTTCTGGAAGCGGATGCTTTGATTTTGCACCTCAACCCTTTACAAGAGTGCATTCAACCTCAAGGTGATACAAACTTCCGAGGTTTGCTAAATAAGATCGCTCACTTATGCCAGCAGTTACCCGTACCCGTGATTGCGAAGGAAGTGGGCAACGGTATTTCCGCACCGATGGCACAAAAG
The DNA here is from genome assembly GCF_059505785.1 of Kastovskya adunca. Lineage (NCBI taxonomy): Bacteria > Bacillati > Cyanobacteriota > Cyanophyceae > Coleofasciculales > Coleofasciculaceae > Kastovskya > Kastovskya adunca. The sequence goes on along the minus strand of NZ_JCACLG010000032.1, from coordinate 52,975 downwards.
CTGATCGAGGCTGGAGTCACAGCAATTGATGTGGCGGGTGCGGGAGGCACTTCTTGGGCAAAGGTGGAAAGCGAACGGGCATTAAATGTCCAGCAGCGCCGATTGGGGCTAACCTTTGCCGACTGGGGTTTACCGACAGCCGAGTGCATTACTAGTATTCGTGCGATCGCTCCTACAGTTCCCTTGATTGCGTCGGGCGGCTTACGGAACGGCATGGATGTGGCAAAGGCGATCGCGTTAGGATCTGATTTAGCTGGGCTAGCTTTACCGTTCCTTCAAGCCGCCTCTGAATCGACAAATGCCGTTGACGCGCTAGTACAGCTCCTGATCGCTGAAATTACTACCGTTCTCTTCTGCACAGGCAACGCTACTCTGTCGCAGCTTAAACATAGCAAAGCTCTCCAGCGACTAGGATAAAAGTACCGGGTTTTAAGAAATCAACTTTCTTTCCGTAGCCATCACAGGGTTTGGTGAAGCGATGGAGATAGTGAAGGTTCTGATTGTTGAGACCAATTCACTAAATCTCTCTTCCCAATCCCTAATCCCTACTCCCTAATCCCCCTCCCATGCGTCAATTCCTCAAACAAACCTTTGCTAGCCTGGTTGGTAGTCTTGCGGGTCTAATATTATTCTTCGGTTTAGGAACCAGTGGATTAATTTTTTTAATCATCGCGGTGGCGTCTCGTGATGATGGCCCGCAGGTGAAAGACAAGTCAGTGCTGGTTTTCGATTTAGCCATGACGATCACTGACACCGACCCCACTCTCAGTACTACAGAGGCGATTGGGGAGGTTCTCGGCGGGAGCAATGAAAGCCGTATCGCCTTACTTACCCTTCTAGACACCATCGATAAGGCAACAAAAGACCCGCGCATTACTGCTCTCTATCTGGATGGTACTCAGACCTCCACAGGCCCGACGGCAGGTTTGGCAACGTTGAAGGAAGTGCGGGGAGCCTTGGCACGTTTCCAAGCCGCAGGCAAACAAATTATTGCCTACGATGTCGATTTGGGAGAACAGGAATACTATCTCACCTCCCTGGCAGATAAAGTCATTCTCAACCCCGCCGGAGCAATAGAATTCAATGGATTTAGCTCCCAACCTCTATTTTTCGCTGGGGCTTTAGAAAAGTTTGGCATTGGGGTACAAATCATCCGCGTTGGGCAGTACAAGGCGGCGGTTGAACCCTTCACTCTCAAACAAATGAGTCCCGAAAATCGGCAGCAGATGGAGAAGCTGTTGGGGAGTCTTTGGTATGAGTTTATTGCTACCGTTGGCAAGAGTCGTGAATTAACCCCAACTCAACTACAGGAAATTACCAATAATCAAGGGTTATTATTGGCAGACGAAGCTCTTGAGAAAGGTCTAGTAGACCAGCTTTCCTACCAAGACGAGGTAGTGACAGAACTCAAAGCGCTCTCCGGTCGTCAGGAGGAAAACGAGTCCTTCCGGCAAATTAGTTTAGCTTCTTATTCCAGAGTTTCTAGTCAGCAAAGCGAGATTGGCGTTTCTGACAACAAAATAGCTGTTGTTTACGCCGAAGGTGAAATTGTCAGCGGTAAAGGCGGCGTCAACCAAGTAGGGGGCGAGAGCCTTGCCAGACAACTGCGGAAGCTACGGCAGGATAAAGCGGTGAAGGCGGTGGTGCTGCGCGTCAATAGCCCTGGTGGAAGCGCCACGGCATCAGAGGTGATTGAGCGGGAAGTACGGCTAACTCAAAAAGAGAAGCCAGTGATTGTTTCCATGGGGGATTTCGCGGCTTCTGGAGGCTATTGGATTGTGACGGGGGCAGATTATGTATTTGCCGAACCCAACACGGTTACAGGTTCAATTGGTGTTTTTGGTCTGCTGCCCAATGTACAGGAACTGGCGAATAATAACGGCATTACCTGGGATGTAGTGAAAACTGGACGCTACGCCGATAGTCAAACTGTATCGCGCCCGAAGACGCCCCAAGAATTAGCGATCGCTCAAAAAGCCGTCAACAAAATTTATGACCAGTTCCTAGAAAAGGTGGCAAATGCCCGGAAGCTACCGAAACAACAGGTTGCCCAAATCGCTCAAGGACGAGTTTGGTCGGGTCGAGATGCCCAGAAAATCGGCTTGGTCGATGAACTGGGGGGATTTGAGCAAGCCGTGCAGTACGCAGCAAAACAAGCCAAGTTGGGCGATGACTGGGAACTGCAAAAATCTTCAAAATCTGGCGGTTTTGAATCACGGTTTTTAAAACGGTTGGCGGGTGAGGAAAGTACGCAAGCGAAGCCAGAGATTGACCCCATAACCGCAGAATTTGAGAAATTCAAGGCAGATTTAGCCGTTTTACAAACGATGAATGACCCCAGAGGGGTTTATGCTCGTTTACCTTTCAATTGGCGTATGGAGTAGGAGAAAGGCGTTGGAGGTATGGCATAAGGAGCCGGGAACCGAGAGTTTTAGGCTTCGTCAGCTAGGAAAATCAAATTTACTTCTAGCTACCCAAACCTCCGCCGCTCAATACGGCTTAGGAATCGAGTTTGCCAGAGTTATAGAAACTTTTCTGGTAAAAACGACTTTTTGAGCAAAAGTTTTTTCAAAAACTGTGACTTTTTATCTCAATATGGGTAGTCTAGATAAAAGCCTTGCTCAAACCTACAAAAGTTGTCATCTACCTATGGTTAGAAAAAGCAACCGTCTTATCGTCCTGATTACCGCCTGTAGTGCTGCTGGCGCTATTATTGGAGGCACCTCTAACTGGATAGACAGCCATACATGTCTGCAAGCTGCCCAGGTTACTACGAAGTGTCTAACTCAAGATCCGTTAGTTAGCACGATTCAAGGGATGAGTATTGGCTTGGTTGCTGGCGCTGGGGCGGCAGTTGGTGCTAGCCGTCAGGTGAAGCAGAGAGACTAGCCTAGCGGTTGGTTTTGAGTGGTTAGAAGCATTTCTCGACGGATTGGTAGCTCCCGTTTCAATGATATTGCAGGAATCTCTCACAACCAACAACATTTGATTAGGATTGAGTGAGAAACCCGTATCTTTGCTAAACTTCAGCTTACGGGCTGGTATTTCCTGGAACGTCATGACTACTCCTATTGCTACCCTTCCGCTGAGAGCGATCGCACAACGCACTCGCACCCATGCACGGCAATTAGCTGTGCTATCTACGGCTGAAAAAAACCAGGCGATTGAAGCGATCGCCCAAGCGTTAGAAATTTCGGCACCAGATATCCTGGCAGCCAATGCCGCCGATTGCGAAGTCGCGGCAGCAGAGGGAATTCCCAAGCCACTGCAAGCAAGGCTGAAGCTAGATGAGACCAAACTAAAAAGCGCGATCGCCGGGGTTCGCAATGTCGGCAAACTTGACGATCCTGTTGGCAAGATACAAATTCACCGAGAACTGGATGAAGGGCTGATCCTCAAGCGGATTAGCTGTCCTTTAGGAGTCCTCGGTGTAATTTTTGAAGCCCGCCCCGACGCGTTAATTCAAATTACTTCTCTGGCGATCAAATCGGGCAACGGCGTGATTCTCAAAGGTGGGAAAGAAGCGGCACGCTCTTGTGACGCCTTAGTCCGTGCCATTCATGCAGGACTCAAAGAAACCGCCGTCGATCCAGCCGTCGTGCAACTGCTGACCACCAGAGAAGAAACCCTGGAGTTGCTGAAGCTAGATGAATCGGTGGATTTAATTATCCCCAGAGGTTCCAACTCCTTTGTCCGCTTTGTACAGGAAAATACTCGCATCCCAGTACTCGGTCATGCAGATGGAATTTGTCATCTTTACGTTGACGCTGCGGCTGATCTGCAAAAGGCAACAGACATTACTGTAGATGCCAAAACTCAGTATCCCGCCGCCTGTAATGCGATTGAAACCTTACTTGTCCACGAAGCCATTGCCCCAGCCTTTCTCCCTCTAGTTGCTACCGCCTTACAAAAGCGCGACGTGGAATTGCGAGGGGATCAGGCAAGCGTAAAAATTCTTAATATCGCGGCGGCTACCGATGCTGACTGGTCTACCGAGTACAGCGATTTGATTCTTGCTATCAAAGTTGTGGACTCCCTAGACACTGCCATTGACCACATCAACACCTATGGTTCCCGGCATACGGAGGCGATTGTCACCGAAGACCCAGCCGTTGCTGACACCTATTTGTCTCAAGTTGATGCCGCGAATGTCTTCCACAACTGTTCCACTCGCTTTGCCGATGGTTTTCGCTATGGCTTTGGTGCAGAAGTGGGTATCAGTACCCAAAAAATGCCGCCCCGTGGCCCGGTTGGGCTAGAAGGTCTGATCACCTATAAGTATCAACTGCAAGGGAATGCTCATATTGCCGCTACCTACACGGGCGAGCAGGCAAAACCCTTTACTCATCGAGATCTGTAGTTTAAATCCTATCCCTTTTTATTACTTAAGAACCAGTCAGGCTTAGGTGTCTGACTAATACCATCCTTAAGAATTGGGGAGTAAGGAAAAAAGCGATCGCTACCCTTACAGGCAAAGAGAGTCAAGTACATTTAGCTGTAGGGAGGGCATTGCCCACCCTACTCCCTCGGACGTCAGTCTCTATTCAACTGCCAAGAGCGATAAAGCTTAATAGCGGCTAGAGAAGTTATTATTACTCCGTCCACCACCACCAGCGCGATCTTCACGCGGCTTGGCTTTATTAACTCTCATCTTGCGTCCCATCCATTCTGCGCCGTCTAGTGCATCAATGGCAGCCGTTTCTTCATCATCGCTGCTCATTTCCACAAAACCGAATCCACGCATACGTCCGGTTTCCCGGTCAGTTGGTAGTTGTACGCGTTTTACAGAGCCGTATTCTGCAAAAACTGCGCTCAACTCTTCTTGGGTGACGTCGTAAGAGAGGTTCCCTACATAAATTGACATAGATAGACTGTCTCCAAAATCAGAGGCACGTAGTAATTGAGATTTCGGAGAGAAGCCTGCCAATACTAAGAGGGGGAATCCTTTTAATACTAGGCACAAACACTACCACCGAATCTGTTCTTTCGTTAAATTAACACAGCATTTAATTTCCCAATCCAGGGTAAAAAAATTGTTATAAAAATTAACATAGAGTCAAAAACAGACATCTTTGACCCCAAAAAAGTCACTTTTACTGATGATTTGAAAAGAGCGATCGCCCTCTTCTAGAGCCTCGATGTAATGGAAGCCAACACACCCTAAAATAAGGGAAGCCGACGACAGACTAACTTTTCCAGAAAAATCTGTTTTTAGCAAACATATCGTTAACAAATAATCTAGAATGAGGCATTTTCAACGACTAGCGGCAATCCTATTGTTGGTACTACTGCTGGTGAGCGTTCCCTTATCAGCACAAGCGGCAAGTTCTTCTTCCATTTCTCGTTCAGCAGACAGCAACCAACTCAGCGCCAAGGATTTTTCTAATCAAGACTTAGAAAAAACAGAGTTTACCAATGCCAGTTTGGAGATGACAGACTTCAGTAACGCTAACTTGCGGGGTGCCGTATTTAACAGTACTACCCTCAATCAGGCAAACCTGCACGGAGCAGACTTTACCTACGGAATCGCTTATTTAGTGGACTTCACGGGAGCCGACTTAAGCGATGCAGTCTTTGAAGAAGCAATGCTGCTACGTTCTCGTTTTGATAATGTAAACATCACCGGAACTGACTTTAGCAATGCAGTTTTAGATGGGTTGCAAGTGAAAAAACTCTGTTCCCAAGCAACGGGAGTCAATTTGAAAACCGGAGTGTCAACGAGGGAGTCATTGGGTTGTCGGTAATGGATTTTATTCAACTTACAGGAATTCGCAGCTACGGCTATACAGGCTACCTGCAGGAAGAACAAGTCTTGGGACAGTGGTTTGAAGTGGATCTTACCCTGTGGTTGGATTTATCACATCCTGGTCAAAGTGACAATATTGAAGATACTCTTGACTATCGCAGGGCGATAGAAATAGTCAAGCATTTGGTTAAGACCTCAAAATTTGCCCTCGTTGAAAAATTAGCCAGTACGATCGCCGAAGCAATTTTGAAATTAGACAAAGTGCAGCAAGTCCAAGTCCGCCTTAGTAAACCGGCTGCCCCCATCCCTGACTTCGAGGGTAAGATTACTCTCGAGATCACCAGAAGTAATCTCCAATCCGGTGAGTTGCATTAGTTACTCAGAAAATTTATTAATTGCTACAGGACTCGATCAGGGTCAATCTCGTTGGTTCTCAACAACCCTGCTAGCCGTCTGACCAAAAATAATGGGATACAAGCCCCGTCCTTCGACAGGAGTTCGGCGAGGCTCACTCGAGCCGCTCAGGAACACCTTCTAGGACGGCTTTTCTTGATTTTTGATGTATTTAATTAGCACTTCAATAGGGGCACCTCCAACAGACACAGCAAAATAACTAGGACTCCACAAGGCTGTTTTGCTTTGCGGTTTTTTAAACCCTGCTTGCCCATAGCGTCTACTTGAAACACCCTTCAGTGCGTTTACGATCTTCGACACAGAAAGTTTTGGAGGGTATTCGATCAGCGCGTGGACGTGTTCATCCTCCCCATTAATTTCTAAAATGTTAAAGTTCATCTGTGTTGCTACATGGTGAAATACTTTTTCGATCAATTTCATTTCCTCCCCACCAAAAATCTCATCTCTGTATTTAGTTACACAAACCAAGTGAATCTTAAGGTCTGTAACGCTATGTCTTTCTCTCCGAAATTGAGTAGTCATTTTTTGGAGACCAATATATAATCAAGAGCAAGATCAAGATACAGACCAATTTTAACATGACAGATGAAAGCAAGATACCAGTATCGTTTTTACCCAACAGACCAACAGCAGCAGAGCTTGGCTCGGTTGTTCGGCTGCGTTCGTGTTGTGTACAACGATGCTCTTGCAATCTGTAAACAATCTGAAAAGAAACCTAAATCTGCTGAACTTCAAAAGATTGTTATCACTCAGGCAAAAAAGACCGAGCAAAGAGCTTGGCTAGGTGAGGTATCAAATATACCTCTGCAACAGTCTGTAGCTGACTTAGAGATAGCTTTCAAGAACTTTTTTGATTCTTGCAAAGGAAAAAGGAAAGGTCGCAAAGTTGGCTATCCCAAATTCAAAAAGCGCACATCCAGTCAAGCGGCAAGACTTACTCGTGGTGGGTTTTCTTTGAAAGGGGAAGGTGTTTATCTAGCCAAGATTGGGATTGTTAAACCAGTTTGGTCTAGAGATCTGCCGTCAGAACCTAGCTCAGTCACGATAATTAAAGACTGCGCTAACCGTTACTTTCTGAGCTTTGTGGTAGAAGTAGAACCGGTTCAAGCTGATACCAAAAACCAAAGCATCGGCATAGACCTAGGGATTAAAACTTTTGCTGTGATCAGTAACGGTGAAAGGGCTGTGAGTCCCAGCTGCAAGGCGCTAGACTTTAGAGTGCGTAAGCTTCAGCGCCAGTTACCCCGTCAGCAAAAAGATTCAAGCAGGAGGCATAAAACTAGGATTCGGATAGCCAAGATTCACAACAAAATTGCAGATACCCGCAAAGACTTTTTGCACAAATTGTCAACCAAAATCGTTAGTGAAAACCAAACTATCGTTTTGGAAGATTTGAATGTGTCAGGGATGGTTAAAAATCGTAAACTTTCTAGGGTAATTAGTCAGCAAGGCTGGAGAGATTTCCGGATTTTGGTTGAAGCAAAGTCTGAAAAATATGGGCGCAAGTTCGTAGTCATCAGCAGATGGGAGCCAACTAACCAAGTCTGCTCTGATTGTGGCTACAAATGGGGCAAGATTGATTTGTCAATACGCTCGGTACTTTGCCGGAATTGCGGTACAGAACACGACAGGGATGAGAACGCATCAAAAAATATAGAAATGGTCGGCATGGGGCATCGGCACGACCTTAAATGTACGTTGAGGAACTGTAAGACTACTTCGGTAGCACGATCCAATGAAGCGTAAAGAATCACCGTGGACTTCGGCGTGAGCGCGGTTCCTGAGCCTGCCGAAGGGCAGTCGAACGCTCAGTGTTCCACCTGCCGAAGGGCAGTCGAACGCTTCAGCCCGGTGAGTATGTCAAACTAATTCCTCTTTAAAGTGAGAAGGGATCAGCATTCGTTAAATTCCTCAAATGTTTGAGGAATTTAACTGAATTTGCTTGGCAGCATCTCTAAGGATATGTAGAAAGGACAATAACTCGTGACTTATCGGATTTTGAGTTTGGATGGCGGTGGGATTCGGGGTGTGATTGCGGCACGAATTCTCATAGAAATCGAACGGCAGATCGATCAGCCTTTAAATGAGTATTTTGACTTGATTGCGGGAACCTCTACGGGGGCAATTTTAGCCGGGGCGATCGCTATTGGGCGCAAAAGTCAGGACATTCTCAATCTCTACCGGACAAAAGGGCAACGCATCTTTCCCTACAACAGTCGTCTGAATCTGCAGCGGTTAGGGTTGGTGAAGCAATACGGATTGTCAGCTCCCAAGTACTCCGATCAAGGATTGATCGCCGTTCTCAAAGAAGAATTGGGCCACAGACCCTTAGCCGATATCGGGCAATCACCCCGTTTGTTAATTACGTCCTATGACACAATCAAGCGCGAACCGCTGATTTTTAAAAGCTGGCAACAATATAAAGATACCGTGAAGACTCCGTTGTGGGAGGCTTGTACCGCTTCAGCCTCAGCTCCTAGCTATTTTCCTGCCCATCTTTTGCAAACAGAGGAGAGACGCTACTCACTCATTGATGGCGGTGTAGGAGCAAATAATCCTTCTGCCTGTGCCGTTGCAGAAGCCCTGCGGCTCGATTATCCCATTAAAGAGATCAGTATGCTCTCCATTGGAACGGGCAGTTCTAGTCGTTCTCTTCCCTGGGAAAAAGTACGGGGGTGGGGAATTTTGCAATGGGCATGGAATGGGCGCATCGTTGAAGTTTCCTTTGATGCTCCCTCTGATATCCACAACTACATTACCCGCGAAGTGATGAGTGATCCAGATGCAGACGGGGAAGAATGCTCCCGTTACCTGCGTATGCAACCAGAAATCACCAACGATAAAATGGATGACGCTAGCCCTGAAAACATTGCCAATTTAGAGCAGATTGCTGAAGATTACCTGGCTCGCAATCAACACTTGGTTAAGCAGTTTCTTGAGAAGAGTTGTTGAAGCAACTGAAGGCGAGATCAGATCTTTGACTTATTGAAGAAGTCGGAGATCTGAGCCACTCTAGCCGTTGTAATCTGTGATATATGACTCCCAAAGCACGTAAACAATTTGGTCAACACTGGCTGCGGAGTGAGAAGGCTCTAAATCAAATCATCGCCGCTGCCAAGTTGCAAGAAGGCGATCGCATTTTAGAAATCGGCCCCGGTACAGGCATTCTCACACGCCAGTTATTACCCCTGGTTCAGTCAGTGGTAGCGGTAGAAATTGACCGTGACTTGTGCGAACTCTTAGCCAAAAAGCTCGGTCAGCGTGAGAACTTCTTGCTTTTACAAGGCGACTTCCTGGAAATGGACTTGAATGCCCAGCTTGCCCACTTTCCCACCTTCCAAAAACCGAACAAAGTTGTCGCCAATATTCCCTATAACATCACAGGCCCAATTTTAGAGAAACTGCTGGGAACGATTAGCCAACCGAACCCGAAACCTTTTGACTCTATCGTGCTGCTTGTCCAAAAAGAAGTGGCAGAACGCTTGTATGCTCAATCCGGTTCTAAGGCATTTGGGGCATTATCTGTGCGGGTGCAATATCTGGCAGAGGTAGAGTTTATTTGCAACGTCCCAGCAAAAGCCTTTTCTCCACCCCCCAAAGTTGATTCTATGGTTGTGCGGCTGCGTCCGCGAGACACTGACCCCCCTGCCCATGATATTAAATACCTAGAAACCCTGATAAAACTTGGCTTTTCTAGCAAGCGCAAAATGTTGCGGAATAATTTGAGATCTGTAATCGATCGCGATCGCCTCACCGATTTGCTGGAAGAATTAGAAGTAAACCCCCAAGTCCGCGCCGAAGACCTAAGCGTTGCCAAGTGGGTAGAGTTGAGTAATTTGCTAAGGAATGATGCACGCCGTTAACGAGCATTTCCCTTCATACTTCATCCTTCACCCTTCATCCTTCATCCTGCCAACATGCGCTCTTACTCCCTGATTGCCCCAGCCAAAATTAATTTGTATCTAGAAATCATTGGCGATCGCCCAGATGGTTATCACGAACTTGTGATGATTCTCCAAAGCATCAACTTAGCTGATCATATTGAGTTGCGCTCAATTAGTACCGACACCATCCGCGTCCATTGCAATCATCCTCAAGTCCCCTTAGATCAAAGCAATCTCGCCTATCGTGCCGCTGAATTAATTACCTTAGAATATCCCAACGCTTTTGCTCAGTATGGCGGCGTCGAAATCACCATCAACAAAAAAATCCCTGTCGCGGCGGGGCTAGCCGGGGGGTCTTCTAATGCAGCGGCTGTCTTAGTCGGGCTAAATATGCTCTGGCAACTCGGACTTACTCAGCCAGAATTACAGGATTTAGCCGCCCAACTTGGTTCCGATGTTCCCTTTTGCATTTCAGGGGGGGCAGCTATTGCTACAGGTAGAGGAGAACAACTGTCTTACCTCCCCACGATGGATTCTCTTTATGTAGTGTTAGGAAAATATCGTAGCATTGCTGTTTCCACTGCCTGGGCTTACCAAACCTATCGTTCTGAGTTTGGTAGCGAGTATGTCTACGATGCTAAAACTCTGGAATCCCGCGCCTCTAAGGTGCATTCGAGTCCCTTAGTGAACGCAATCTTTCACAAAGATAGTCAGCAAATCGGGCAGTTACTCCGCAACGATTTAGAGCGGGTAGTATTACCAGTCGAGCCAAAGGTGGCGCAGTTACGCGAGGTATTCGCGAGTACTGATGTTTTAGGTACGATGATGTCAGGATCAGGGCCAACTATTTTTGCCCTCACTGAATCTGAAGCCCAAGCGCATCAAGTCCAGCAAGCTGTAAGAGCAGCCATTCCCGATCCCGATTTAGAGTTGTGGGCGGCTAAATTTTCCAATCACGGCGTTCAGCTCAACTCTAAAACTAAGCACCTATAAGCGTTGATGCCTCCAAGTCCTCAATTAAGGATGGCTATAGTGACTAATGACTAATTCCAACGAAAAAACTTCCCCAACGGAAACTTCCCCCTCCCTACCGAGTCCTCTGCAATGTCTAACAGCAGCACTAATTTCTGCGGCATTTGCGATCGGTGGCTACTATCTCACCTCGGCTATTTTTCAAAGCTTTGCAGCTAAACCGATTACTTCAACTAATCCAACGGCGATCAATATTGCAGCGGCGGTGCGGACTCTGGTTGTTGGCGTCAGTAGCCTAGCTACCTTTGTTTTTGGGTTTGTCGCTCTAGGTTTAGTGGCGTTAGCGATTCAAGTAACCATTCAACAATTGAGAAATCGTAACAACTCACCCTCTGATACTTAGTAAGAAGCAAACATTGAGCTAAACCTTGCTCGAGTTTCACTACCTCCGCTTCCCTGGTTGATTTACCAGATTGTTGATAAATCAAGGACAAAACCCGGTAGAAGTGGGTCGCCACTGAGGGTAGAGGGATTATCTAGACACTCGACCTTTTGTTGAGGACGATAGATGTAAACTTCGCGATTTTTGCGGTCAATTAGCCAACCAAGCGATGCGCCATTATCGATGTATTCTTGGAGTTTATCTTTGAGGGGTTGGAGGCGATCGCTGGGAGAACGTAACTCCACGACGAAATCAGGACAAATGGGAGCAAATTTCGCTCGTTGTTCTGGGGGAATATTCTCCCATCGCTTTAGTTTAATCCAGGCAGCATCCGAGGATTTAGTTGCACCATTGGGGAGAGTAAATCCAGCAGAGGAGTCGAAACCGATTCCTGTCCCATCTTGTCGCGTCCAAATTCCCAGTTGCACGATTAAATCAAAGTTACGGTTTCCGGTTTCTGACCCTGTGGGGGGCATAATAATTAATTCTCCCTTGGCGGTGCGCTCGATGCGTAAGTTTCGGTTGAGTTGACAAAATTCAAAGAATTGGTCATCTGTCATCTCAATGGCTGGAGACATTTTTAGCACTAAAGGGGTAATTTCACTCGGTGCAGTCGCTTGTGTCATTGTCTTTCACCTTGGGAGTTAAGTTCGTGGGTTGCGTCCCTACAAAAGACTAGTTTTTTCGTCAGACCAAACTTTACATTCTTTCCCTAACTTTTCATGGTTTCTATAAACAACTGACAGCGAAACAATGTTAGTGATATAGCAGGGCAGTAGTCGCTCTTTGTTAGTGCCTTAGGGGTAAAGCGGTGAACTAAGTGGGTGGAATAGATTGGTAGTTCAAGGTCAACTGTTACTGCCAGTTATTTTGCCAGGGTTTCCTGGCTGAAGTGTAGCGAGCGACCGCCTCCATCTATCTGCATGACTACGATTTTTCATTATTTACTCCTCCCAAATCATGAACCGCGAACGTAAAAAACTTGGCTTGGCTGATACTGAGAGCGTTGAACTGATCGAGCAACTTTTAGCGATTGGTACTGCCCTTTCTAGTAGTAGCGATTTGGAGGAATTGCTTTGCCTAATTTTATCCAAAAGTCGGGAAATTACTAATAGCGATGCGGGAAGCGTTTATTTAGTTGATCGTAGTGAGGCGATCCCAAAGTTAGGCTTTAAAATTGCTCAGAATGATTCTTTACCTGAAGTCGGCTTTCAGAAATTTGAAGTGTCTCTGAATCCCAAAAGTCTAGCAGGGTACGTGGCGATAACTGGTGAAAGTTTAAATCTGCCGGATGCCTACAACTTGCTGCCGGGAGTACCTTATCAGTTTGATCGCCGCTTCGATCAAACTATTCCTTATCGTACTTGCTCGGTGTTGGTGTTGCCGATGCAAGACCAAGAAGGAGAAGTGATCGGGGTATTGCAGCTGATCAATCGCAAGATTAAACCGGATGTGGTGATTACTCCCGAAAATGCTTTAGCCGTGACTCAGCCTTATTCCCAATGGGAAGAGCGGATCGTGCGATCGCTTTCCTCTCAAGCGGCAATTTCCATTGAACGCAACCAACTGCAAGGTGCAATTGAAAACCTCTTTGAAGGCTTCGTCAGAGCCTCTGTTCAGATCATTGAAGTCCGCGATCCGACAACATTCGGGCATTCAGAACGAGTAGCTGACTTAACGGTGCGCCTTAGTGAAGAAGTGAGTAGTGTCAGTTCCGGAGCATTGCGGGCAATTCAATTTAGCGATCGCCAAATTCAAGAAATTCGCTACGCCGCCTTATTGCACGACTTTGGCAAAGTTTGCGTTCCCGAAGCCATTCTTAGTAAGCGTAAAAAACTCTATCCCCAACAACTAGAAGTTATCCGTCACCGTTTTGCTCTAGCACAGCGCACCTTAGAAATGGAAGCCGTGCAAGCTAAGTACCAATACTTATTGAGTACGGCTAACCATCAACACTTGGATAACGTGCTGAGTAACTGTCCTCACTGTCAGCACATGCAACAGCACGACACCCAGTTGGTACAAGCGATCGAGACACTGGATCGCTACTGGCAATTACTCCTGCAACTAAACGAACCAGAAGCCATCGAAACCAAACAATTCCAAGCCTTATCTGAAGAGGCATTGTCAGAACTAACGGCACTCTCTCAATACACCTACCGGAACATCGATGGCAAACTCAATCCGCTCATCACCCCTAGTGAGATAGCGCAATTGATGCTCCCAAAAGGGAACTTAACCCCCAAAGAGCGCTTAGGTATTGAAGCCCACGTCAAATACACCTACAACTTTCTCCAGCGGATTCCCTGGACAAAACACCTGAAAAACGTCCCCGCGATCGCGGGAGCGCATCACGAAAAACTTGATGGTAGTGGCTATCCTCAAGGCTTAAAGCAGCCGGATATCCCGGTTCAAACGCAAATTTTGACGATTGCAGATATTTATGACGCTCTCACGGCTAGCGATCGCCCCTACAAACGTCGTTTACCTGTCGATACCGTCCTGCAAATTCTCAGGGGAGAAGCTGCCAAAAACAAGATTAACACCGACTTAGTAGAGCTATTCGAGCAGCGCCAAGTCTTCACCGTTTTGGGACACGCCTTACCCATTGACAACCACTCCGCCGCCTAAACTCCTCTCTTGCTCCTTTGCGCCCTCTGCGTCAAAAATGAATCAAAGTTGTAGGAAAAATTAGCTCAACCCAGATTTGGATCAATCGCCAATTTCTATAGCGCTTCATCTGGATCAATTCCCCTAGCTCTCAATAGCTCTGCCAACCGCTCGGCACGTTGATGTTCCTGTTCGGCGCGTTGACGTTCTTGTTCGGCGCGTTGATGTTCTTGTTCGGCGCGTTGACGTTCCTGTTCGGCGCGTTGACGTTCCTGTTCGGCGCGTTCGTCGCCTGTCAGTAACAGATTGCCACTGCGATCGCACCAGCGCAGCCAGGTATAGTGCTTGCCTTCAAAGCTTCCCTCCCACAAAGTAACCCCAAGTTCGATCTGCTCCATCCAACAATCATCTAACAACCTGTAGGAGGTTCCCTGTAGCTGGTGGACTCGCAGCACGACATCGTCTAAAAACTGTAGCGGATCAAACACTATGTAGTAGGCAACTCCCGCACGAGCATAGTCTCTCAATTTGCTGCCTAGTTCGTTTCCTACGGTGTTGGAGACAATCTCAATCGCCACTTCCGGTGGCTTACCAAAGTGCCAGACAAAGTAGGAGCGATTTTGTTTTTGACTCCAATCTTCAGGAACAGAGACTTCTAGGCTGAGAAGAACATCCGGTACGAGCGGCGGTTGCTTGATGCCATAGAACAAGCCGACATTGGCTGTAGCTAAAAAGGGTACGTCCCCTGATCGGGAACTATAAAGGCAAGCCGTCAAGAGCCGCTGCTGTTTCTCTGAAATTAGGTTGTCCACAGGAGTGTCATCTTCCGTGACTAGATGACTGATATCGGGAGCAGGAACTTCCACCCACTCTTGTTCGGCTTGTGGGAAAATCTCGTTACCTGTTGTTACAGATTGTGACATGGACTGGGGTGCAATTAGAAACAGGAAAGAGTGCGTCTTCTCGTATGGTAGCTAGTTTAAATTGATTTAAATCAGCTTAAAAAGAAGGCGAGGCATTTACATCCCTTGTCATTACGGTGCCCCACACTCGGCAATTGTAGAGAGCTTGACGATAATAGGTAACAGTAAATACATCAATTGAAAAAGATTCAAGCACGGCACCGGATATATAGAAACTTATGAGTACCAACGCTACGATCGCAGA
The DNA here is from genome assembly GCF_059505785.1 of Kastovskya adunca. Taxonomy (NCBI): domain Bacteria; kingdom Bacillati; phylum Cyanobacteriota; class Cyanophyceae; order Coleofasciculales; family Coleofasciculaceae; genus Kastovskya; species Kastovskya adunca. Next base: position 37,740 of record NZ_JCACLG010000032.1, on the reverse strand, counting down.
TAATCCTTTACTCGTTGGTAAAGGACTACCGCCCTTTGAGGCGATCGCGCCGGAGCAGGTTGTTCCTGCCTTTGAAAAACGGCTCCCCGAACTCGACTCTGAACTGGAAAAACTAGAGTCTACCGTCACGCCAACTTGGAGCGGATTAGTAGAACCTCTCCAACAACTAGAAGAGCGCCTAACCTGGAGTTGGGGCATTGTCAGCCATTTGATGGGGGTGAAAAACAGCCCAGAATTGCGGTCAGCTCACGAAACGGTACAGCCTCAGGTTGTGAAGTTCTCCAATAAACTCAGCCAAAGCAAACCGCTCTATGAAGCGTTTAAGGCACTCCGAGACAGCGAAGAGTGGAACAGCTTAGAGTTGGCTCAAAAGCGGATTGTTGAAGCCGCGCTTCGTGATGCCGAATTGTCTGGTGTTGGCTTAGAAGGTGAAAAACGGGAACGATTCAACGCCATTCAACTAGAACTCGCTGAACTTTCCACAAAGTTTGGTAACCACATCCTCGATGCGACGAAAGCCTTTAACCTGACGCTTACCAGTAAAGACGAAGTGGACGGTTTACCCCCCAGCTTGCTGAGTCTGGCAGCTCAAGCCGCGCGGGCAGAAGGGGCAGAAAATGCCACCGCAGAAAATGGCCCTTGGCGGATCACGCTGGATTATCCTAGCTACGTTCCCTTTATGCAGCACAGTACCCGTCGCGACTTGCGCGAAAAGCTGTACAAAGCCTTCCTTAGCCGTGCTTCCAGTGGGGAATTGGATAACAAGCCGTTGATTGAGCGGATTTTGGAGCTGCGGAAGGAAAAAGCGGCACTGCTAGGGTTCAACAGTTACGCGGAGTTGAGTCTAGCGCGGAAGATGGCTCCTGATGTTGAGGCAGTGGAGGCACTTTTAGAGGAGCTGCGAAGTGCTAGCTATGAGGCGGCGGTTAAGGATTTAGAAGCCTTAAAAGCGTTTGCGGCGTCGAAGAATGCAGAAGAAGCTAGCGACTTGAAGCACTGGGATATCAGCTTCTGGGCAGAACGCCAACGGGAAGAGAAGTTTGCCTTTAATGATGAAGAGTTGCGTCCTTACTTCCCGCTTCCTCAAGTGTTGGATGGCTTGTTTGGTTTGGTGAAGCGACTCTTTGGCGTCACCGTGACGGCGGCGGATGGACAAGCCCCCGTCTGGCATCAGGATGTGCGGTACTTCCAGATTGCGGATGAAACCGGGGAAGCGATCGCCTACTTCTATTTAGACCCCTACAGCCGCCCAGCCGAAAAGCGCGGTGGTGCTTGGATGGATGACTGTGTCGGTCGTGCCAAAATGACCGTTGAGGGTAAGACCACAACGCGCCTACCTGTGGCATATCTGATCTGTAACCAAACGCCTCCCGTCGATGGTAATCCGAGTTTAATGACCTTCTCAGAAGTGGAGACGCTTTTCCACGAATTCGGTCATGGCTTGCAGCATATGCTGACGAAGGTGGATTATGTTGGCGCATCTGGCATCAACAATGTTGAATGGGATGCGGTAGAATTGCCCAGCCAATTTATGGAAAACTGGTGCTACGACCGAGCAACCCTCTTCGGCATGGCGAAGCATTACGAAACCGGGGAACCCTTGCCAGAGCATTATTACCAAAAGCTCCTCGCTGCCCGGAATTACATGAGTGGTAGCGGCATGTTGCGACAGTTGCACTTTAGCTTTGTAGACATCGAGTTGCACCACCGCTATCAACCGGGGGGCAAGGAAACGGCGGCAGATGTACGAAATCGCCTCGCCAAAACCACAACCGTGTTGCCACCTTTACCCGAAGATGCCTTTTTGTGTGCCTTTGGTCACATTTTCGCCGGAGGTTATGCGGCAGGTTACTACAGCTACAAGTGGGCTGAGGTTCTCAGTGCCGATGCGTTTGCCGCCTTTGAAGATGCAGGCTTGGAGAATGAGGAAGCGATCGCCTCTACAGGCAAGCGCTACCGGGATACAGTACTTGCCCTCGGTGGCAGTCTGCACCCGATGGAGGTATTTAAGTCCTTCCGGGGACGCGAACCCAGCACAGAACCCTTACTGCGTCATAGTGGATTAGCCGTAGCCGCGTCTTAATTCGTTAATGCTTTTAACCCCTCGCTACTGCGGGGGGATTTTTTTTATAGAACCTAGCAGCCTTCGAGACCTCACAGCAACTCTTTTCTGATTGTTTGCAGTCTAAATTCCCCAGCATTCCGCTACATAGCGGTCTAATGGTGAAATTGTGCGGCGGCAGATAACCTCGAATGCCCATCAGTAAACTCCGTTCGTCCGCACCAACGCAGTGTTAGCCTGCGTCATCTGCCAAAACTTTATTATGGATATAAACAAACTGATATGCTGCCACCTCCTCCACTGACTGATGATCATTCTGGCGTTCAAATCCAGGTGAATTTAATTTATTCCCATACACCTTTTTGAGAGTTTCTATTAATAACTCAGCATCAACAACAGAAACAATTGCATCATAAGTGTTTCGTTTAAGTGTACCTTTGGAAGGTAGTCCTACACGATAAGGTGGTTCCATACCCATTGACCAAACTGTTGGAATATAGCATTTGATAAAATCAACAGCACTATTAGGATCTTGCTCAAAGCAACTTCTCAGATAGTTATTAGTCTCTTCTTTTGAAGACCAAGACGCCCAAAAGCTAAGTAACTCACGGGTACTTTCAGGAGAGTTAAGATAAATAGCTTTTTCTTGAGCTACATCCCTAATTCTATGGATAACCACTTCTGCAAGGACACTAATATCAGATTCAGAAAATAGATCTTCGCTATCTTCCTTTTCATCATCTTTCTTACTTGCCCGTATCCATTTAAAACATTCAGGCGCAAAGCAAATGGGGTTTGCAATTTGCAGAACCTGTTTGGCAAGAATGAGCCTCTTATCTGATTCATCAATCTTTTGGATCAAGTGGCTAACCAAAATTCCCGCTCTACTAAAGGCACTCTCAAAAGAGTACAGTGTTTCAGGTTTCGGAAAATAACTTCCCATTTCTGCTAAAGCTAGAGCCAAGTTTTGAGAAGCCAAATTTGATAATTGATAAATTTTTCTGAAAATTTCAGCAAGAAATGAGTCTGTACTTGAACTTTGATAGTTTGTAATTCTTTTAATTTCATTGCTGATGCTGCTGCCATCAGCTTGCTCCAGTTGATTCAAGAAAACCAGTAAATTTTGATCTGAAATGTCATCTTCAGGAATACTATACGCAAAATATCTTTTAAAATACTTTAAAGATGCTATACGTTTTTGCTGAGTCCACTCTATTTGCCAATCTGAGCCATGATGAATATTTCCTAGTACTCCAGTAAGGTGAGGAAATAACTCTTTTAATAAATTTTTTGCATATATCTGAGCTTCTTGGCTTAAATCAGAAATACTTTGCTCAATATACTCAATTACCATATTCTTGACTTGTTCAAAATTTCCACCTTGGTCTAAAACTTGACCAAGGAAATAGCTCGGCTTATCTTTTATAGAACTGTACAATTTAGGATAAAAGACCTTAACTCCTTCAATAAGTAATAAGTCAACTATGTTTACCTCCCCCTTAAGAAGAGGAATAGAGAAAGTGATAGTATTACCATATCTCTGGGCTACTCTTGGTGTCTTCAGTTGAATTGCTAATCCTTCCGAAAAGCATTTAATAAATCTTCTAACATCCTCTTCGGTCAACTCTAAACTGATATTTTTTAGAGCTTCATCAACACACTCAAAACAAAATTTCTGCAAAGAACCATAGCTTACCTGTGGCAGAGTCAACGGTACTTGAATAATTTTTTCTAGAAAGCTACGTCCTGCTTCTAAATCTCCAGAACCGTATTTCTCGGAAATTGCTGATGCAACTTTCTCTTCGTCAAAAGCCAAAAGGTAAGTAGTATTCTTAAAGCCAGCAGAAAGCTTCACAAGCTTAAAGATACTTTGTATTTCAGATTTGTCTAGTCTATCAATATCGTCTATGAATATTACAAGTCGTTTATTTTCTTCTTCAAGTATCTTCTCAATACGCTTTTTATTTTCTTCTAGCTTGACTTGAGAAAAAAGATTGCCTAACTTTTCAAAAATTTGACCAGAGCCTCGAACAGCCCCAGTGGGATCAGCCAAAGATAAAGGTGCAAGAATCTCCCCAGATTTTGCAAGCCATCCTCCAATATCTTCCGCTCTCGTCGTCAACTTTCGCTTTAAAGCATCTGCTAATGTCTGGAAAAAACTTAAAAGTAGCTTTTCTTCATCTCTAAAGAACCAAGGATTAAAACGAACACAAACAATATTTGAATCCTTTTCAAGAATCTTTTCTATGAAGTTAAAAACAGTTGTCTTGCCTTCACCCCAAGCACCATAAATACCAATCACAATGCTGCTTGAATCATGCCTTGATGATATGACTTCAGCGATCCGCTGAGAAAACGGGAATCGATTAAACTTGTCCAGGTAGGGATCTAATACTGGATTATCTGGAAACATCATCACTCTTGTAATTCACCAAGAATAATTCTAGCTCTCGAAAATTGCTCTAGAGGCTGACTAGCACTTTGGGACTGTTCCTCACTAGTAACCTAAGCCATCCAACTATGTATTCAATGTCAGAAGTGAGGGATAACACCCTAGTTCTAAGGAATGAAACAGAAACTTTGCTGCATAGGTGTGACGGGAGTCCTCTCGTGGAAGAAAGATAGACATCCCACCATCTTTCATGCAACGGCTCTACTATCTTTGAAATACAACTTGGTATTAGGAGGCTGCCGACTCATGAGCGATCGCATTCTGAAAGTTGTCACCTACGCCGATGAGCTAGACGCCATTCAAAGGGTGCGGAAGACGGTGTTCCAACAAGAGCAAGGAGTCGATCCCGCCCTAGAATTTGACGGTCAAGATGAGGCAGCTCAACACATTGTTTTGTATTTAGACGGGCAGCCTGTGGGCACCGCACGCCTGCGGTATATTAGCGATCGCCTCGTCAAAATTGAGCGAGTTGCGGTAGTAGCCGACTACCGAGGACGCGGTTTAGGTAGACAAATCATGGAAACAGCCCTCTGTGTTTTGCGATCGCAGCCAGTGTCAGTGGTGAAAATCCACGCTCAACTTACGGTGCAACCATTCTACGAAAAACTAGGGTTTGTCCCCCAAGGGGAAGTGTTTGAAGAAGCAGGTATCCCCCACATCGAAATGCGTAAATCCTTAGCCAAGGCTCCTTAAACAGCTTTTTTTATATCGATTGCGACCGGGTAGGCAGCATTCTTGTCCACCGTGATCACTCGTGGAGCTTGAGTGTGCTGAGCCTTGAGAATATTGCAAAAAACTGTGCCTATCCTTGCCCTCCCGCTCCGCACTCATCATAAAATCCCAGGAGTAGGCTTTCCCACTTACCATTGACCTGTTGTTGCGACACAACCGTTTAGACTATTAAGAACCTTTAGACGAATAGGATGCGCCATGCCGACCTATCGCTCCAAAACCTCCACCCAGGGACGCAATATGGCCGGGGCCCGCGCTCTCTGGCGAGCCACCGGAATGCACACCGAGGATTTCGAGAAGCCAATCATTGCCGTCGCCAACTCCTTTACCCAATTCGTACCCGGACACGTTCACCTAAAGGATCTGGGACAACTGGTGTGCCGTGAAATTGAAGCCGCCGGGGGTGTCGCCAAGGAATTCAACACCATTGCCGTGGATGATGGCATCGCCATGGGTCATGACGGGATGCTCTACAGCCTGCCCTCGCGCGAGATCATCGCCGATTCAGTCGAGTACATGGTCAACGCCCATTGTGCCGACGCCCTAGTCTGCATTTCCAACTGTGACAAAATCACCCCCGGTATGTTGATGGCAGCCCTGCGTCTCAACATTCCTGCCGTATTTGTTTCCGGTGGCCCGATGGAAGCGGGCAAGACGAAGCTCTCGGAACACAAACTGGATCTAGTGGATGCCATGGTGGCTGCCGCGAACGACCGTATCAGCGATGAGCTAGTCGAAGAGTATGAGCGTTCCGCCTGCCCAACCTGTGGCTCTTGCTCCGGTATGTTCACCGCCAACTCCATGAACTGCCTTACCGAGGCGATTGGTCTCTCCTTACCCGGCAATGGCACCACGCTAGCGACCCATTTCGACCGTAAAGATCTGTTTCTCAACGCCGCGCGAACCATTGTCAGCATTACCCGCCGCTACTACGAGCAGGACGATGAATCGGTACTGCCACGCTCTATTGCCAGTTTCAAAGCGTTCGAGAATGCCATGATGCTGGATATCGCCATGGGCGGCTCCACCAACACCATTCTGCACTTACTGGCTGCTGCTCATGAAGCCGGGGTCAATTTCACCTTGACCGACATCGATCGCCTCTCGCGTCAGGTACCACAACTCTGCAAGGTGGCACCTAACACCCCCCAGTATCATGTCGAGGATGTCCACCGGGCGGGCGGTATCCCCGCTATTCTCGGTGAGCTGGATCGTGCCGGACTGCTCCACACGGACTTGCCAACAGTCCACAGTCAGACGCTCAAAGAAGCGATCGCTCACTGGGACATCATGCGTACCGATGACGAAGCCGTCCACACCTTCTTCAAAGCTGGCCCGGCGGGGATTCCAACTCAGCAAGCGTTCAGCCAATCGACCCGCTGGCCCTCCCTCGACTTGGATCGAGAAAACGGCTGTATTCGCCGTGTCGAAAACGCCTACAGCACCGAGGGCGGACTGACTGTACTCTACGGCAACCTGGCTGAGCGCGGTTGTATTGTGAAGACGGCAGGCGTAGACGAAAGCATTCATGTGTTTGAAGGCAAGGCACGGATTTATGAAAGTCAGGATGCCGCTGTCAAAGGAATTCTCAACGATGAGGTGGAACCGGGCGATGTGGTAATTATTCGCTATGAAGGGCCGCGCGGTGGGCCGGGTATGCAGGAAATGCTCTATCCAACCAGTTACCTTAAATCCAAGGGTCTGGGCAAGGCTTGTGCATTATTAACCGATGGTCGTTTCTCCGGCGGGACTTCAGGACTCTCGATTGGTCATGCCTCCCCGGAGGCAGCGGCGGGCGGCAATATTGCGCTGGTTCAGGGCGGCGATCGCATCCTGATCGACATCCCCAATCGCCGCATCAATGTGGAGCTATCGGCGGAGGAATTAGCCAACCGTCGTGTGGCAATGGAAGCGAAGGGCAAAGATGCCTGGAAGCCTGCACAGCAGAGGCAGCGTCGGGTGAGTGCGGCGCTCAAGGCTTATGCACTGCTGGCGACTAGCGCGGATCAAGGCGCGGTACGAAACCTGGAAATGCTGGAGTAAGAGAAATACGCAGACACAACCCTACCAGAAGCCTCTTAATGGCTGCCTGCTGGGTTGGATTAACTAACAGATGGCGATATTAACCGATTGCGATCGCATAGGTGTTGTCAAATCCTGCACCTAAATCCCAGGATTCTATCCACTGCGGCAACACAGTAGAGAAAATTGACTGTACTTTTATCTACCAATATCCTGTTGAAAAAAGAGCGAGAGTATTACCCCCGCTCTGTATTTTTTCCTCTAACTTCTAACTACGCCTGATTTACCACTGAGGTTTGTACCCCCACTTGCCTGTCTACAGAAGTTGGCTGAAAGCCGTTCTCCGGTTGAGGGTGACGTGCCTCAATCAGGCTGATGGCACGGCTGACGGATTCAGGTAAGATGACCACCAAGCTGCCTTCAGAAGCTTGGTCTAAACCTGTATTAACCGCCTCAACTTCATTCAGGATCACTTCATAACGGCAATCAGGATTGACCTGCTCGATGCCCTTACTAATTAACGCGGCGGCTTCACCACTGGCACGACCGCGCAAGTCATCATCTTCTTTAATGAACAGACGGTTAAAGAACTTAGCAGAAAGTCTACCCAGTTCGATGAAGTCTTCATCTCGGCGATCGCCGGGGCCTCCCACCACACCAATTCGCTCACCGGGCCAATTGTTGACAAAACCCCCCAAAGCTTCATAGCTAGCCGCATTGTGAGCATAATCAATCAAGGCATGGTAATGACCGAGGTTAAAGAGATTCATCCGCCCTGGAGTCTGACTTGCAGATGCCCGGAAGGTGCCTAAAGCAGAGCGAATCGCCTCAATCGATACCCCTTGAGCAAAGGCGGCCAAACTCGCCGCCAGAGCATTGGCAATCTGGAAAGGAGCGCGTCCTGACATCGTCACCGGGATATTCACCGCCTGATCGATCCGTAGCGTCCAATCTCCCTTCAAAATCGATAGATAGCCGTTCTCATACACCGCCGCCAAGCCGCCTTGCTGGGTGTGCTTGCAAACTAGCTGGTTATCGGGATGCATCGAGAAATAGGCGACCTGACCTTGCACGCGATCTGCCATTGCTGCCACCAATGGGTCATCCGCATTCAGCACAGCATACCCTTTAGCACTGACCGATTCTGCCACCACACTCTTGAGGTGCGCCATTTGCTCAATCGTTTCAATGTCCCCAAGTCCTAGGTGGTCGGCTGCCACATTCAAGACCACCCCAACATCACAAGTCTCAAACGCCAAACCTGAACGAAGAATTCCACCCCGTGCGGTTTCTAGCACAGCCACTTCAACTGTGGGGTCTGTAAGAATCACCTGGGCGCTTTGAGGACCAGTAGTGTCGCCTTTTTCGATTAGATATTCACCGATATAAATACCATCAGTGGTGGTGTAGCCAACAACCTGTCCCGTCTGACGGTAAATATGGGCAATCAATCGAGTCGTGGTAGTTTTGCCGTTCGTTCCCGTAATCGCCAAAATCGGTACCCGACTAGGTTGTCCTGAGGGAAACAGCATTTCTAGGACGGGAGCGGCAACGTTTCTGGGTAAACCCTGACTGGGACAGACATGCATCCGGAAGCCAGGAGCAGCATTCACTTCCACAACAACGCCATCGACATCTCGTATGGGTTGGGTAATATCTGGTGTGACTACATCAATACCAGCAATATCTAAACCAATAATTTTGGCGACTCGTTGAGCCGTCCAAATATTTGTCGGGTGAATATCATCAGTGCGGTCTACGGCAATTCCTCCGGTGCTGAGGTTAGCCGTGGCTCGGAGGTAACATACCTCCCCGGACTCTAGAACTGTTTCCAGGGTGTAGCCTTGGCGTTCTAACAGCGATAAGCTGGTGCGGTCTACAACTATTTTGGTGAGAACGTTATCGTGTCCGTCGCCGCGATTGGGGTCGCTATTGACTTCCTCTATCAGTTCTGCCACCGTAGACTTGCCATTGCCAGCCACGTGCGCCGGAACCCGTTCTGCCACTGCCACTACTTTGCCGTTGACGACTAAAATCCGATGATCGCGACCCTGGTAGTAGCGCTCAATAATGACGGCGCGGGAAATATCTCTAGCCACGTCATAGGCTTTCTCTGCCTCTTCCCAGCTATTGATATCGATAGTGATGCCACGTCCGTGATTACCATCTAGGGGCTTGATCACGATGGGGAAGCCCCCCACGTCTTTAATGGCGATTTCCAGCTCGTCGAGATACTGAATCACGGTGCCCCGTGGCACGGGAACTCCGGCATCACGGAGGATTTGTTTAGTGCCTTCTTTGTCACAGGCAAGCTCAACGCCTAAAATTCCAGAGTAGTTACTGAGTGTGGCTTGAATCCGTTTTTGGTGGACGCCGTAGCCAAGCTGAATCATGGCACGAGCGCTCAGAGGTATCCAGGGAATGTTGCGGGCTTCTGCTTCTTTGACAAGGGTTTCTGTACTCGGGCCTAAGGCGGCATCACGAGATAGCTGTACCAGGTCTTTTAGGTCTTGCTCTAATTCGCTTTGGGGATAGCTCCCTGTATCAACAATGCTTTGGCACAGTCGTACTGCTGCTCTGGCGGCGTAACGTCCAGCTTGTTCTTCTACGTACTCAAAAACAACTTGGTAAATTCCTGGTGTCGCTGTCTCTCTAGTACGACCAAATCCTGCGCGCATCCCTGAGAGTTCTTGCAGTTCCAGAGCGACGTGTTCAATGATGTGACCCATCATTGTGCCTTTGGCAACGCGGCTGAGAAAACCACCCCGTACCCCAGGGGAACAAAAGTGTTCTTCGAGAGAGGGCAGTGCGGCAATGAGTCCATTGTAAAACCCTGGAATTTCATTAGAGGGCTTTTCTGCCAGATCCTCTAAATCAAGACGCATAACGATGAGCTTGTTGCGTCGAATGCTCCAGTAGTTGGGACCGCGTAACGTCTGGATTCTCAGAATTCTCATAGCAGATGATGAAGGATAGTGATTCACACTCTTCGAGCAAAGGCAACTGCTTTAGTAGCAATGCCATTTCTTTAACCACCCAACGGTAGCGGGAAATTAACTGACAGTATAAGGCAATGAAATTCTTCTGCATTCTGGCAAAAGTTAGGGGTTATCCCCTAAAACCTGATGAATTTTGACGCTAAAGTGAGTGCTCTTTGACGACTGCCAGTGGGGAGTGGGGAATACTTGTGTTTGGGGATAACGAAGCGCCGGAGTTAGGTTGGGTGATAGCTAGAGACGGTATATTCGACCCCGCTCTTGGTGCTTGAGAAGAGAAAAATCTTTGATTTGAAACTAGTTACTGACTTCATGGTAAGTAGTATTGGACTGAGGTTTGAATTTTAGACCTTAACCCCTGGCAGATGTTGAATTCAGCCTGAGCTAGGTCACTCCTGACCGGGTGTATTAAGTCTGAATCTAGTTTCTATCTTCAAAAAGCACACAAACTGTTCTCAGTGAACAATTTCTTGAGAGAAGTTGACAGGAACTAAACTCAGAGGAACTTCCTGATTTGGCCAAGGGCTAAACAGGCATTTTGCTCAACAAATTGTGACTTTAGCAGTTTGAGACCAGCGATCGCTTGTGCAAGTGGTAGCAATCGCCGTGGCTGAGAATATGCACTCGGAGATTGTGCAGGCTAATGGGATCTTCGGCTCCAATCTCGGAGTGGTTGGTGTATACCATTTCCCCAGGATCGACAATGGTGACATTTCCTTTACCCATCACCAGCAACAATCCGTCTCGTTCAAACAAAGCGCAGGTATCTTCATCAATGCCCATCCCCAAGCGGTCAGGATGAGCCGCCACCGCACTCATTAACCGTGCCATGCGATTGCGGTTGTGGAAGTGTTGATCGACAATCACTTCTGGAATCATGCCTAGTCCCATTGCCAGATCGACCAAAGAGCGATTGGGAGACTCGCCGCTTCCGCCACCAGCAATCATATGATGTCCCATTACCGCTGCGCCAGCACTGGTGCCAGCCAGGGTAATTTCCCCCAAATGCGCCCTTGTGCGGACTTTTTCCATCAACGGCGTATCGGCTAGTAACCCACACAACCGCAACTGATCGCCCCCGGTCATGAATACCCCAGTACACTGTTCGATGTATTCCTGGAAAGAGAAATCTTCGGCTTGGGAGCGATCGCGGATATCCAAAACTTGGATTTCTTTGGCTCCCATATCTTCAAAGATATTGCGATAGCGATCGCCAATCAACGTCGGTTCGCGAGATGCCGAAGGAATAATGGCAATACGAGCATCACCAGAACCTGCACGACAAAAAAAGGTTTGCAGGATCTCACGTCCATGAACCTTGTCTTCTGCACCGCCGATCACTAAGATGGCTGTCTTTGTGGATTGGGGCATCCTAGTTCTTGAAAATTGAGAGTCTAGCTGCAGCATAATGTCGATTTTTGCCATACGGTGAAATCAATACTTAATTTTTGCGGCTGTTGAGGATTACCACGAGACAGAAAATTTAGGTGTTCGTCCTGACGGCATGGCAACACTCCTGCATCCCTTAACGACTCAGGCTGTGGCTTTTGTCAAGCCAGTCAAGGCTTGAAGTCTGTTTAAGGACTGCTAGCTGCAAAAATCCAGCAGTCTCGGCTTCGGTAGCAATAAACCATCTGCGTCTTTTTCTTGAGAATCCGCCTGGAGAAACTTTAAGCAAAGCGCGATCGTTTAGCTTTGAAGCCGCATCATTTCTGCAATAATGCCAGATTCTGTAAACAATTGCTTCTAAAATCTTTAGGGTTCTCTAACTTTTCACACCGAAAAACTCCCTTGTTTTTAGTGTTGGTGAGTGACGGGGAGAAAGAAAAAGTCTCAAGGGTGAAGCCTGAAGCAACAGGGTTTTTCGGCAGCAGGGAGAGGATGTCAACAGCTCCTCAATCGCCGCCAAGAGAACGAAGAGTGGCTTTAGCCTCCGTTGATGTCCCGCTCAGGCGCGAGTCACTTCAGGATTCGATACTGGCAAATAGACCCTGAAATAAAATTTGGGATTGCCTCGATTGCTGCCGAAGTTGCTACCTTCAATCACAACAACCGTACTGGGAGTCTCTTGGCGGGGCTTGGCTGCTGTCAAATAAGCCTCTTGTGTCTCCAGTGCGCTGGAGAGTTTAAAATGTAGTTAGGGATCTTATTGAGCAGAGGAGCAGCTAGGTATGTTAGTTCAAGAAGCGCCAAAACTTATTGGTTTAGTTGCCAAGGAAAGCGGCGTACCGATTAAGACCATTCGCTACTACGAGGAGTTAGGTCTACTCACGGCATCAGGTAGAACCGAGGGTGGATTTAGATTGTTTGATTCTGAAGTTTTAGCTCGCCTAAGCTTTATCAAACGTGCCCAGAGCCTGGGATTGAGCCTGTTAGAAATCAAAGAATTTTTGGATGTTCACGATGAGGGTGACTTACCTTGCGAACAGATAAAAGTTAAGCTGCAAGACAAGGTGGGAGCCATTGACGAACAAATTCAACAACTCCTGATTCTGAGGCAAGAGTTATCAGGACTACTTTCAGGCTGGCAAATGACGCCTGAACAGTCTGAGTCAACGATTTGCCCGATCATTGAACAGAGTTAGAAAATTAGGAATGTCAATGACTGACTCGATATATACACTCATTTAATTAATGAGTTTATGTGCCGAATTCTCGTGGGAATTATCCTGGAAAAGAATTTAGTGTATTTTTACCAAGCCTTCGCATCAGGTAGGGACAAACTAAGTTCGGGGATATCTAATTGGAGCGATCGCCCCGATGATAGGCTGTACTGAAACCTTAACCGCCGTTGGGAAAGACTTTACTTCGCCTCAGAAACCTCGTCATGAGCGGCGGGGTAGTTCATACATAAGCGATCGCTAGCCATTTTATTGACTAGTCGGCACCTCAAATCTGTAAGTATCACCAGGATTTTAGGTACCTAACCCGATTTTCTAACCCGGCTTGAGCTACCGCCTCTATAAACTTCTCCAGTGGCGACTTCACGACTGTGTAGTCGTTGAAGTGAATGGGTATGGCTTGGCTGTGCGCGGAGCAAGGATCTCAGTGAAGTAGAACGTCCACTTTAAACTTTTACAAGTAACTTGATCCTTTATCCTTATAGTCTTTCTTTCAAGTTAGGCTGGAGTAGAGTTGTCTTACGCAGGGTGCCCTGCCTTTATTAATTTGTTGTAACTTATAGCCATGTCGATTTCTGAGATATTGGCTACATTGAAAACTATCAATCGTAAGAAAATTTGTACATGAGCGGAGGGCGTTGGTGTGTAGTTTCCGCTCACCGACGGGCACAGGGAACAGGTGCCCAAAACATTACTCGCAACTCCTTGAGGGATACTGGCTATGCAGTCGGAACAACAGCAGCGAATTATGGGCTACTTCATTGAGGAGGCAAAAGATCACCTCAATACTATCGAGCAGGGTTTGCTGAGTCTGCAAAGCACGATAGAAGATACAGAAATGCTCAATGAAGTCTTCCGTGCGGCTCATTCTGTCAAGGGTGGGGCGGCAATGTTGGGACTCGATAGCATTCAGCAAACCTCACATCGATTGGAAGACTACTTTAAGGTTTTGACTGAGTCACCAGTCAAACCCGATCATCAGCTCGAATCGCTGTTGTTGCGAGTGTTTGATACCCTTCAGTCCCTCGTCGAACACCTGCAAAGTCCTTTTGGGCTGACTAAAGAAGTCGCCAACAGCATCATGTCAGGGGTTGAGCCAGTTTTTCAAGAACTGAATACTCATATGAAAGGACTTGCAAAAGGAAAAAACGGTGCGGCGGCGGAAGCAACCCCTACAGATGCCAAAACGACTGAGAATGACGAAAAAAACCTGCATTCAACCTTTAAACGGGATGTGCTGGTGCAGCTTCGGGAGATGTTACAGCTATTCAAGCAAGCTGACTGTCTAGCTCATCGCCAGCAATTGCAAGAGCATTGCCAGCATTTAGAACGTCTAGGCGAACAATTTAACTTGCCGACTTGGTGCGAGTTAATCAACACTTCCTCTGCGGCGATCGCGACGCCTACCAATTCTTACCGCAAGTTGGCTGGGATTGTCATCAAAGACATCAAACAAGCCCAAGAACTGGTAGTGGAAAACCGTGCTGCTGAGATTACAGTCAGCGATGAACTCAAAGCCCTGGTATTAAATGGCGCTTTCTCTGTCTCCTCAGAAGCGATCGCTGTAGATTCCCAAGCCGTAGAAACTCATACATTTTCCCCCCGTAATGGGCAAAATGTTACAACTATTTACACTACAGAAACTTATATCCAAGACAGCGACGATGAATCCTTCTCAGAAGAAATCGATACCGCTGCTATTTTCTCTACTTCACCGCCACCTGCTTCTACTCAGCCAACGCGATCGCACTCCCTATCTCGCAATGCCGATCCGAGCGGGCCAGAAGTGGGGATGGCAGAACTGAACAGCTTGGCAGATCTCTTTGAAGGTGAAGCGCCTGAACTTGATCAAACCTGGCAAGAAGAGGAAATCATCAACCTGAGCGACAACCCCTTCACTATTGATACGGTTGACTTTTTAGATAGTGACGAACAAAGTGACTTCTCTGACTTACTGGGAGACTTGGACACCCCAACCCCAACCGCTCCTAGGGAATCTGCCACCGATGAACTCAGGGGTCTGTTCGGGGATGATTTTTTGGAAGAGGCACCTCAAAACTCAGAAAACAGCTTGTTTGGGGATGACTTCTTAGAAGATGCTACCCCGCTCATGAGCGAGGGAATTAATGAACCGGAAGCCGAAATGCTCCTCAGCTCTACAGATGAGTTCGCGGATCTACTTTTTGAAGATGAGATAGTAGATTTAACCGCAGCGGATGTTCCTGACTCAGAGAATCTAACTGATTTGTTTGGTGACAGCTTCTTTGAAGAGGAAGCTGATAGCGCCCAATCCACAGACGATCTACTCGACTTGTCTTTCGATGGTGACTTCAATGAGGCTGAAGACGATCTTCTCGCCGTCGAGTCATTAGAGGATGCGGCAGAAACAACCGCAACTCCTAGCCGTGAGGAAGCCTCTGATGATTGGTTGACTGATTTAGACAGTGATGGGTCGTTTGAGGTTGATTTAGCCAACTCTGACTTGGAACTGAATGAGTTAGAACAGTCAGAACCTGAATACTTAGAAGCTACTCCAGAAGGGGAGTTAGTGGCGGAGTTGGAAGACTTGCTGGATATCTCTAGCGAGGATGAGGCGGACTTGAGCTTGGGTGAGGAACTGCTCTGGGATGAGACAGCAGAAGCTTCAGAACCTGACTTATTAGAGACAACGCCGAGTGAGGACTTGCTGGATATCTCTAGCGAGGATGAGGCGGACTTGAGCTTAGGTGAGGAACTGCTCTGGGATGAGACAGCAGAAGCTTCAGAACCTGACTTATTAGAGACAACGCCGAGTGAGGACTTGCTGAATATTTCTAGCGAGGATGAGGCGGACTTGAGCTTGGGTGAGGAACTGCTATGGGATGAAACAACAGAAGCCGACTCTTCCAGTGAATCCTTTGATTGGGAGACAGATTTATCCACCTCTGGAGAAGAGGAACAAGGGGATTTATCCCTATCCTTTGATGACGATTTGTTTGCTGACTCAACAGTGGGCACTGACGAGTTTAGCTTAGATGGAGATTTAGGAGAGGTTCTGGCTACCGAGGAGGATGAGTCATCACTGTTTGAGGAAACAAGCAACGGCATCACCTCAGAATCAGAGACGGCAGATTGGGATTTGTTTGGCACCTCAGAAGAGCCAGGTTTAGAAGAGCCGGAGTTGGTTTGGGATGATAGCAATTCCCTCTTTGAGAGCGAAGAGGAGGCTGAGTTTGACTTAGACTCGACCTTAATTGGTTCCTTAAGCTTTGATGAGGAGGAGGAAACAGCCCTCTTAAGTGACTCCTTGATCTCTGATGAGGAGGAAACCGCGCTCAATGAGCCGGAAGTGACGGCAGAAGCAGAGGCAGATTTGTTTGGCTTCGACCTAGATACTAGTGACGCGAGCGCAGCAGAGGCAGATTTGTTTGGCTTCGAGCTAGATACTAGTGACGCGAGCGCAGAATTTGCCCAAAACGGCAGCACCGGGCTGTCGTCCGATGCCATTCCTGAGGCAGACTTTAATGCGATTGACGAACTTTTCGCTAACGACGATACAGAAGCCAGTGAGCAATTGTTTGAGCCGGATAGCAGCTTGGACTTTGACGAGTTCTCCTTACCATCTGTTAGCGATGATGCCGATGAGCTAGCGCAAGATGACTTCGACTTTTCAGCGTCCTTCGGAGATAGCGAAGACGAGGCAGATTTATCCCTTGACTTTGGCAGTGACGAGGTAGATGACCTTTCAGAGTTGATGTCCCTCACGGATGACGAAACTGCTCTAGAACTGCCGTCAGACGAACTCTCTGCCCCGGAACTTGAGACAACGGAAGACTTAGATGCCCTGTGGTCAAGCGACCTAAGCGACACTCGTGTCTTAGACTGGGATGAGGCTGTAGAAGCGCAAGAAGAGGCATTGGATGAAGAGTGGGGCTTCGATCAAAACGCAGAGGTTGCAGCACTACAGTACTTAGAAACCACGGCGACGCCAGAGGAAACAGCGGCAGACTTCGATAGTCTCAACGAAGTGCTGTTAGAGGATGAGATAGAGAGCCAAGGAGATGACGATTCTATTTCCTTAGAAGGCTTAAACCTAGAAGAAGACGCACCCGACGACGAGTTAGAACCGCCTGCCTTTGGGGAGACTAGCGACTCAGCCAACGACTGGGAGTCTCTCAACGACTTTTTGGAAGTCGAAAACGAAGACTCTGCCTTTGACGAGGAATTCTCTCTCGATATCCCAGAAGCGGAACTAGCTTCCTTAGAGGGCTTAGACCTAGAAGAAGACGCACCCGACGACGAGTTAGAATCGGCTGCCTTTGGGGAGACTAGCGACTCAGCCAACGACTGGGAGTCTCTCAACGACTT
>NZ_JCACLG010000032.1:0-20408 GCF_059505785.1 Kastovskya adunca | reverse complement strand
TTTGGAAGTTGGAAACGAAGATTTTGCCTTTGACGAGGAATTCTCTCTCGATATCCCAGAAGCGGAACCAGCATTAAGTGCTGAGTTGGATAACTCCAGTGAATTAGATGAGTTGGATGCCATGCTGGCAGACGGCGCGACGGCAAGCCCTGAAATCGTGACTTCGGGTGAGTTTGATGAACTCGAAGCGATGCTGGGTGAAGACTTAATACCGACGGCAACACCCGCTCAAAACCTGGAGGAGAATACTCTCGAAGCAGTAGACCTGATTGACAAAGAGTTTGATGACTTAGAGTCGCTGTTAGAGCAGACCGATCAGATGATGGGAGGGCCGCCCAGCTCAACAGTACAAGAACGTTCCTCACTGCGTCCGGCTTCCCGCCCTCGCGTCCGCGTATTTGAGCAAACCACCAAGGTACCTGTAAAACACCTCGATAGCCTCAGCAACTTGGTGGGAGAACTGGTGGTTAACCGCAACAGTTTGGAGCAAGACCAAGAACGCCTGCGACAGTTTCTCGATAATTTGTTGCATCAAGTGCAGCAATTGAGCGATGTGGGAGCAAGGATGCAGGATTTGTACGAGCGATCGCTCTTGGAAAGTTCTCTCCTTGCCAGTCGTCAAGCACGGACTACCTTCCAAGCAGACCGCAATATCCCCAAGATGCACGCGACGGGGATAGAGTACGACCCCCTAGAGATGGATCGCTTCACAAACTTCCACTTGATCTCTCAAGAAACCATTGAGTTGATTGTCCGAGTGCGAGAAAGTGCGGCTGATATCGAATTTTTGGTGGATGAAACCGACCAAGTAACTCGCGTTCTGCGGCAGATTACCACGCAGTTACAAGAAGGTTTGACCCGTGGTCGAATGACCCCCTTTGCCCAAGCCGCTGACCGCTTACCCCGGGCGGTGCGAGATATTTCTGCCAAGTTGCACAAACAGGCACAACTACAGGTCGAAGGTCGAGAAACCTTAATCGATAAAACACTCCTAGAGCATCTCTACGATCCACTGACTCACTTAGTCAACAATGCGATTACTCACGGAATCGAGACGCCAGATGTCCGTCGAGACAAAGGCAAACCCGCTTGTGGTCGCATCACCCTCCGCGCCTTCCATCAGGGCAACCAAACCGTTATTTCTGTCTCTGATGACGGTGCAGGCATTGATCCTGAACGGGTACGCGCCAAAGCGATTGAAAAAGGATTAATTTCCAAACAAGCGGCTAAAAACCTTTCTAACCTCGACTTGTACGACTTTCTTTTCCACCCCGGTTTTAGTACCAAAGATCAAGTAGATGACTTTTCCGGGCGGGGAGTCGGTATGGATGTGGTCAGGACTAGCCTCAGCGAAATTCGAGGCAACATCAGCATCGATTCCACCTTGGGTAAAGGCACCACCTTTACTGTTCGCTTACCGCTGGTTCTGAGTATTTGTAAAGCCCTCCTCGCTTTGAGCGACAAAGCCCGGATCGCTTTCCCGATGGATGGGGTCGAGGATATGTTTGACGTGCCGAGCGCTCGCATTCAAACCGACGCTGAAGGAAAAACCTTTGTTCAATGGCGTGACACTGTCCTGCCCTTCCAACCACTGTCCGACCTGCTGAAATACAATCGCCAGATCAACCGCAGTACGGTTTACGGGGGTCAACGGGAAGATGACATGATTGCCATCGTCGTGTTGCGTTCAGTAGGAACCTATCTAGCCATCCAGGTTGATCAAGTCCTGGGCGAACAAGAAATCGTGATTAAGCAGCTAGAAGGCCCACCACCGAAGCCCGTAGGCGTTGCTGGAGCCACTGTGCTGGGCGATGGGCAGATTATGCCTATTGTTGACGTGCTAGAACTGATTGACCTCTCCGTGGGTCGCATCCGCCGTGACAGTGGCGGTACGCTGTGGGATCAAGCTACTACCCCACCCCAGGAAGCCCTCGCTGCCAAGTCAGAACCGATGGTGCTGATTGTGGATGATTCAATTACAGTGCGCGAACTTCTCTCCTTGACCTTTAACAAGTCGGGCTATCGGGTCGAACAAGCTCGCGATGGTCAAGAAGCGTGGGAGAAGCTGCGCTCTGGGCTGCCTTGCGACATTGTTTTTTGTGACATCGAAATGCCCAGAATGGATGGTTTGGAGTTACTCTCTCGCCTGCAAAAAGATGAAAACCTCAAGGACTTACCCATTGCCATGCTGACTTCTCGTGGTGCTGACCGACATCGGCAGATGGCAGCGCAACTAGGAGCCAGTGGTTACTTTACCAAACCTTATTTGGAAGAAGTACTGCTCGATGCAGCGCAACGAATGATTAAAGGTGAGGTGTTAATCAGCTCTAATAGTAATCTTTGAAGCTGATGGTTTTGAACCTGAAAAGGAAACGGTAAAATTGTTCTGAAAATTGCTAACTCTATTGACTGGGGCACTTTAGCCCCATTGTCTTGAGAGACACCAACTTAAGAAGGGTGAATCGCACCCTACAACAAGGTCAATTTTCAGAGTCGAATTTCTCAATTAAAAAGCAGGGGTAGCTTAGATGTGCCCCTGCTGAAATTTTGTTATAGCGCCACTTAGTTTTTTACTTGTACTCAGACGCTAAGTTAACCCGGTAGGTTAAGACAAATACAGCATCGTCGCATTTACACAGAAACTTTGTCTTCCACTGTCCAGGTTATTAAGTTTTTTAGTACAGCTCTTCTTCTTGGTGGGTGAGGATGGTGCAGTCAGACTTAGGATATGCAACACAAGTCAGGACGTAACCCGCTTCGATTTGATCGTCATCCAAGAAAGACTGGTCAGACTGATCGATTTCACCACTTTGGAGCTTGCCAGCACAGGTGGAGCAAGCGCCAGCACGGCAGGAGTAAGGCAGGTCGATCCCTTGCTCTTCAGCCGCGTCAAGAATGTACTCGTCGTCTGGAACTTCAATCGTAGTATTCAGCCCTTCAGCCTCGCTTATAAGCGTAACTTTGTAACTTGGCATGTTAGTCCTCTCTATTAATTAAAAACGGGAAGCCGCAGTAATAGCTTTCCTGAAGCTCACTCTAGGCTTGACTTCGCTTATGTGAAGTTTTGCTTCATCTTGTGGCTTCACTTTTGATACTACGGGAAAAAGCTGTAGAGGTTATACAGGATTAGGAATGAGATAATTAATTTCATATAAAATTAGTTTTACTTATACTAAAACTAGAAGACTAGCCCCAGGGTGAGCGAAAACAAAAACAGCTCTTAAGCTTAGTTTTTATAGGAGTTTACCACCTTTGGGAGTTGGCAACACCCCGGTGGAATACCCCATGAATCAGTATTAGTTATCGTTATAGTATTAATTAATGACTTGTGCTTACAGATAAAATTTTGTCTTTGTTCGCTGTCAGTGTCCATTCGTCAAAGCCAGTTATAACAAATTCATGAATTTGGGTATAGGTATAGGACAAAAACTAGGTGGGCGTTACCAAATTGTCAGCTTGCTGGGGGCTGGGGGATTTGGGATGACCTTTGTGGCAGAAGACCAGCACTTACCCGGTGATAACCAATGCGTTGTCAAGCAACTCAAGCCGCAAGCAACAGACCCGATCACCTTGCAAACAGCGAGACGACTATTTGATACCGAAGCCAAAATGCTGCATCAGTTGGGAAAACACGGGCAAATTCCCCAGCTTTTTGCGTATTTTGAGGAGAATAAAGAGTTTTATCTGGTGCAGGAGTTGATCGAAGGGGGTGACCTCAGCCAGGAATTCACTCCTTCAACGCGTTTAGAGGAAGCAGAAGCGATCGCCCTTTTGCAAGACGTCCTAGAAATTTTAGAGTTTGTCCATCAGCAAAATGTCATCCATCGTGATATTAATCCCCGCAACTTAATCCGGCGAAAAAAAGACGGGAAACTAGTTTTAATCGACTTCGGGGCAGTTAAACAAATTAGCACGCAGGTGATTAATGGCGGAAACAGCAGCCTCACCATTGCCATTGGGACTCCGGGCTATCGACCTAGCGAACAAGCAAATGGCAATCCCCGCTTAAGTAGCGATATTTATGCCGTGGGGATACTCGGCATTCAAGCCCTTACAGGTTGTCTTCCCACCCAACTCCCTACTGACCCGGATACCGGAGAAATTAGCTGGCGCAACCAAGCGAGCATCAGCCCAGAATTGGCAAACGTCCTCGACAAGATGGTGCGCTACGACTTCCGACAGCGCTACCAATCAGCAACCGAGGCATTGCAAGCCCTAAAAGACTTATCCACAACCACGAGTGCCACAGTTGCCTTACCTGTTGCGTCTCCTCCAAAGCTTGTCGTTGCTAAACCCAAATCTCGACCGATCCTGTACAAAGCTGTACTCGCGATTAGCGTCATTGGCATCGGTATTGCGGCAAGCGTTGCCACAGTCAACTGGATTCGGTCTGCCAATGCCACGGATTTGTATAACCGGGGGGAGACGTTTTTGGCATTGAAACATTACGAAGATGCGCTGGATGCCTACAATCGAGCCGTGGAAATTAGACCGGATTATGCTGAGGCGTGGCAGGGTCAAGGCGATACTTTCTTAGGATTGCAGCGATATGAAGAGGCGCTAAATGCCTATGACCGGGCAATTCAACTTCGCCCTGATGATCTAGAAGCTTGGACGAGCCGGGGTCAGGTACTGGATAACTTGCAGCGGTACGAGGGGGCGATCGCGTCTTTTGATGCGGCGTTGGAAATTCAACCCGATTATTTTGATGCTTGGATTAACCGGGGCAATGTGCAGATTAAATTGCAGCAATATTCAGAAGCGATCGCCTCTTTTGATAAAGCACTCTCTATTGAGCCTAACGCTTCTCTTGCCTGGAATCGGCGGGGTTGGGCATTGCATAATTTGCAACGCTACGAAGAAGCCGTTTCCTCCTACGACAAAGCGGTAGAGTTTAAGCCTGATTCTGCCCCATCCTGGTATCAACGGGGAAATGCTCTGATTAACTTACAGCGTAATCAAGATGCCGTGGACTCGTACCAGAAAGCGGTGCAATTTCAGCCTAACTTCTACAAAGCCTGGTATAGCCTGGGTAGTGCCCTCAGTAACTTGCAACGCTATGATCGAGCGATCGCCGCTTATGACCAAACCCTGAAATTTAAACCCAACGATTACGAAGCCTGGTATGGTCGCGGCTGGGCGCACCATCAATTAAAGCGCTACCGCGAGGCGATCGCCTCCTACGACAAAGCACTGCAATTTCAGCCCAAGAACGCCCAAGCCTGGTACAACCGAGGTAATGCCCTGTATAACCAGCAACGCTATAACGACGCGATCGCTTCCTACCGCCAAGCTGTTGCACTTCAGCCCAGCCACCACGAAGCCTGGTACAGTCGCGGCAATGCCTTATTTAACGTAGAACGCTACAAAGACGCCGTTGCCGCTTACGATCAAGCCCTGCGCTATAAACAAGATTATCGAGAAGCCATAGACGCCCGAAACCGCGCCCAAAGCCAGCTAGAAGCAGCACGGTCAGAGCAAAAAGCCCAAGAACAAGAAAGCAGAGATCAAGAAGAAGAGAAATCCTCAGACGATGACAATTAAGTTGGGACAGTCTTTAGCCAAGCACTTTGCGGCTAGACTGTTTTGCACCCTTCAAAACCTGCTTTAACCCAGTTGAATCAATCTTTAAAAAACTAGGGTCATAGGAGCGTCGTCAGGTAGACAGGCATAATCCCTCACTCCCAAAGCTATAACCGATTGGAAAAACCAAACGTTTCTTCCAAAAGAATTTAGATTCAGCGCGTATAATCGGTAAAGTATTATGATTTTCAGCTAACAGTTCTTATTGAACGTTAACAAATCCTGTAACGAAACTTCTTAAGAGATGCCGCGAATACTTGTCATCGACGACGACCCTGCAATTGCAGAATTAGTATCCATCAATCTAGAGATGGCTGGATACGACGTCAATCAAGCACCGGACGGCATCATCGGTCAGGCGCTTGCCCTGCAAATACAGCCGGACTTGATTATGCTCGACCTGATGCTGCCGAAAGTAGACGGTTTCACCGTCTGTCAGCGATTGCGCCGGGACGAGCGCACTTCTGATATCCCAGTTTTAATGTTAACGGCACTCAGTCAAACCCAAGACAAAGTAGAAGGTTTTAATGCAGGTGCTGATGATTACCTGACTAAGCCCTTTGAACTAGAAGAGATGCTGGCACGGGTTAGAGCCTTGCTGCGTCGCACAGACCGCATCCCCCAAGCCGCTAAACATTCAGAAATCCTCAATTACGGGTCGTTGACCCTTGTCCCCGAACGCTTTGAAGCGATCTGGTTTAATAGAACGGTTAAGCTGACGCATTTAGAGTTTGAACTGCTGCACTGCTTGCTCCAGCGCCACGGTCAGACGGTTTCTCCCAGCGAAATCCTCAAAGAAGTCTGGGGTTATGACCCGGATGACGACATCGAAACCATCCGCGTCCACATTCGGCATTTGAGAACTAAGCTAGAACCCGATCCCCGTCATCCTCGCTACATCAAGACGGTTTACGGGGCAGGTTACTGCTTAGAGTTGCCCAATACTGACCAGGTTTCTTTAGATTCTGATTCAGCTTAGGTTAGCGAGTCAAAGCGCGATCGCATTTCGGTAAGCTTTCACCTGCAAATCAATCCCTGTAATTGCCGTCCCCACAACAACGGCATCAGCACCTTGTTTCAAGGCATCTTGAGCCATTTGCGGCGAAGCAATACCCCCTTCGCAAATTAGAGGCACATCTAGCTGCTGGCTCAACGGCATCAGGAGTTCAAAGCCGGGAGGGGAAAGGTGTTCGGTTTGGCGGGTGTAACCGTAGAGGGTCGTTCCTACCACATCAGCTCCCGCCTTGGCGGCGGCAATTCCCGCTTCCACAGTATCGACATCTGCCATAACCAGCTTGCTTAAATCTTTGTGAATTCTGGCAATCAAGCTTTCTAGAGTTTCTCCTTGGGGGCGTTCTCGGAAAGTGGCATCAATGGCAATAATGTCAGCCCCGGCTGAGGCGATCGCTTCGGCGTGATGAAATTGCGGCGTAATGTAAACCTCGCATCCCGCTAGTTGTTGCTTCCACAGCCCAATGATCAGGGCTTCGCTCCCCAATACCAAACGCACTTCTTGAACATGGGCGGGCGTATCAATCCTCACCGCGATCGCGCCTTGATTGATTGCCGCTTTTGCCATCGCTGCAATCACAACGGGATCGTGCAGGGGAGAATCTACCGGGGCTTGACAAGACACAATTAGCCCTTGATGTAATCTTTGCTGGAGATTGAGAGAATTCGTTGACATAAAATAAGTAGGCGAGAATTGCTCGAACTATAATAAAGCCCTATAAATTCTTTAAACGGCTTCGTAGTAAAGGCTTTAACTCACAAAACAGGGCTGAAGCCCTCACTACAAACCTTAGTTGGGTAACAAAACGGTAAAGGAAGACCCCTGCTCGACTGTCGATTCCACCTCGATTCTGCCCCCATGGAGTTCGACCCATTGCTTCGTCAATGCCAAGCCTAAACCTATGCCGTTGTAATTGCGTTGATAGGGAGTTTCTAGTTGTTGAAATTTCTGAAACAGTAAGGAAATCTGATGTTCGGGAATGCCAATGCCAGTATCTTCAACTTGAAAAACTACTTGATCGTCTTCTCGCCAGATCCGGAGGATTACCTGACCTCCGGAGGGAGTAAATTTAATCGCATTTCCTAAGAGGTTGAAGAGAATTTGTTTAACTCGCCGTTGATCGGCACAGAAGCGATCGCCATGGGGCTTGACTTGAAAATCTAGCTTCAGATTCACCTCTTGAAGAACGGCTTTTTCCTGTAACGTTCTTAATGTCTGGTAAGCCATTTTTGTCAAGGAAAATTCGCTAATATTTAAAATTGCCTTCCCTGCCTCGACTTGGGATAAGTCGAGAATGTCGTTAATTAGCTCCAGTAGATGTTCTCCGCTTTCTTGAATCGTTTCCAGGTAACTCCGCTGTTTTTGGATGGATAACGCCTGAGGAGCCTCTTGTCCGTAAGACCAGCGCAACAATGTTGCCGACATGCCAATCACACAAGTCAAGGGCGTACGCAACTCATGACTCATGGCGGCGAGAAACTCGCTTTTGGCTCGACTCGCGGCTTGGGCAGCTTGCAGGGCATCGCGGAGTTCTTGAGTACGCTCAATCACTCGCTGCTCTAAGGTGTGATTTTGTTGTTGCATTTGGGCATAGAGTTGGGCTTGCCAAATCGCCACAGCAAGATTTCCAGCAATCTGCTCGAAAAATATTTTCTCGCTATCTTGCCAACGGCGGGGTGTAAAACACTGATGGGCAATCAGCAATCCCCAGAGCTTTTCTTGGACAATAATCGGAGCGACTAACTTGGCTCGTACTTGATTTTGCTGCAATATTTCCAGCAAGCAAGATTCTGTAGAGTAGGCAACTTGGACATCATCAATGGCAAATGCTGCTCCCTGGCGATATTTTTGGCTATAGCGAGGGACGTGGCTAAAGCAATTATCTGCCTCAGTAAAATGCAGTACGGAGGGAATCTCCTCTGAGGCTGTAGCTTCGTAGGTGACGCAACCCCAGCCGAGTTCAGAGCTGACGGGGGAAATGTAAGAAATCTGAGAAAAGGTTGGTGGATCTAGCTGGCGGGGGGGAGCTTGGGGATGGCAATTAAATTGATAAATCAGCAATCGATCTACCTGAAGAAAGTGCCGCACCTGCTCAACGGCAGTTTCTAGGATGACAGGTAACTCTAGACTCTGACGCATCTGGGCGGTGACTTGATTAATCAGCCGCTCTTGTTCGATTTGTTGCAAGAGTGCTTCTTCTACTAAAGGTTGGCAGACAGCGGCGTGGGAGTAGGGAGAATCGTCTGCTAAGTGGCGGCTATTGGAGGAGAGAAGGCTAATTAGGGATAGGGTAAACTCACTCTGAATGACCGGATCGTTGGCGATGGGGTTTGTAACCAACTGCTGTAGTTCTGTTGGCAGTTCTGAGAGAAAGTGAGCGATCGCGTTGGGATCGAAGGTCAATCCCACCTTATAGATTAAAGGCGTCTCTGCGGGTATTGCCCAAAGTAACGCACTGAATTTTGGCGATCGCAACAAATTAAAGCACTCTTGCCAAGGCTGGCGAGGCGTCCTCAAAGCAACAAGATTATCTTCAGTGATCGCCACGGCTTCTTCCCCAACATTTCGAGCCATTTCTTGCCAAAAAGCCCGTAGTTGCTCAAAAGCTACCTGGGGCAAAGTATGGCTGGCAATTGCAACTGGGAAGCTAGACATTTCTTCTTGTCGCCTATTGATAAGAGCTAAAAACGTTTTTGAGCCACTCCCACGGATTGAATCCGTGGGATTCAGGCATCAGACAGGGATTGCAGGAGTAACTCCTGTCTGACATCCCCTACGCCTAGAGGTAAAAAAATTACTTTTTAAAATTAGTGTAAATTATCAGTCTACCCATACTGGCAAGAAAAAATCATGCATCGAATTAGCGCAACACCAGGAGGGTGGAACCCACAATCAGAAGGCGTCATTTTTGTTGAACAAACTCCCGCACCGATTGTCTTTCTGACAGCGGCAGATACGGATATTCAAACTCTGGCTAGATCAGTTTCACAATTACCTACTGGCTTTCCCGCCCTACGCGTTGCTAACTTCTTACAACTACAACAGCAACTAAGTATTGATACTTATGCAGAAGATGTATTGGCATCCGCCGAGGTGATTATTCTCAGGTTGCTCGGCGGACGCGCTTATTGGTCTTACGGATTAGAAGTACTTCAAGAAACTGTACAACGTACAGGTGCAGCATTAATCGTCCTACCGGGTGATGATCGTCCCGATCCAGATTTAATTAGCCACTCTACAGTCTCTCTACAAACAGCTAATCAGTTATGGCGCTATTTGCTCGAAGGTGGCGTTGAAAATTTTGTTAATGCTCTCAAGTTTGTCGCTGATACCTGTTTAGGACATACCTATAATCCAGCCGCTCCTCAATCTGTTCCTCGTGTTGGGGTGTATTCGTGGAGCAGGGGAGCAGGGGAGCGGGGGAGCGGGGGAGCAGGGGAGCAGGGGAGCGAGGGAGCAGGCTTCAACGTGAGACTTCGGCGTGAGCGCTCAGTCGAACGCTCAGCCGAACGGGAGCAGGGGAGCGGGGGAGCAGGGGAGCAGGGGAGCGGGGAAGCGGGGGAGCGGGGGAGCGGGGGAGCGGGGGAGCAAGGGAGCAGGGGAGCAACAAACTCAGGACTTACCGACTCGGACTCAGGACTCAGGATTCAGGACTCAGGACTCAGGACTCAGGACTCAGGACTCAGGACTCAGGACTCTCTTCGCCAATCCCCTAAAGTCGGCATTCTGTTTTATCGCGCTCATTACTTGGCGGGAAATACAGCAGTTATTGATGCTTTGTGCCAAGCATTAGCCGAACGAGGGTTGGAAGTGGTTCCGGTGTTTGTCTCTTCACTCTTGCATCCGGATGTGCAGGAAGATGTGTTGAGCTATTTTCAGCCAAAAGCGGGAGAAGGAATTGATCTACTCCTGAATACAACAAGCTTTTCCCTTGCCAAACTCGATTCCACTACCTCCCTCAGAACTCAGGACTCACAGACTCCACTACCTCCCTCAGGACTCAGAACTCAGGACTCAGAACTCAAGACTCAGAACTCAGGACTCAGAACTCAAGACTCAAAACTCAAAACTCAGCACTCAGGACTCAGGACTCAAAACTCAGAACTCAGCACTCAGCACTCAGCACTCAGGACTCAGCACTCAGCACTCAGAAGTGACTTCTGGCAGCAACTGGATGTACCTGTGTTGCAGGTAATTTTGAGCAGCAACACGAGAGAACAGTGGGAGTCTGGGGTACAAGGGCTAACGCCACGGGATACGGCGATGAATGTGGCATTACCGGAAGTGGATGGGCGCATTATCAGCCGTGCGGTTTCGTTCAAGTCGGTGCAAAGTCACAATCCGCTGATGGAAACAGAGGTGGTGGTTTACGAACCTGTAGGCGATCGCATTAATTTTGTGGCTGATTTAGCCGCTAATTGGGTGCATCTGCGCCGGAAGCCTGTTGCTGAACGATGTGTCGCTCTGATTTTGGCAAATTACCCGACTCGCGACGGGCGGCTGGCAAATGGTGTGGGGTTGGATACTCCGGCAAGTTGTGTGGAAATTCTCAAGGCGTTGCAGTTGGAGGGGTATCAAGTTGGGAGGATTCCGGAAACGGGAGATGAGTTGATTAGGTGGCTAACGGCTGGTGTGACGAATGATCCGGAAGGGCGGGAGTTGCGTCCGGTACGGCAAAGTTTGTCGTTGGGGGAGTATGGGCGGTATTTCGCGACGTTACCGTTGGAGGTGCAGCAGGGAATTAGCGATCGCTGGGGTGGGGTTGAAACGAACCACAGAGACGCAGAGGGCACTGAGGAGAAGAAGAGAGGGAAGGAGGTGGATGAGTTTGCTATTGCTGGGGTTTGGCTGGGGAATGTGTTTGTGGGGATTCAGCCAGCACGAGGGTATGATGTTGACCCTAGTTTGAATTATCATGCGCCGGATTTGGAGCCGACTCATGCTTATTTAGCGTTTTATTACTGGCTGCGGCAGCACTTTGGGGCAGATGCGGTGGTGCATGTGGGGAAGCATGGGAATTTGGAATGGTTGCCGGGTAAGAGTCTGGCGCTGTCAAAGAGGTGCTATCCGGAGGTAGCGCTAGGGGCGATGCCGCATTTGTATCCGTTTATTGTCAACGATCCGGGTGAGGGGGCGCAGGCGAAGCGACGCGCTCAAGCGGTGATCATCGACCACCTGACGCCGCCAATGACACGGGCGGAACTGTATGGCTCGTTGCAACAGTTAGAAGGGTTAATTGATGAGTATTACGAGGCACAAAGTTTAGATCCGACGCGATTACCAGCGATTAGCGATCGCATTACTCAACTGATCCACCAAGAAAATCTTCATCAAGATTTGGGACTCATTACAGGCGCACAACTTGACAATCAGGACAGTGGGCTGATTACTGATGCTGATCGTTATCTATGTGAGTTAAGGGAAGCCCAGATCCGCGACGGGTTGCATATTTTTGGGCAATGTCCTCAAGGGCATCAGTTACGAGATTTGATTGTGGCGATCGCGCGTCATCCCGGTCATAATCGCATCGGTTTGACTCGCGCGATCGCTCAAGATTGGGAGCTGGATTTTGACCCCCTAACTGCCGATCCGGTTCAATCTTTTGAGCATCCAAAGTTCAGCAACAGCTTAAACACGGTTGGTGATGTAATTGAGCAACTTGAACACTATGCCGCTGAGTTAGTCGAACAGCTAATTAATCCACCAGCCAACCCCTCTCTTCTCTTCGGGAAGGAATTTGACTCCGCCACTAATGCGCCAGCATCACCTTCACTCAGGACTCAGCACTCAGGACTCAGGACTCAAAAAGAACTAGAGTGGATACGCGATCGCCTTCTCCCAGCACTGCAACAAACCTCCCAAGAAATTACCCAACTTTTACGCGGTTTAGCAGGGCGATATGTGCCTAGTGGCCCTTCTGGCGCACCCACGAGAGGACGCCCGGAGGTGTTACCCACAGGTCGCAACTTCTACTCGGTGGATATCCGCGCTATCCCAACAGAAACGGCGTGGGATGTAGGACGCAAAGCCGCAGAAGTCTTAATTGAGCGCTATACCCAGGAAAATGGGGAATATCCCCAAACCCTAGCCTTGTCAGTGTGGGGAACCTCGACGATGCGAACTGGGGGCGATGATATCGCAGAAGCACTGGCATTGCTGGGTGTGCAGCCTGTGTGGGATGGCTCGTCGCGGCGGGTGGTGGATTTTGAAATCTTGCCGACAACGGTGTTGGGACGACCGCGTGTGGATGTGACGTTGCGGATTTCGGGCTTTTTCCGGGATGCTTTTCCCAATTTGATCGATTTGTTTGACCAAGCCGTGACAGCGGTGGCGGCGTTACCAGAACCCCCAGAACAAAACCCCCTCGCCGCCCACGCCCAGCAAGAAACTAATGTTTGGGAATCAGCCGGGTTAAGTCAAGAAGAAGCGCTAAAGCGATCGCGTTATCGGATTTTTGGCTCCAAACCAGGGGCTTACGGTGCGGGGTTGCAAGGCTTAATCGAAGCGCAAAACTGGACAGACGACGCAGATTTAGCTCGTGCCTATATTAACTGGAGTAGTTACGCCTATACGGGTTCTGGTCAAGGTACTGCCGCCCCAGAAGCTTTTGAACAACGCCTCGGTGCAATGCAAGTTGTTCTACACAATCAAGATAATCGCGAACATGACTTGCTCGATTCCGATGATTATTACCAATTTCAGGGCGGATTAACTGCCTCGGTGCGGACAGTCAGCGGCAAAAATCCTCAAACCTACTTTGGCGATAATTCCCTTCCCCAAAACCCGAAGGTGCGACAGCTAGGTGAGGAAATTGCTAGGGTGTATCGTTCCCGTGTGGTGAATCCCAAGTGGATTGAAGGCGTGATGCGCCACGGCTATAAGGGGGCGTTTGAAATGGCGGCGACGGTGGATTATTTATTTGCCTACGACGCGACGACTAATTGTGTGGCAGACCATATGTATCAAGGCGTTGCCGAGGCGTATGTGTTTGACCCCGTGGTGCAGGAATTTGTGCAACAAAAAAATCCTTGGGCATTGCGGGATATGGCAGAACGCTTGCTAGAGGCGCATCAGCGGCACTTATGGGAGGATGTGAAGCCAGAGACGCTTCTAGAGTTGAGAGCGATCGCCCTGCAAGCCGAGGCAGCTATCGAATCGACAATGGATAGCGGACAATAGAAGAAACTGCCTATTTGCTTGCAGAGAATAGGGGATAGGAGCAAGGTGCTTTCAGTTGTTCTGAGCGATCGCGCGTTGAGAAGTTTTTCGGGAGCGTTCCACCGTTTCAGCGGCTTGCCGACTGCTTTGTTGGCGGGGAATTTCAATGATAAACTCTGTTCCCTGTCCCGGTGCTGATTCGCATTGCAACGAGCCACCATGCTTTTCCACCACAATCTGATAACTGATGGATAGTCCTAAACCCGTCCCTTTGCCAACGGGCTTTGTTGTGTAGAACGGCTCGAATAGCTGCGACCTTACAGTTTCACTCATTCCCAAACCATTATCGGCGATCGCAATCCGCACGAGGCTATGGTCGATAGCTTCGGTACGAATCCGAATACAAGGGGTAAAACCTTCACTCTTATTCGTAGCACTCGACTCTTCCAGCACATCAATGGCATTAGCCAAGATATTCATAAAAACCTGATTGAGTTGACCAGAGCCGCACTCCACCAGTGGTATGTTTGTATACTCTTTAACCACTTCAATTTCTGGCTGCTCGGCTTTAGCTTTCAGGCGATGCTGCAAAATTAGCAGCGTGCTATCAATACCTTCGTGGATATTTACAGGCTTCATTTCGGCTTCGTCTAAGCGCGAGAAGTTGCGGAGAGACAGAACAATTTGACGGATGCGGTCAGCCCCTAACTTCATCGACGAGAGTACCTTCGGCAAGTCTGTCTGCAAAAACTCTAAATCAATTTCTTGCTCCTGTGCCTGAATGTCTGGGCTAGGGTTGGGGTAATCTTTTTGGTAAAGACTGATAAGGTTGAGCAGGTCTTGGGTGTACT
This sequence comes from Kastovskya adunca, assembly GCF_059505785.1. Lineage (NCBI taxonomy): Bacteria > Bacillati > Cyanobacteriota > Cyanophyceae > Coleofasciculales > Coleofasciculaceae > Kastovskya > Kastovskya adunca. The sequence goes on along the minus strand of NZ_JCACLG010000032.1, from coordinate 5,804 downwards.
CGTCGGTATGGACTAAATTACCGTAGATAAAGTTAACAGGATTATTAATTTCATGGGCAACGCCTGTCACTAATTGCCCCAAGCTCGACATTTTTTCTTTATGAATTAGTTGAAACTGCGCTTGTCGTAAATCTTGTAAGGTTTCTTCAAGTTCCGTCGAGCGTTCTTGTAGCTCCAGCGTCCGCTTGTGTACTAAATGTTCAATTTCAACAGTACGTCCTAAAGACATCAACAGGTAAACAACCAAGCTGCCTGTCATTAGTAACCCAATTATTAAAATCGAAAATGAGCCTTGATGAGTTTCAAAGTTAATATAATTAGGGTCTGGCGAGACAACTAACATCCATTGACGGTCGGCAATATTAAAGGTACGGGTACAAGCCGCTAGCTCCTGACAAAATTGCCTGCTGACTGTCACTTTCTCTGGCGGCTCGCTATTGAGAGAATCAATCAACTGCTTTGTTTCGGAGTCATAACGAACCAGAAAGCGTTCGTTGTCAGCAGCGGAGTTGTCGTAGAGATAAAAGTTGAGGCGGTTTAATTTCAATTCCTTAATGGAAGACTCAATAACGCGAGTTAGCTGAAAAACTCCGGCAACAAAACCTTGTGAATTTTTGCGACGAGCTTGCAAGGTATCTTGAGCAGAATTGGGGCGAAAAACGGGGAGGAAGACCTGTAACCCTGTTTGATTATTACTTACTAAAGTAATTCGCCCTGACGCTACGATCTTACCGGTGTCGCGGGACTTTTCTAAAGCAGCTTTTCTAGGAAGATTAGAGGCAACATCAAAACCTAAAACTTTCCGATCTTCTTGTTGTCCTTCTCTGTAGCCAACGGGAAAATATTCCTGCCGCTGTTCGGCTGTGATCGGCTGTTTATTAGCATCACGATCGTAAATTTGAAAATCGGGAAAACCTTCGGCTCGAACCGATTGCTCGTAAGCTTGTCGTTGGCTAGCCGATACTCGCTCTATCCAATTAAATGCCTGAATTGCCGGGTCTCGTGCCAAGAATGGTTGCACAAAATTCTTAAAATCTTGACGCTTAACTTGATCGGATGCGGCATAAAGACCTTGAATTGATAGCAGGATTTCTAAATTTTCGTTGACATTATCTTCCAATGCGGCAGCCAGGGTATCAGTCTGTTCCTGAAATTTGATTTGTACTGCTTTATTTTCCCCATTCCACACAACTGCGGCTGCTAAAACCGATAAGCTAATACCTGTGCCTAAGGTTAACCAGACTGGAAGATGACGGTATCTTGGGAATAAGGACTGAAATGCTGAAGTCAGGCTCTGGCGCGGGTTATTTTTTGAGGTTGCTTGATTTGGCTGACCTTGATTGCTAGATGGAAACATTTTCTTAGTCACTCACTTTTATGACTTAGTCTGTTTCCAATTTCGGTAGACTGCCATAAATAGACAACCGCGATCTTACGGTGAAACTGTTAAGAAATATACAGAAATCTCAATAATTACTGCTTGTTATCATTAAAAGCAGCCGCTATTTCTATAAATCTCACAAATACTAGGGTAGGCATTGCTGAGAGTGTTAAAAGATGTTGCGTTTAGTGACTTTTTTATATTAAAAAAAAGGAAAGAATCATAGTGTGGTATTTGTGGCAGGAGATAAAGCCAGAGATGCTCTTAGCCGTTGAGAGCGATCGCTCTTGGCGCTGATGGAGTATCTTATCGTCGCCTCAATAACGGCTTCAGCTTGCACTGCGATCGCTTTGTTGGGTGGGAATCTCAATCTGGAACTCTGCACCCTCTCCTGGCAATAACTCACACCGCAACGAGCCGCCATGCTTTTCTACGACAATCTGATAACTGATAGATAGACCTAAGCCTGTGCCTTTACCAGCAGGCTTGGTGGTGAAGAACGGCTCAAATAACCTTGAGTGTACTGCTTCGTCCATCTCTAGACCATTGTCGGCGATCGCAATCTGCACCCGCTGTGGATTGATCAAGGTAGTGCGAATCCTAATCCTGAGAACTTTGTCTGTTGCTTTCTCGCAACTAGCCGCCTCCTCTAGGGCATCAATAGCATTAGTGAGAATATGCATAAAAACCTGATTGAGTTGCCCAGAGTAGCATTCCACCAGCGGTAGATTGCCATACTCTTTCACCACCTCAATGTTCGGCTGGTCTGCACCCCCCTTCAAGCGATGCTGCAAAATCAGTAGTGTGCTGTCGATCCCTTCGTGAATATTCACAAACTTATTTTCTGCTTCATCTAGGCGAGAGAAGTTACGAAGAGATAGAACAATCTGACTGATACGGTCAGCCCCTGACTTCATCGAAGACAGCATCTTCGACATATCTTCCTGCAAAAATTCCCAATCAATGTCTTCTGTCGTAGCTCGAATTTCGGGGACTGGATGGGGGTAATGTTCCTGGTAAAGACGGATAAGAGTAAGCAGATCTTGGGTGTATTTGTCGGTGTGAATCAGGTTTCCAGAAATAAAGCCAATCGGGTTATTAATTTCATGAGCCACTCCAGCAACCAGTTGACCCAGACTAGACATTTTTTCTGTCTGAATCAGTTGTGCTTGCGTGTTTTTTAAGTCGTCCAGTGCTTTTTCTAGTTTCTCGGCTTGCGATTGAGCAATGGCAGCAGCATCACAACTTTGCTGATAAAGTTCTGCTTGTTGAAAATCGACGGAAAACTGTTCGAGATCGCTCTCCTCTTGATACTGACTCACCGCTGCATCCAAAGCCGCCAGCAAGTTAGTAGCCGCCGCCGTCAGAATATAACTAAGGTGAGGATTATCTTGTGTTAGCTGAGTATTTTCTGCCCGCAACAAGGCACGAACTGCTGCGATGTAGCGGCGAATCTGCTGATCTAAATTCAGGGGAGGCTGAAAGTAAATTGCCCGGAGGGTTAGCGAGGGTTGCCCTGGTAGGTTCAGTTTTGGGTCCCCGTATATTAAGCCATCGTGAGACTCTTCCATCAAGTCAATCGATTGGAGCAACTTGGAGTGCAAGTCTTCCCGCTCACTTTTGAAGGGCGTACATACCATCCGCAGGCTAAGTAGTGCTGTTTGTTGGGAAAGCATCCGTTGGCGACCGCTAATGTTGACCACTGCGGCATTGATTTGTCGAGTGGTAGTGAGGGAATGAACATCAAAAAGAGCGGCGAAAGCCAGCACAGGCAAAAGTTTTAATTGTAATAAATAGTTATAGGGCTTGCTGTTTGCAGAAGCTTGAGCCATTTTGCAATTTTCCTGGTTTTTTCTCTTGTCTGCCTAATTCGAAAACTGAAATTGCAATTTTTTTCTACTATTCAGTTATCTATAATGATGCATCTAATCATTTAATATGGTGTATTACAACACAACAAATTTTTTTAAATAAATAATATAGCCTTACAGTAAAACCAATACAGTTATACGCTGTCGCAAATACGACGAGTGCCGAATTTCAGTGCTTTTACTAGTAAAATAGAAAACTTAAATTAACCTAGTCTACTCTTAAAATTATTACTAACTTTGACAAAGTACTAGTTAATAACAACATTGGTTTTACAACTCATATATCCAAAAAATTATGGATAATCAGACGCTTTACAGCAGAATGTTTTGGTTAATAATAGAAAGCCTGAGCAACAACTACAGCCATTCACCAAGTTTTATAACACTCCAGCAAGGGGAGCGTTAAAGTGGAAACAAGCTTAAATTAACCAATCAGCCTTTGGAGTAGTGCTGCCATGACTAATGCCGCTGCTGCCCCCACCAACAACTGGTGGGACTTTCCGTTTCCCGTACCGCAACCCACACAGGATACTGACTTACTCAGACAGCTCAACTTCCCCGGATTGAAAGAAATTCTGATGTTGCGTCAGGTTCATGCTTTGGAACACGCCACAGTCTGGGTACTCAGTGAAATGGAGGGTGCCGAATCTGCCACCACTGCTCGTCAGATGGACAATGACACCTTGGGAGGCTTATCCACAGACCAAGGATTTTACCTGTACGGACAGGTAGATCCTTTAAACTTGCGACGAGCCGTTCGTATCGCCTTACAGCGCCTTGTGGATGGGGAATGGGATCTGGCTGTACACCCTCGCTGCGGGACAAATTTATCGGCGGGCATGTTTTTGACGGCAGGATTAGCACTGGGAACCCATCTGCTGCTGCCACGCGGGCCGATTGAGCAGGTTTTGGGTTTGGGATTGGCGGCGGCGATGGCAACGCAACTGACGCCGGATGTAGGAAGCCTCGCCCAACGTTACCTGACAACAGCAATTCCGTTTAACTTGGCGATCGCCCAAATCACCACAGCATCGGATATTTGGGGACGTCCATCCCAATTTGTCCAAGTGAGTTGGCAGGAGTCGCAATAAAAATTAAAGTATCAGTCTAACAGAGTACCTGAGTCGGTGTAGTACGCTTTAAAGCTAGAACGCAAGGGAAAAACTCTTATGGTTGAACGTGGTTCTAAAGTTCGTGTACTCAGAAAAGAATCTTACTGGTATCAGGATGTCGGCACCGTCGCAACGGTTGACCAGAGCGGCATCTTGTACCCCGTAATTGTCCGTTTCGAGAGAGTTAACTACGCTGGCGTCAATACCAATAACTTCGGCGTGGACGAAGTGTTAGAAATTGAAGCCCCATCGAAGAAAAGTAAGAAATCGACGCCTGCACCTTCCGGTGGCAAGCAAACCAAGCTCGAAGCGGGTATGCGCCAAACTGGCAGCGGTACTCCTACTGGCAACGCCAAGCCGTCTTCTGGAGACGAAGCCTCACAAGACAAACCACAAGGTAGTGACGCTGTAGCCGGCGACCCCAACCAGGGGACGGAAGCACGTTAAGCCGTGCCCGAATTGCCGGAAGTAGAAACAGTATGTCGGGGTCTTAATCAAGTAACCCGACTTCAACAAGTCCGGGGTGGAGATGTGTTGCTAGCTCGCACCATCGCCCACCCCGTTTCTGTGGATGACTTTTTAGCGGGACTCCAAGGAGTAGCGATCGCTAAATGGCATCGGCGTGGTAAATACCTCCTAGCAGAACTCTGCAAAACAACAACAGCTAAAAACGAAGGCGCTGACGTCTCACCTACTCCTCAAAACGACTCACTCCACTCCCCTGCTGGTTGGTTAGGCGTCCACCTCCGCATGACGGGACAATTGCTGTGGTTGACTACGGACAAGCCATTACAGAAGCACACACGAGTGCGGCTATTTTTTGCAGGGAATCACGAATTGCGCTTTGTTGACCAGCGAACCTTTGGTCAAATGTGGTGGGTTCCCCCCAACGTTGCTCCAGAAACGGTGATTACCGGACTCCAGAAATTGGGGACAGAACCCTTTGGGGACGAATTTTCTGTTGAGTACCTGACTAGCAAGCTGCAAAATCGGCGGCGTCCGATTAAAACGGCACTCCTAGATCAGTCCCTCGTTGCAGGTGTAGGAAATATCTATGCCGATGAAGCTTTGTTTCTTAGCGGTATCCGCCCAGAGACGCTGTGTGCGACGTTGAATGCCGAGCAACTTGCCCGCATCCGTAACGCCATAATCCAAGTCTTGCAAGCCAGCATAGAGGCAGGTGGAACAACCTTCAGCGACTTTTTGAGCGTGTTAGGCGTTAACGGCAATTATGGTGGTGTTGCCTGGGTGTATGGGCGTGACGGAGAACCTTGTCGCGTCTGCGGCACCACGATTAAGCGTACAAAGTTAGCAGGGCGTTCCTCGCACTACTGCGCCCAATGCCAGCGTTAGAGGGGAGCGGGGGAGCGGGGGAGCAGGGGAGCGCTCACAGGTGTAGGTTTTTTACAATCAAGCGGAGTTGAAGAAAGTCACAGTTGT
>NZ_JCACLG010000031.1:0-49250 GCF_059505785.1 Kastovskya adunca | reverse complement strand
AGAATAATTGACGACGATTAGCCATTACTCCAATCGCCTATTTCATACTTCACCCGTTCGGCTGAGCTCACGGCCGAAGCCTTCACACTTCATCCTTCATACTTCATCCTTCACACTCAGCCCTTATTAATCCGACTCAATAGCCAAAGAGCAGCAACTAGTCCTGCAAAGTGAGCAAAAATCGTGTTTGTGTTGGCTTGTACAACAAACAAATCTATTGGCTCAATAATCTGACCCCGGACGATTAAACCAGGCTGTTGAGACAAAGACCTTCCCAAGGTACTACCAATGATCGCTTGCGCTCCGACCAAAGTCAGTAGCATTCCAGCTAAGTTGATCGCTACTCCGGTCTGCAGCGCTTGAATTGTTTCTGCTTTACTTGGACGCCTAGAGTTATTAGGCTCTAGCAGAGCCTTCGCCATACGGACGTAACGGAATGCCCAATAAGTCCCGACACCTAGTGTCACTAGCCCACAAATCGCAAAAAATATTCCCAGCCCAGTACCTGTACCACCTGCTCTACCAGGATTGTTACTAAAAACCACGTACACAAGCAAGATGACGGTGGAAACCACGGCTAGTACTAATTGCACCCAAAAGGCAATCAAACCGCCTAGACGGAGCCGGAGAGCAAAGCGCTGGAGTCCTGGGGGGATGGAAGAGGAAGTAAACTGATCGCGCATTGACGTTGGCCGTTACAAATCAAGACCTAGGTTAGTTCCATTTTCTCACTGGTCGCCCCTGATCGTGAGTGCCAGTTTCGTAACTGTACTTGAGCGATCGCGTTTCCTACAAAAATTTTGTTAAAAAGGGCGAAATTGGAGAACTTTCTGCTGACGCTATTTGTCATTATCCTAATAAGGCAGCTCTTTTCCAAAAGTTTCTCAAGGTAGCACGGTACCGATATATGGGAGCGACATTCAGGAAGCATCTCACCTCTGCAACCTGCGCCATCGCCTTAGTGTGCAGCTTGAATCTTTATAAACGAGACGTGGCGAGAAATCCCCTGGATGTGGCTCAAAATCACTGGGAAGCGATCGCCACTGAAGATACAGAACGCTTATCTACAGGTTATCGCGAAGACGCTATTCTCAATCAATCCCACGGTCTTGTGGCTGAAACTTATCAAGGTCAATCAATCAGTGCTGCCTGGGAGCAATTTTTTTCACAGTACACAATTGAAGACTTTAAAGTTGTTGCCAAAGAAAGACGCAATCGCCTCGTAGCAGCAGAATTTAAGATCACCGCCAAGTCCGACCGAGGAAGCACTGTGTTTCTCTGGGTGTCCTATCAAGTCCATGTTGATGCCACTGGCAAAATTACACAGGAAGTCTGGCAGGCAAATTCAGAATTCGTTGTGCAAGCTATCCCCACTCAACGCACAGAGGTCGATAGAGGATAGTTGGCGACAAATTTTTAAGTAAGCAATCTTGCTTTCTCCTCTCCTTTCCTAGAGCTTAATTTTAGGGAAGTATCTTCTCTTTGGTGAAAGAAGAATAAGCGACATCATTAAAATTAATTGTTATATTTAGCCGAGTTATTGCGGAAATTCCGCGAAGCATCCCGTAATTGATTAATTAGGCGTGAATTCTTTCTATTTATGAGTAGGGTAACCTGTCTGTTGTCCTTGCTCTGAATGACAGTACGCTGTTTCAGTATGAGTTTCCAGGGTCATCGAAAGCCATGTTAGTGAAAAAAAGTCTTTTCCCCTCAAATCCGGTTGACTGGGATACTCTGCGGGTTATACAGATGAAGCTTGAGGATATTTATCAGTTTTTTCGAGACCCTCCGCCCAACTATCTCAATAAGGAAGTCGCTGTTTGTTATATAATTTTTATCCTGTTGCAGCGAGAATCCTACGGAACCGAACTCATTGAGCAACTTGAACAGGACTATCCTAGCTATCGGCTCTCGGATACCGTCCTCTACAGCGCTCTCAAGTTTCTTGAAGACGAAGGAATCATCGTTGGGTACTGGAAAAAAGTCGAAGGACGAGGACGCCCACGCCGTATGTATCAAATCAGCCCGGAGTGGCAGCCGCAAGCGCAGGAACTTGCAGAATTTTGGTGTCAATACATTACAAGAGGTAATTAATTAAAGATCTGTTTATGGCGAAGCGCCACTTTAACTAGTCGCTACCAGCTTTTCTCTCCCCAGTTTGGGGTGCACCCGCTTTCCCAGTTCCTCCTCCAGCTACAATGTTAATCGCTGTTAATTGCCTGCTAATGCCTGGTTTCCGATAAAAGCCTGTGAGTACCCCCGTTCTTTCTTCAACGTTTCTGCTGACGCTACTGTTAGCCATTGGTCTATTTTTCTTTATTCGTGCTTCTGTTAAAGACCGTACACAACAAGTTAAACTAGTCGCCGCCACCTCCGAAGACTCGCTGCTGACTCAGTTGGGGCAATATATGCAAGCACGATCCTACAAAGTGGCAACAGTCGATGCTGAACAGCATCAAGTCACTTTTCAGGGGATTGTTCGTCCTAGCTTATTTTTGGCAACTCTCCTAACTGTTCTGGCTATCTGTGGCACCCTTTGTCTATCACTGGTTCTGTCTCAACTCTACCCAGCTTTCTCCAATGCTTTTCTCGGACTGGTACTGCTTGCGCCCTTAGCTGGCGTCTATTACTGGAAAAAAGCAGAACGTCCAGAGCAAGTTTTCCTCCAGGTAGAAGAGATTACCAATGAGAAAACAGGTATCCAAAGCATCGTTACGGTGACTGCTCATCGGGATGAGCTTTTGGAGTTGCAACGCGCCTTATCCCTAAAACCCTCACCAGGATCTGCATCGGGAGGTTTTTTTAATCCTAATTAATGACATTAACCCCGCTAAAGCCTTGGCACTGTAGCAGGGTTAAGTATCAAATCACCTTTTTTTTGTAGTAACTGGTGACTTTTTTAGCGGACTGGAACCGCAACTGTCGCCGTTTCTAGTGGAGATTCAAACAGCCTCAAGCTAGGAAACAGAAAATGATTCTCCTCAACATATTGGGCACCAAATAGCCCTTTTTCTGCCCAGAAGTAGCGGTCTGTCGTGTGTTCGTTCCGTTTCACTAACAGCAAAGCAGGAGGAGCGATACCTGTTGCTTGAATGTATTTCCTTGCTGCTGTGACTGGTTTATCTTCGCCACTTTCGATATTATACTGAGGCACGTGCTCCAGAATTTTACGTCCTTCCTGACGACGGCGACTTTTGCGTTTGCGTCTTCTTGCCAACCTCTTTACCTCCTCTTTCTGCTGACAGTTGTAATGTCGGTTACAAAAGCCGTCGCAAGTATATCTGGTAGAGTTCAAAATATCAACATCTGTTTATAGAAAGATACAAATCGGGAGATCGCCTCAACAGTTGGGGTAAAGAAGTTTTGAGAAGGTTCTGGCTAAGAAATTTATCGGAAACCGGAGATTTTCTTTAACGAAACTTAATAAAAGACAGCCCCCTATCAGGCGTTGCATCTTTCACCCTTGATTCTTTCTCCCTATTTTCTAGAGGAGTAGCTAGTTTCTTCTGCGGTTCTGCATTATAGAAAAGAGCCGCTACTTAAGGTAAGCGCGATCGCGCCGTTAGATTGACAACCCTTACCCTCACCGCATGTTTATTCCTGCTAGTTCAGAATTTGTCACCCTATGCCAATCGCAGGTGTCAATATTGACTCAAGGCTTAGGAGCCGCGCTGAGTGCTGTGTATTTGACAGAAGAATTGGTCGAGGGAGCAGAAACAAAGCTAGTTCCCATAGTGGTTTATCCTGACGTGCCGGAGGCATATAAAGAAAACACCTTAGCACTGCCGGAGCAGATTGAACAGGCGGAGTCTATGGCAAGTTTGCCTTCAACACCACTGCTGCTACCTGAGGCGTTTGGCAGGAATCAAAATTTCCCTCAAGGTTCAACTACTGCAAGTTGGCAAGAAAGTTCTTTGCAGCAGCAACGCCAAATCATTTTGCCCTTAATCCATGAAGACGTAGTGGTTGGATTGCTGGTGACGAGTCGGAAAGATCGACCTTGGACTAGTAACGAAAAAGGGCAAATTGAGGGGATTGCCAGGACACTGACGGTCGCTTGTTTGATGGATCGGCGTCGTGCTTGGTTAGAGGAAAAGGTGAGTCAGCAGCAGCGACTGCAAGCCCAACAGCGCGATCGCTTAGACGACTTACTCCATCAATTTCGCAATCCTCTGACGGCGGTACGGACATTTGGCAAACTACTACTGAAGCGACTGTTACCAGGGGATAAAAATTCTGAAGTGGCAAATAGTATCGTGCGGGAAAGCGAGCGCCTGCAAGAGTTGCTGCAACAGTTTGATCAGTGTTTAGATATGACGGAAGCGGAACTTGAGCCGTTAACGTTGACAGCCGCTCCGATCCCAGAAGAGGTTTCTGTACCTGCCTCCTATTCCCTTCTTCCGGGAAACATTTTCTCCTTAGAATCCTTTTTTGTCATTGAGGTTTTGTCGCCGATGTTAATCTCGGCACAAGCGATCGCCCAAGAACGGAATTTAGAGTTACACGCCCAAATTCCCTCAAATTTGCCGCCAGTCTACGCTAATCCTAGAGCCTTGCGGGAAGTGTTGAGTAACCTGATTGACAATGCGCTGAAGTATACGCCAGCGGGGGGACGCGTTTATATAGAGGTCGATGTGCAGCAACACTCCCCCCAGGAAATGTATCAGGCGATCGCGATTAGCGATACAGGTTCTGGCATTCCACCGCAAGATTTGGAACACTTATTTGAGCGGCATTATCGAGGCGTTCAAGCCGCAGGGGACATTCCCGGTAGTGGTTTGGGGTTAGCGATCGCCCAAGAATTAGTGGAACAAATGCATGGAGAAATTGAAGTCTTTAGCCCCGCCAATGCCAGTTGGATGGATGAGGAAATGCAAGAATTTCCCAGTTCAGGAACGACATTTATTGTCTGGCTACCGTTAGTGAGTGCTGAGTCCTGAGTCCTGAGTCCTGAGTCCTGAGTCCTGAGTTCTGAGTCCTGAGTCTCTTGAGTCCTGAGTCCTGAGTCCTGAGTCCTGAGTCCTGAGTAGGGGAGAAAGGATGAAGACGGAGTCGGTGAATTCTGAGTCCTAAAGTAAGGAAGAAAGTATGGAGTATGAATAGGTTATCAGCTTCTCCCCAGCACCCCAGCACCCCCGCTCCCCAGCCTACTTTCAAGATTGTTCCAGCAAAAAAATAGGGCACGGACTTCCCGTTACCCTACTCATTTTTAGATTAATCCCTTAAGGGAAAGTGCTTATACCATTTCTATTTTTGTAGGCTACAGAGCTGACCCCCGACCCCCCGAATTGGCGGGGGGAGCAATAGAAGTCGTTGCAGCGGACATTTCATAGATTTGGTATTACCTAGCGCTGATTACTAGGTCTTCTTCCAAGGTCAGATCCAAATCAGTATCTGGTTCAACAACGAGCAAGTCAACACTGTTACGACCTAGGAATTGTCGAATCAAGGTGACTATTGCACCTGCACCTGCACCAAGTAAGAGTTCCTCAGTGGCGATCGCATCGTCGCCTGTGACGGCGGAGATAGCAGCGGCGGCAGCGGTACCGATGGCAGCATTTCTGATCAAGGAGCTAACATTAGTACCCTTACGCACTGTTTCGGTTTCCGTAATGACCTCAGAGTTGGCATCAAGAGATATCCGCTGACCATTCGTCAGTACTAGTTCCTGAGCAACAAACTGAGTGCCGTTGCTGGCTGGGCGCAGTTCTCCTACAACTTGAGAATTCACGGGAATCAAGACTCTACCATCGGCGGTGGTGATGTTTGCCGCAACAGTCAGAGTTAGGGGTACGGTTTCATTCTGAGTCACCAGAATCCTTTCTTGCTCGTAGCGTACGGGAAGAGTGGTTCCGGAAGGAATGCGGAAGTCCTGAGCGACGGGTGTAGGCGAGACGATGTACTGAGAGGCGATCGTTTGCGCTGCTCCTTCTGCTACCAAGGCTTGGTAGATGAAGGCGGCTACATCAGCTCTGGTTGCAACCTGCAGGGGATTAAGGGACTTAACCGTAGGATAGTTGACCACCAAACGCTCTTCGGTTGCAGCAGCAATGGGAGCGCGAGCGAAGTTAGAAATCCTGCTAGCGTCGTTGTAGTAAGCGAGAGTGGCTTCTGTAGCAGTGCTGGCAGTATAGTTCAGACCATTTGCCAGAGAGACTAAGACTTGTTCGCGAGGAATGTTTTGTTCAGGGTTAAAGACATTACCGGGATAGCCTGCCAAAAATCCGGTCGTGTAAGCTTCCTGAATTGCAGAAGCTGCCCAGTAATTAGAGCGGACATCTACAAAGTTGATGGGGTTACGAATAGCTTGCTTGTTGAACTGTTGGTTCGCTTTCCGCAACATAGCGGCGAACTGAGCGCGAGTTACTGGGGCGTTCGGGCGGAAGGTGCCATCGGGAAATCCAGCGATGATGTCTCGCTGCGATAGTTCGGAAATAAACTGACTTGCCCAGTAACTGGAGGAAACATCGCTAAATGTTGTGGTTTGGGCAAAAACCGGGGCAGGGGCGACCATGGAAGTCACAATCGGTGTTACTGTTCCCCCCAATAAACCGAGGGTGAGGAAGAGGGCAGTAGTAGACTGCAAGCGGTTGAATTTAGACATTTGGGCGTTCTCCAAGAAAATCGTTTCGTTAAGCAATAAGACCTGAGACGGCGTCAGATGTTCCTGTAACTTGCTAGCCTGTGATTCGGGCTAATTTTAGCTACAAAAGGCTGAACTCGGGTCATTGAAGCTGTAAAGCATGTACCTGACCTAACCATCCAAGACGCTGACCAGATTCAAATAGTTGCCTAGTTAGAGCAAATTGTTTTTTGTCAAGGTGTCTATCGGAATAAACAGGAAATCTACTGACTTAATGTCGTAAATCTTGCCAAAACTTGCTCTTTTGCACGGAAAAACTTAGGCTTGCTGGTTCAGCCAACGGCGGTAAAGTTTTTGGATAGCTTTGAGGACACCATTACTACTTGACTTAGGCGTTTCTGCCGGGTCAAGTTGTTGCAAGCGAGTCAGAAGCTTGGCTTCCTCTGTGGCAACGTCTCCATCACTGTAGATCAGAGCGCTGATCGCTTCGATTAAGCGTTGATAATCTTCAGAATTGGGGCGATCGCCGAGATAAGCTTGTACCCACTTGTAAAACTCTGTTGGTTGCACGGCTCTGAGTTCGTGCAACAACGGCTGAATTTGTGGATCATCCGCAACGCCATGTTCCTTGGCAACTCGTTGCAAGTGTTGCCGTTCCTCTGGCTGAATTTTGCCATCAATCCAGGCAGCACCAATCAAAATCTTGACGAGTTGTTTAACACTGGAATCTGCAACCATTGTGTTTTCCTCAAATTAATTCTTTGATCGATCGAAACAGTTCCCTTCAATAGTGGTTAGTGTCTAACTACTCCGTTGCCTCAACCGCACCATGAAAAAGCCGTCCATCTGTTTCCGGTGAGGCCAAACTTTCAGCCAACCCGGAGGAGTAGCAAAATCAGCCAACGGTGAATCAGGTAGTGGCGGTTCAATTTGCCAGAGAGGATGACGCTCCAAAAAGGGTTGAATGACACCTTCATTCTCCTGCGGATGCAGGGTACAGGTGGCATAAACGAGAATACCCTCCGGCTTGACCCACTGGGCTACCTGTTCTAAGAGTTCCCCTTGCAACTGTGAAAGTTCGCATACCGCTGCGGGAGTTTGCCGCCAACGGATATCAGGACGCCGATGCAACGTTCCTAAGCCAGAACAGGGGGCATCAAGTAAGACGCGATCGGCTGTATTAGTAAACTGAGAGAACTCACGGCTATCGCCTACACAAATCTCAATAGACTTTAGTTTCAGCCGTTGAACGTTGGCGCTGAGTTTTTTCAGTCGCGAAGCCACGCGATCGCACGCCCAAATTGTCCCCCGATCTTCTATTAATTCAGCAATATGGGTTGTCTTTCCCCCCGGTGCCGCACAAGCATCAATAACGACCTCATCGGGTTGAGGGTCGAGGAGATGGCTGACTAACTGGGCACTACTGTCTTGAATCGTCCACCACCCTTGATTAAACCCTGCTAGCTGTTGAATGTTACCGCTGCCGCCCGCTAACCTTAAGGCTTGGGGCAACTGTGGTACGCGGCTCACTGAGATATTCGTGGCAAAGAGTGCGGCTTCGACTTCCTCAAGGGTTGTCTGTAAGGGATTAATCCGCAGGTCAATCGTTGGCGGCTGGTTTAGCCACTGACAAAGCTGTTCGGTTTCTTCTAAACCAATCTCTTCAATCCAATTTTTTACAATCCAGTCGGGAAAACTGTGCAACACCCCTAAGCGTTCGGCTGGGTTTTCTGGTAACTGGAGAGGGTCAATTAAAGTATGAAGTATTAAGGATGAAGGTTGAATTAATTCTGTCTCCTCCGTTTTGCCTATTGCCGCTTGCTTTTTGGCTTCTGTTAACCGCAAATATTGACGTAGTAAAGCGTTAACGACACCACTAAGCTTGGAAAAGCCATTGTCCTTTGCTAGCTGGACAGAGGTGTTAACGGCGGCTGAGGGGGGAATGCGCTCTTGGTAACGCAGTTGGTAAAGGCCGATATGGAGAATGGTACGCAAGTTAGGGTGTTGCTGGTGAGCTTTCTTTTTTCCTAACTGATCGATCAAGGCGTCAAGCGATCGCTGTCTTCTCACACACCCATAAACTAACTCTGTCACCAATCCCCGATCCATACTGCTCAATTGAGCCGTTTGCAGGACGCGATCGAGGGCAATATCAGTAAAAGCCCCCCGTTGTTGCACGTCTCGAAGGGCGAGAAATGCCAATTGGCGGGGATTGTCATTCGTCATTATTTATTTCGTCATTCTTGGCGTCGAGTGCGGCTCCTTAAATTCCCTTAGGAGCAATTTCTAAATTTTGCAAGCGGCACTAATCAATCTAAGGAACTCCGATATTTTTCCAGCAGTTCCCCTATGTAGTCATAGCCATCAACGCCAATTAGGGCGATGATTTTTGGACGATTTTGTCCCAGCAGGTTTTGAAAGGCTTCATTTCCTAGCTGTCCTTGCAAGATGGTTAGCAAACCTGCGGGTTTACGCCAGTCACTGGCATTGATTTGCTCTAAAACATAGGCACCGAGAGCGCCTGCATAGACAGCTTTTTGCCAGTTTGCCATGCTGTAGCAGGCTTGGGATAGGTATGCCAGATTGAGTCCTTGCAGGTACAAGTCACCAGAAATCTGAGCCGCTTGCCAGCCGGATTCTAAGTAA
Source organism: Kastovskya adunca (assembly GCF_059505785.1). NCBI lineage: Bacteria > Bacillati > Cyanobacteriota > Cyanophyceae > Coleofasciculales > Coleofasciculaceae > Kastovskya > Kastovskya adunca. The sequence goes on along the minus strand of NZ_JCACLG010000031.1, from coordinate 40,021 downwards.
GCGATCGCTTGTTGAGGTTGTTCAACAATTACATAAGCAAGCCCTAAACTACTGAAGCACAAGGATTGACTTTGGCGATCGCCTAATCGTTCTGATAATTGCACACCTTGTTCTAGATAGTTGATCGCCCTTTCGTAGACTTCCGGTTCAGCTTGCTGTTGCTGCTGGGCTTGAAATACCTCGCTATAGCCCAAGTTCGCCAAAGCATTGGCTTCGCCTAACTTATTCCCGGCTTGGCGCGAAAGAATTAACGCCCGTTGGCTATAGCTAATTGCCTCGGCATAATTTTTCTGGGCAACACAAAGGCGGCTGAGGTGATTGAGGTTAGCAATTTCACAAGGACTGTCATTAGCATCACGAGCAATATCTAGGGCTTGCTGATGGAAAGATGCTGCCCGTTCATACAACCCTTGCGCCCGGAAAGAATAGCCTAATAAGGTGAGAATTCTGGCTTTTTCCTGGGTGCCTTCTACGCGCCGCAGTGGTTCGTTGAGATAGTTCAAGGCATCGCTCAGGTAGTCGCCACCCAAGCTGGCGAATATACCGCCATAAAGGGGGAAGTAGTCGCGCTGGGAAAATGTCCGTAAGATTTGTAGACAGACTTGAAAACTACCATTAACAAAGCGATCGCGTTTCACTCCAGTTAATGCCTGACTAAATGCGATCGCCAACTGCGACCAAATCACGCCAAAGACAATGAAGGTAGAAATGGAGAGTTTTGCCCCTACCTTCGAGTCATAAACCATTTTGTCGAACCACTTCACTAGAGCCAGTTGTAGGCACTGGAGAACGACGGCTAACTCTACCCATGCTCCCAATTCAATACCGCGCTGGCTCTCTGCCCATTCGCTCAAGGATTGATTCCGGGCAAGGGTTTGGAACAGAGACTGAGGGAGCGGGCTACCCACTTGTTTTGCCCATAGTCCCCAAGGGCCACGCTGTTCTGGAAGCCCCCCAAACCCTAGCGTTCCCTGGCTTTGGTCGTAAATCCAACTCACTAAATAATCTTCCAGTCGCTGCCAGGAGGCTAAACCCGCTTTCAAGCCCTCTGAGAGCTGTTGAATCTCTTGAGCACTATCTGGGTCAGAAGTTTGCTGACTTTGCTGTTGTAGGGTTTGGGAGAGCTGTTTGAGCTGCTGTAAAGTTAGGGTCTGCTGTTGGTTGGGGTCGATGGCTCGCAGTAGAGCAGAGAGACGTTCTTCGGGTTCTGCTGTTGTGACCGCATTAATGGCGGTGTTGATGGCGGCGGAGACTTGGTTTTGCTTTTGGGCGCGTTCCCACTCGCTGCGAATCGTTGAGATCGCTCTGAGGCTGCGGGTGGCTTTTGCCTGTTTGATTTCGCTAACGGGGTTATCTATCTGCTCTTGAGTAGAGGTAAAGCGCTCTTCTAGGCAACGCTCAAAGATTTCTCCAGTTCCGGGTTCAACGCCTTTGAGCAACATTTGATACACCTGCTCCTTGGAGCTGATGTTTCCCTTGAGGGTGGTGGTGACAATTTGGTCGATGAGTTCGAGATAGCGATCGCGCAATGGCACATCCGGCATAATGCAAGTCTGGTTGCTTACTTAAATTCATGGTAGGCGTGTTTGTTTACTGTTGACTTGCCGATTCCTTAAATTCGTTGTCAACTCTACAGTCGCAACCGCTTCATGGAATACTGGTAGTACAACCATTCCCAGAGTTTTTATGTCTTCTTCCCTCAGCCAGGGCACTCTCGTTACTATTATTTGTGAAGCCGTATTGCAAGACCGCCTGGTACACTTGCTAAAAACACTAGGTTCCTCCGGCTACACGATTGTTCAGGCGCGGGGCGCTGGCAGTCACGGTAGACGCATGGGAGATATTGCTGGCTACAACACCAACATTGAAGTCAAAACCATCGTTGCAGCAGAAACATCAGACAAATTGTTTGATGAACTGAAATCGTTTCAGGACACTTACGCCTTGATTGCTTATCGGCAAACAGTAGATGGCTTGTTTGATTAACCAGGATGCAATCAGTCTCAACTGAGCAAGCAGGAAACCACTAATACCGAGAATCATTTCTTCCACAAAAGTGCTTTTTGTCAGGCGTCATGGTAAATAACCCAGAGATGCATGGCAAATAACTAATGATTACTCGTGTAGTGGGCTTGATCAGCGGCACCTCTGTAGATGGTATTGATGCGGCTCTAGTAGAAATCACAGGCACAGATAATGATTTAAACCTAGAGTTGTTGGCGGGAGAAACTTATCCTTATCCCGTTGCTCTGCGAGAAAAAATCTTGGCGGTTTGTGGCGGTGCGTCGCTATCAATGGCAGAGTTGGCAGAACTCGACGATGCGATCGCCTACCAATTTGCCCAAGCTGCCCAAACCATCCAGCTCGGTCAGGCTCCCGCCGCCCTCATCGGCTCCCACGGTCAAACCGTCTATCACCGACCGCCCCTCAAAAAGGAAGCTCGCTCAACTTCTTTCCCTCAAAACTCCCTCAGCACTCAGGACTCAGTACTCAGGACTGCTTTGGGCTATAGCCTGCAATTAGGTCGCGGAGAAGTTATTGCCAGCCTTACTGGTATCCCTACAGTGAGCAACTTTCGTGTGGCGGATATTGCCGCCGGGGGACAGGGTGCGCCGTTAGTATCGAAGATTGATGTTTATTTATTTAGTGATGCCCTCCATCCTCGCTGCGTCCAAAATATTGGGGGAATAGGTAATCTTACTTATCTACCACCTCGCAATCAGGCGAATTGGGAGCAAAAGGTAACAGGTTGGGATACAGGCCCCGGCAACGCTTTGTTAGATTTAGCTGTGCAGCATTTTACAAACGGCAATCAAACCTATGACCAAGATGGACGCCTCGCCGCCGAGGGAACTTGCTGTGAGGGGTTGCTCAATCAATGGCTTCAGGATGAGTTTTTTCAGCAACTGCCTCCTAAATCAACCGGGCGGGAGTATTTTGGGGTGGAGTATTGGCAGCGATGCTTGCAGGAGGCGATCGCTTACCAACTCACTGCGGCGGATGTGCTGGCAACTCTAACGGAACTCACCGTCGCGTCAATTGCCCATAGTTATGAGACTTTTTTGCCCCAACTTCCCCAGCAAGTGCTGTTGTGTGGTGGGGGAAGTCGCAACCTCTACTTAAAACAACGACTAGCCGCGCGGCTGCCATCTGTATCGGTGTTGACAACCCAGGAACTTGGGGTGAGTGCTGATTTTAAGGAAGCGATCGCCTTTGCTGTCTTGGCGTATTGGCGTCAGTTGGGTATTCCCGGCAATCTTCCGGCTGTCACGGGTGCTGAACAAGCGATGCTATTGGGGGAAGTTCATCTGCCCATCCCTCAATCCGCCTAGTCACGATACTGTAAGAGATCGGACTTTAGTTATACTTAGACATACTTGCAGCCTTTCATTCCCATTTAAGCAACTATCATGATTGGTATTTCTACCCATGAGCGGGTGCTAAAGGATAACTCAGGAGCGAGGTTCGACAACAGGCAAGAGGTAGCACTGTGGGTCATACCTTTTTATTGGAGCCAGGACGCTGGATACTCCAGGGAAATTGGCTAGAGCGCAATGGCATGCCAATTGCCGTGAAAGGCAAAACTATAGTGGCTTGGGGTCGAGAGAACTGGTTCACCATGGTTACAAAGCTTGTCTTTCCCGGAAGTGAACGAGAGGATATCTCTTTTCAGTACCGAGGACGCCTAGATGTCGGAGAGCGGCAGTACACATTTGTCTTGCAGCATAGTGTCTTGGGTCGTGTTGAGGGTGAAGGCTGGGTAACTCCAGAATCAATTGTTCAACGCTACTGGGTACTTGGCGATCGCCAACGGCGCAGCGGCTTTGAAACTCGACATCAGTTGAATGAGAACACTTACTACTTATCTAGTGGCATCATGGCAGGTCACTATCTCACCAGCACAATGGAGGCAACTTTAGAGCGTCAGCTCTGATCGCATGAGTTCTAGTGTTTGAATATGTACGGTTTCTCAACATTTAGTAGCAACATTGCTGCAAATCTTGCTATCTCTCTAACACAGGAACTAGCACGCCTCGCAGCACCGCAACGTGCCGGGACTTCTCTTTCGGCGTCTTACGTACCGACTCCAATCAACTGGCTCGTTGTCGGCAGTTGGCGGCGACAGTCGCTCTGTTAAATACCTATATTTATGGAGTTGGGGGATGTGTCTCGAACCACGCTTGACCTCACCCATGCTTTCACCCCTTGAATCCAACGCGCTATGGATAAGCAGACTCCTCCACTGCTCCAAGCTTTCGGAGCCTCACTATGAAGACGGACTTCAATACTGGTCGCTTACTCGCCAACCGCTACCAACTCATGGACTTAGTGGGCAAAGGCGCTATGGGTCAGGTATATCAAGCTAAAGATATGTTGTTGGGAGGCGTTATTGTTGCCGTTAAATTCCTCTCCCAATCGCTGCTGAACAAAAAAATGCGCGATCGCTTTGAGCGAGAAGCCACAATTTGCGCCTTGCTTGGCGAAAAAAGCATTCATATTGTCCGAGTCAGGGATTACGGCGTAGACGAAAACGACACTCCGTTCTACGTCATGGAATTTCTACAAGGAGAAGGCTTGAGCGATATTATCCGCCCCCAAGCCCTCTCTTTACCCCGGTTTTTAAGCCTCAGTCGCCAAATTTCCCTGGGTTTAGAGTGCGCTCATAAGGGAATCGTCATGGACGGAGCCATCTGCCCAATTATTCATCGCGATATCAAACCCAGCAACATCCTGGTTGTTCAAGACCCCTCCTTTGGTGAACTTGCCAAAATACTAGACTTTGGGATTGCCAAGCTGCTTCAGGAAGACAGCGCCCAAACCCATTCCTTTATGGGAACATTGGCGTATTGTTCACCGGAACAAATGGAGGGTAAAGAGCTAGACAAACGCTCTGATATTTACAGTCTGGGCATAATGATGTTTGAGATGCTCACCGGGGAGATGCCGATTACGGCAGAAACACACTCCTTTGGTGGATGGTACAAAGCTCATCACTACAACCCCCCAAGAACCTTTGAATCTGTTGACCCAGCACTGAAAAAGCTGCCCAAGAGCCTTGAAACCTTGGTGATGAGTTGTCTGGCGAAAGCTCCCCAGGATCGCCCACAAAGCGCCACTGAAGTTTTAAAAGCCCTAGAACCCTTAGAACAGCAGCTCAACCAAGGTCGGCAAATCGGTCTACGCAGCAGTGCTACCTTTTCAAAATCAAATCTACCTGTTCCGGTTGAACGAGAACCGAAGTATATTTCCACGGCAGATGAAATCTGTCGGTCAGCCTCCTGGCCAAAAGACAAACCCCATGCAGAAATTGTTTTTCCCCATCTTCTACGCGTCAACGAAGAAATCTTACCGACCCTCTGGGTCATGTTGAAAAAGCAAGATATTCAAAGCCGCCTTGTCAGCACCCGCTACAATCAATTCTTATTTTTGATGTCCCCTCATCCAATGATGCTGTGGATTACAGCCCTGCATAACCGCGAACACGGCGCTCGTTGGCTCCCTTGTTACTTAGACTTGAAAACGCCTTTAGGTCAAAAAATGGCGCGGCTTTTGGGAGCCGTCGGCAAATACCGGATTTTATTTTTCTCCCTATCAGAACCCCAGCAGTGCATCAGTGTCATGTCTTCAACGATTGCTCCTATGCAACGCAAAATGCTGTCCGAGTGGGCAAATACTAGTCAAACCTTAAGTTCGGCGGCTCAACCCCAGCTCAGCAAAAAATTACTCAAACAAGAATTTGAGAAGTTAAAACCAAAAATTGAGATGAAGCTAGAAACGATTCATACTGACTTTCCGACTGATATCTCTGGGTAGTGGGGAATTGGGGTGCAGGGGAGCAGGGGAATTGGGGTGCAGGGGAGCAGGGGAATTGGGGTGCAGGGGAGCAGGGGAGCAGGGGAGCAGAGGAGATGAGGCGATGAGGCGATGAGGCGATGAGGAAAACTGATAACCTCCTTCACCCTTCATACTTCACCCTTCATACTTCACCCTTCATACTTCACCCTTCATACTTCACCAAGCGCCTCCGGCAACGGCTTCGCCGAACATACTTTCTTTGCTACTCAGTAGGGGTACGGCATGCCGCGCCCCTACCATTCACCGACTCACCCTTTCTCCCCAATCCTAGAATTAGAGCTGCTTCACCTCAGCTACCAACTGCGCTACTACGTCCTTAGCGCTGCCAAACAGCATCATTGTTTTATCTTGATAGAACAGGTCATTATCGACCCCGGCAAAGCCCGTACTCATTCCACGCTTAATCACGATCGCGTGCTTGGCTTTGTCCACTTCCAGAATCGGCATCCCATAAATAGGGCTGCTGGAATTGCTGCGAGCGGATGGGTTGACGACATCATTAGCCCCAATCACTAACGCCACATCCGTTTCCTCAAACTGAGGATTAATATCCTCCATGTCATAAAGCTGAGGATAAGGCACGTTTGCCTCTGCTAGCAGTACATTCATGTGCCCCGGCATCCGACCAGCAACAGGGTGAATGGCAAACTTGACCTCTACTCCCAATCCTTCTAACTGGTCAGCCAACTCTCGCACCGCATGTTGTGCCTGAGCAACTGCCATCCCGTAGCCCGGAACAATCACCACGTTGCGGGCATAACCTAGCATCATTGCACCTTCGTCAGCACCGATGCTCCGCACAACCTTGTCGCCTTGGGTTCCTGATGCCCCGCTTCCAGCAACAGCCGTTGCACCGCCACCACCACCAAAGGCACCAAATAAAACACTCGCGAGGGAGCGGTTCATTCCCTTACACATGATGTTGGTGAGAATCAAGCCCGATGCACCCACTAAAGCTCCGGCGATGATCAGCATGTTGTTCATCACCACAAAACCAGCCGCACTTGCAGCTAAACCCGATAGGGAGTTCAACAACGAAATTACAACGGGCATGTCACCGCCGCCAATGGGGAGGACAAACAAAATCCCTAACAGGGAAGAGATGCCTACCATAGCCAGGAAGACGGTGGAATTTTCCGGCGTCACTAACATATAGCCACTGCAACCGAGAAAAGCAATCAGCAGCAAGGCATTGAAAGGTTGCTGCAAGGGAAAGGTCACAGGAGAGCCGCTAATCAGCCCTTGTAACTTCGCCACGGCGACAAAACTCCCGGTGAGGGTGACACCACCAATCAAGACACCAAGAATCATCGTAATTGTGGCATCAAGGGGCACCGTTTCTGGTGAACTGAGCAAGCGCCAAAATTCACCCACCGCCACTAGAGCCGAAGCGCCACCTCCCAGACCGTTGAGCAAGCCAACCATCTGTGGCATGGCAGTCATGGCTATTTTTTGAGCAGCGATCGCCCCAATTACGGAACCGATTGCTATCCCTATCAAGATCATCTGATAGTTCAACACTTGCTGATCGAGTAGTGTTACGACTACCGCCAGCAGCATTCCCCATGCTGCCAATAAATTCCCATTCCTTGCTGTTGCTGGCGATCCCAGCTTTTTCAGTCCGATGATGAACAGTGAAGCAGCCACTAAATAAGACAGCTGAATTCCTGTTGGCAAAAAGTCACTCATATCAATTTTTCGTTGTTCGTTGTTGGGAATTAGTGCATTTCGGTCGTAGAAGTTGCCGCAGACTTTCTCAAGAGAAAGCTTGTCGTGCTGTGAGTTCCGTGAGTTTAACTATCCTGAACTCAATCAAAAAGGGGCTAGTTGCAGTAGTTTTTCGTTTTAATTTCAGGGTTGCTGAATTTGGGGATGAAACGTCGCCTTGTCATACTGAACCAAGCAAGACGAAATCAACATCTACCGATATTCTTCGCTCCACAGAGTTTACCCTTGAGCGCCGCGAAGGATTGCGCTGAGAATCACAAATCCTACTCTTGTTCAGCAATGCCTTAATTTCTTCTCAAAACCAACCACTCAAAATCTAGACATTTGCCTCTTTTTTCTTGAACATTTGCAACATCCGATCGGTGACCAGGAAACCACCAACGACGTTGATAGTGGCTAGCACCACGGCAATAAAGCCCAAAATCACAGTTACATTTGACTCTTTGGCACTGGAAATGAGCAGCGCCCCAATCACCGCAATGCCAGAAATAGCATTGGCTCCGGACATCAACGGCGTATGGAGAGTCGGAGGCACTTTGTTGATGATTTCAAAGCCAACAAAGGATGCCAGAACGAAGACAAACAAACTTGCTATCAATACTGAGGTCATAAACGTACAGACTCCTTAGTTGTTAGTCAGCAATCATTAGCCATTGCAGTTTAAACCCTAGACTAATGATGAAAAACCTGTTTGTAGCGATTTGGCGTAATTTTTAAGCGGTGGGACTTAGTTGCGCTAGAGCGTCTTTGACGCGCTGATTGCGAATTTCTCCACCATGGGTAACGCAAGTGCCGCTGATAATGTCGTCTTCAAAGTTCAACTGCAACTCGTGATCTTTCACCATGTATTGCAACAAGGTAGAGATGTTTTTGGCATACATCTGACTGGCATGTATGGGCATAGAAGAGGGTAAATTAATCGGCCCGATAATGGTGACACCGTGACGGATGACATCTTTCCCTGGTTCGGTGCCAGCACAGTTACCGCCTTGTTCAGCCGCTAAATCTACGATCACTGCACCAGGTTGCATTTGTTGCACCATTTCTTCAGTCACGAGCAAGGGCGCTTTTCTGCCTGGAACCTGAGCGGTTGTAATCACGATATCGGCACTTTTAACATGCTCTGTGACAACTTCCTGAGTGCGCTGCTTGGAAATTTCAGAAATTTCTTTGGCATAACCGCCAGCCGCGACGGTTTCTTCTTCGAGTTTCACTTCAATAAACTTGGCACCGAGGCTTTGCACCTCTTCTTTGACGGCGGGACGAATATCGAAGGCTTCAACGATCGCACCGAGGCGACGAGCTGTAGCGATCGCCTGTAAGCCAGCTACCCCGGCTCCCATAATAAACACCTTCGCGGGTTTGATGGTTCCGGCGGCTGTGGTGAGCATGGGGAAAAACTTGGGTGAAGCAGCAGCGGCAATCAGCACCGCTTTGTAGCCTGCAACGCCAGCTTGAGAGGATAAAGCATCCATACTTTGGGCGCGGCTGGTACGCGGGATCAATTCCATACCGAACGCCGTGACTTTACGGTTGGTTAGCTGCTGTACTGTTTCTGGCTTCCCCAAGGGGTTCAGCAAGCTGAGCAAAACACTTCCTTCCGGCATTTGCTGAATTTCTTCGTCTTTGGGAACGCCGACTTTCAGGAATACATTGGCTTGAGTCCAGAGAGTAGAGGCGTCAGGGATGATTTTTGCCCCGGCGGCTTCGTAGGCAGCATCACTAAAAAATGAAGCTTCTCCAGCCCCCTTTTCTACCCAGATTTCTAAGCCTTGTTTGACTAAACGGGCGACAATATCAGGAATTAGGGCAACACGATGTTCACCGAATTCGATTTCTTTGGGAACTGCTATTTTCATGAACACTCCTTGAGGTGAGGACGGAAAAATTTATCTGGATGGAACCGAGTCATGCTCAATTCTTTTGATACGGCGTGGTTAACAATAGTAGCAACGCACCGCAGCTAGAAGAACTAGCGGTCAATTTTCACTATGGAACTCGTCAACAATAGTGATTGCTGCCTGGTGGTGAGGGTTGATTCTATCTGCCATAGGCTAGAGCCTGCTTACCGTTAACAATAAACTAATGCTAACGATTGTCATTCACCAGCTTTTAGGCTTCTTCACAAGTGCGCTACTGCTACAACAATTAATAGGCACTTTCGTTTGATCAGGGTGTGACTGGCTGAACTAACTTGAGACTTGTTCAAAGCATTGCCTGCTGAAAATGACTTTTTGCATCCTATGTGATTCGTCGAGGGGCACCACGTTTTTTAACGTGTTCTTAGGGATTGTAGTTTTTTAACCGGATAAAAAATCGTTCCCGTAACTTGTGATACTAAATGCTAGGATTCAGGTTGAAAAAGACGCGTTACGTATCTTTAACTTCCTCAAGACAGCTTTGATCTTATCAATCAAAGGGCGATCGCTACCCTCAGCTCAAGTCCCAAGTAATACTAGCTGGCTGACCGCTTATAAAGTTAGCAAAATCGTGACTTTCCCCTGTCTACGGCACCTTTTACGAGATTGTTCGTCACCAAGCTCGATCCTGCGTTCAGTGGAACTTGGCTTTGAACGCATCAACAAGAGTAAAGTTTAGTAACAAATGTCAACACCCTACGGTAAGAGCAGCAAAGTTATGTCATCCAAAAAATCTTCAATGCGATGCCTGTTTGGTGCCCTCGCGGTTACCACTTGTTTACTTACTGGTATTTCTGCTACGAGCTGGGCACAGAGTAACGATGGACTGACACTATTTAGCGGTGTTCGCCGTGAAAATCAGTTGAGTTACTTATTAGACTACGGCGGTCGTCCCAATGGCTGGGATCGCTACAGGTTAAGAATTCCTGCCAAAAAGCTGGAATTGGGAGTTGCTCAGTTTGCCATTTCTTATCCTGATTACTTTGATGGCAAATTTGACACCGATAAAATCGAGGTGCGTGTCAAAGGTAAATCGCTTCCCTTGTCTGAGGTGGAATGGGATCAAGAAAATAACCTGATCCAGATTTACTTAGAGGAACCCATTACGGCGGGGAATAAGGTGGAATTGGTGCTTTCTAATGTAAAAAACCCGCCATTTGGGGGGACATACTACTTCAACGTTCAAACTCTGACACCGGGGGATGTGCCTCTACCCCGTTATTTAGGAACGTGGATTATTAGTATTGGCAGAGGTTAACTCAACTTAGGTGGCAAAGCAGTAGAGATGCGAGCGATCGCGTCTCTACCCTGAAAAAATACAGCCGCTCTCCTCCCGGTTGAGATGCTAATATTAAAGATTGTGACTCTTTAAACAAGGAGTCATATTGCTGTATTTAAAGTGAACACTCATGACTCAACGAACTCTCCACGGCACTAGCCGCAAGCAAAAAAGAAAGTCAGGGTTTCGCGCCCGGATGCGTACGAAGAACGGACGACTTGTAATTAAATCGCGCAGAAGTAAGGGACGTTGCCGCCTAGCTGTTTAAGGGCTTTGTATTGTCCTGTCTATCACGCGCTGGGGCTAAAGAACCCTCCTCTATAGCCCCCATATTGGAGTTTTTTGTGGCATTGCCAAAACAAAATCGACTCAAGCACAGGCAAGACTTCAAAGCAGTCTATCAGCAGGGAATTCGTTGCTCAGGACGTCACTTGACTTTACGAGCTTTGCGGCAGCGCTTCGAGCCTAGTGCTGCCAAGGATGCCTCAACCCAAGCAACGGCAACGAGATGGAAACAGGCAAACTACACCTCCCCCTCTCAGATTGGCATCTCTATTAGCCAAAAAGTCAGCAAAAAAGCGGTAGTCCGCAACCGAATCAAACGCCAGATTCGTGCCATCTTTGCGGCGCTAATGCCCCGACTGGCACCAGGTTGGCTGTTGGTGGTCATTGTACGACCAACAGCACTCTCGTGCGAATATGGTCAATTTTTGCGAGAATTAGAGCAGTTGTTGGCAGAAGCAGAGGTACTGAATGGGCATTCGTGAAGAAGCAATCTATGAAGGCGGCCCGCACATCGGCGACCTGATTATTAATATTGTGTTAGGATTTACCATCATTTGTTTACCCTTAACAGTCGGAGCGATTGTCCGGGCTTTATGGCTACGCTATCGGATTACCGACCGCCGGATTTCTGTCACCGGAGGCTGGCAAGGACGCGATCGCACTGATGTTATTTATTCAGAAATCGTCAAAATTGTGAAAGTTCCCCGTGGACTGGGTGCGTGGGGCGACATTGTGATCACCCTCAGAGGTGGTAGTCGTTTAGAGTTGCGCTCTCTTCCCCGTTTTCGGGAAATTTATGACTATATTGCCGAAAAAGTTGCCGACAAAACCAAAAGACCTCTGGATGCCATTAAGGGGTAATTCCCAAAAAACCGGGGCTTTTTTGCGGCTAGTCACCTTTGCCTTGGCAACGGTGACTCTAAAGGCTGCTTTAATTCCAAAAAATCGGCTTGTGTAACCAGGCTCAAGTGCAACACAAGCAACTGCCCCACATTGAGCCAGATAATTAGATAGATTAGATTCAGAAAACTTTACACAGCTGAGTTTACTTCATACGAATGGATTTTGGTATCGGGTTTCTCTCTAACAACGTCATGCTGCCAATCCTGGATTTTTTCTACGGGATTGTGCCTAGCTATGGTCTCGCCATTGTGGCGCTGACTTTGGTGATTCGCTTCGCGCTCTATCCTCTCAGTGCTGGCTCCATTCGCAATATGCGCCGGATGAAAATCGCTCAGCCGATGATGCAAAAGCGGATGGGTGAAGTAAAAGAACGCTACAAAGACGATCCGGCAAAACAGCAGGAGGAAATGCTTAACGTTCAAAAGGAATTTGGCAATCCCCTAGCTGGCTGCTTACCCGTTCTGTTGCAAATGCCTGTGCTCTTTGCCCTGTTTGCCACATTGCGGGGATCGCCCTTTGCAGATGTTAACTATTCCGTTAACCTGCAAATCTTTCCCAATGAACAAATCGAACGGATTCAACCCCAGGCATTTGTCACTAAACCCCAAAATATCTACTTCACTGACAGCAAACATGCTCCAATTGCAGCACTGCTACCTGCTGGAAATCGTTTAGTGGTGGGAGAAAAAACAGAGGTTGAATTTCAAACGGTTGAAGGTAAACCCCTCAATTCCCTGCTGGCGGAGTATCCAGATGCGGAGCTGAGACCTCAGTGGAAAGTTACAAAGGGTGAAGAGCGGGTTCGCATCAACGAAGATGGCACAATCGAAGCATTAGAACCGGGCGAAGTCACCTTGCAAGGGACTGTACCTGGAATTGCCTCCAATAAAGGATTTCTCTTTATTAATGCTTTGGGACACGTTGGTGCCTTTGATGATGACGGCACCATTCATTGGGATATCGTGGGGATGATTTTGTTCTTTGGTGTGAGCTTGTATGTCAACCAGATTCTTTCTGGTCAAAATGCCAGCACAACCCAACAGCAGTCAACCGTCAATAAAATTACTCCAGTACTCTTTTCGGGGATGTTTTTGTTCTTCCCCTTACCCGCTGGAGTTTTGATGTACATGTCAATTGCTAACGTATTTCAGACGGCGCAAACCTTCTTTTTGATGCGGGAACCCCTGCCAGAAAATCTCCAAAAACTGCTAGAAGCGCAGGAAAAAGCCGAAAAAGACAGCAAAGCAAGAGAAGCGCTGCCCGAAGAAAAGTTTGGGCGTTCTAAGAAAAAGACATCAGGCTAGTTATGAGCAATCAGCTTATGCAGCGAGGTCAGCAGTGGCTAGAAGAGCTACTGCTGCTAGCTAACTTACCAACGGGTGTGCAGGCAACAACAGAGGAAGTTTCTTCAGACGACGAGCCTCCCAGCTATTGGTTGATCATCGACGAAACTAAATTGACACCAGACCAAATTCAACAGTTGATTGGTAAGGAAGGGGCGGCACTTGATGCCCTTCAGTATCTTGCCAATTCGATTTTGAACTTAAACCAGGAAAAAGCGCAGCAAGCCTCCTACACCATTGAACTCGATGGCTACCGCGTCCGGCGGCAAGCAGAACTGCGCGCTCTTGCTGATAGCGCGGCTCAAAAAGTCCGCCAAACAGGGGATGAGTTTGAACTACGGTCTTTGTCATCGGCAGAGCGGCGTCAAATACATACCTTTTTAAAGGAGAGTGAGGATTTAGAATCCCTCAGTCGCGGACAGGAGCCGGAGCGATGTTTGGTAGTGCGCCTGCGTTCACAAAACGAGTGAATGGGTTTAGTGCTATCACTTAGGTGTGTTGTTTTGAGTAGGAACTAAGCATCATGGAAGCCATTTATATCCCTCGGCTACTCAAACTACCGGGGAAAATAGAGACGATAACCATTGATGAACCTTTGCCCGCTCTGGAAACTTTGACACCAGTGCGAGGGCAAATGCAAGTTAGGCATCAGGGCAATTATTTAGAAGTTTCGGCACAAGCAGAAACTATTATGACCTTGACTTGTCATCGCTGCCTGCAGCAATACAATCATCGATTATCCCTGCAATCAAGCGAACTGGTGTGGTTAGATGAATCTGCCAATCAACCGGATATGGGGCCAATAGAGCGGGAAACGCCTTTAGATGAGTTGGTAGAAACCCTAGATCCGCAAGGGTATTTTGAACCGGATACCTGGTTGTACGAGCAACTGTGTCTGGCAATTCCCCCACGGCAGTTATGCGATCGCGCTTGTCCTGGAATTCAGCCCATTGAACAAGATGCCGTAGAGACGAACACTGACCGCCGTTGGGATGCCCTGGAAGCTCTAAAGCGACAACTTTCCTAAAATGTGTTTCATTTTGAGCTGTTAAGGGAAACTAAGAAGGGGAGATGGTTGTTTGCCAATCCCTGCCCTCATCGCCCCTAGCTACTGCTATGACATTCAATGACGAGTTTGAGCTGCTGCTTCGTGCCCGCTATCCGTTAATTTACATTCCCACCCTGGAAGAAGAGCGAGTAGAATCCGCGATCGCCCAATCAGCTAAAAACCTGGGAAATCGCGCTGTCTATCTCTGGGATTTTGTCGATGGCTACCAGGGGAACCTCAATGACGCTGGGTTTGGACGCCGCAATCCCCTACAAGCCCTAGAGTTTGTGGAGAAATTGTCAGCCGATGCACCGGGAATCTTTGTCTTACGAGATTTTCACCGCTTCTTAGAAGACATCTCGATTGCTCGCAAGTTGAGAAATTTGTCGCGGCGTCTAAAGTCTCAGCCGAAAAATCTAGTGATCATTTCGCCCCAGGTTTCCGTTCCGTCAGACCTAAGCGAAGTATTAACAATTTTAGAGTTCCCTTTGCCCCATGCCTCAGAGATTAAAACAGAAGTCGCTCGCTTAGTGAGCGCCACCGGGCAAAGCTTGAACGATAACGTCTTAGATGAGCTGGTGCGTTCGGCTCAAGGTCTTTCTCTAGAGCGGATTCGCCGCGTGTTGGCACGGGCTATAGCCTCTCACGGTGCTATCCAACCCGAAGATGTGGAACTAATTTTAGAAGAAAAACGCCAGTCAATTCGCCAAACTCAAATCCTAGAGTTTTACCCGGCTACCGAGCAAATTTCTGATATCGGCGGATTGGATAACTTGAAAGATTGGCTCCTGCGGCGAGGAGGTGCCTTTACAGAACGGGCACGTCAGTATGGTTTACCCCATCCGCGTGGCTTGCTGCTGGCGGGGATTCAGGGAACCGGGAAGTCATTAACGGCAAAAGCGATCGCCCACCACTGGCATCTTCCCCTCCTGCGCCTAGATGTCGGGCGTTTGTTTGGCGGCTTGGTGGGAGAATCAGAATCTCGTACCCGGCAGATGATTCAACTGGCAGAAGCCCTCGCACCCTGCGTTCTTTGGATTGATGAGATTGATAAAGCCTTCTCCGGACTGGATAGTAAAGGGGATTCAGGAACCACTAGCCGTGTCTTTGGCACCTTTATTAGTTGGCTAGCAGAAAAGCAATCGCCTGTCTTTGTCGTTGCCACCGCCAACAATATCCAGTCACTGCCGCCAGAAATGTTGCGAAAAGGGCGATTTGATGAAGTTTTCTTTGTGGGTTTGCCCAGTCAGGAAGAACGTTTAGCAATTTTTGAGTTACATTTATCTCGACTGCGTCCTCATAACATAAAAAGTTATGATTTAGAGCGGCTAGCTTACGAGACCCCCGACTTTTCCGGTGCAGAAATTGAGCAAACTCTCATTGAAGCCATGCATATCGGCTTCAGCCAGAGCCGAGACTTTACCACAGACGACGTTTTGGAAGCGGCTAGCCAAATCGTCCCCCTAGCACGGACAGCTCAAGAACAAATCAAGTTTCTCCAAGACTGGGCAGCCGCCGGAAAAGCCCGTATGGCATCTAGAGACAGTCGGTTAAGTAGTCGCATTCAGCGTCAACTTCAGTAGCATTTAGCGATTGCAGATTACAACTCAACCCCGCTAAAAATGCCTTTCAGCCTCGCGTCTAACAACCAACAACCCACAACTAACAACTCCCTATGAGTTTGTCAGGTCTAATACAGTTTTTAATTGGCTTTATCCTCGGCGTCACTCTGCTCGCTGGTAGTGGCGCGGCGGCTGGTTATTACTTCCTTACCAAGCTTTCGACGCCTCCGGATCGACCCACTTTTGCCGAAGAAAAACCGCCAGAACCCGTAGCTAAAGCTCAGAGTTCAGACGCCAAGTCGGAAGCAACCCCCAAACCACAAGCAAATCCTAGCCCTTCCCCGACGGAGGCTCAGCTACCCCCCGGAAGCTACACCGCACGGGTGACTTGGGCAGAGGGATTAAGCTTGCGGGATGGCCCCACGCCGGATGCTGCCCGTATTGGTGGGGTTGCCTATAACCAAGAAATTATCGTCCTTAAAGAAAGCGATGATCAAAAATGGCAACAAGTGCGCCTCGGTGAGGAGGGACAAGAAGGTTGGGTCAAAGGGGGTAACATTGAACGCCTTGACTAAGAGTTGAGCCTCAATTTTGGGGTACTTGCGTTTTTAACTACAGCGAAAGCGCACCCGTCTAAAAGAATGGGCTGGCAATCGTTGTTCCTCAATTGCCACTTCTTGCTCATCCACCCAGGCTTGTTGCACTGACATCCCGTGCACCTGCAATTGCACCCCTTGATAAGGGAAGTTATAGTTTCCCTCTTGCTCCCAAATGAGTTCTAAACTTTGCTGAGCGCGGATGAGGCGGAAGCGATCGCGCCGAGAGTCTTCGTAGCCATCCCCAGCATCACTATAAATGCAGCCTTCACTCTCACCCTCTAGGGGTGGGTAAAGGTGAAGAGTTAATTGTTGTGCGTCTTCCATCGGTAAAATACTACCTGCCCTCACCAACACCGGAATCTGTTCCAGTGGTGCTTCTAGTTGCATCGTCTTTCCACCTTCAAGCAGGGTGTCGTTCCAGAAGTTATACCAATGTCCTTTTGGCAGAGATACAGGATGCGATCGCTCCCCCTGATTGAGGATTGGGCAGACTAACAGCGCCTCTCCCAAATAAAATGCCTCTTCCCGATCCCAAAGCGATCGGTCGTTCCAGTCAAACCAAAACAAAGGACGTACTGGGGGGTATCCCTTTTGGGCCGATTCCCAAGCCAGAGTATAGAAATAAGGCATCAATTGGTAGCGCAATTCCAGGAAGCGGCGAATAATGCTCAAGTAAGGCTCACCAAACGTCCAGGGGGCGCGAGGCTCAACGCTAGTAGAACTGTGCGTCCGGCAAAATGTAAAAAAAGTTGCCATCTGAAACCACCGCACATAGAGTTCTCCTGAAGGATTGCCTAAAAAACCACCAATATCCGGCCCACTATAGGGAATTCCCGATAACCCTAATCCAATCACCGTGGCGATTGTTTGGCGCAAGGCTTCCCAAGTTGAAACAATATCCCCAGTCCACGTCCAAGCATAGCGTTGTAAACCCGCCCAACCCGATCGCGACACAATAAAAGGACGTTGTTGAGGTCGATGTTGGCGAAGTCCTTCAAAAGCGGCTTTAGCTTCCAGCAATCCATACAGATTATGCGCTTCCCGATGATCGCCCCCTCTGCCTTCTAAATTATGTTGCGCGACTTTGGGAAGCGTCGGATCGCCCCAAGTAACAAACGCCGCCGGTTCACTCATATCATTCCAGAATCCAGCAATGCCGACATTCAGCAGATAGGCAAATTGCTGATTCCACCAACTCCGTACCGTCGGGTTTGTAAAGTCAGGAAATACAGTGCATCCTGCCCAAACAGGTGCAATCACTAGCTCTCCATTGGGGTAGGTGCAAAAAGCATCTAGGACTTGCCCTTCTATAAATAAGTTGCTCTGACGGCTGTATTTAATACCCGGATTGTTAATAGCAATGCACTGGATGCCTGATTGTGCCAGTTCTTGTGTGAAATTTCTGAGCTGGGGAAAACGTTTCGGGTCGATGGTAAAGGCGCGATGATTAACTTGACAATCGATATCAAGATGAATCGTACTCAACGGTAAATTATGGGTTTGAAATGTCTGCACTTCCTCGCGGACATTTTTTTCGGTGCGGTAGCCCCAGCGCGATTGGTGATACCCTAATGCCCACCGAGGAGGTAATGGCGCACGACCAGTTAATTGAGTGTAGCGTTCTATAAGCTGGGGCGGTTCACCAACGGCGACATAGTAACGAAGTGCGCCACCTTCAAAATTAGCGATCGCTTGATCAGCAAAAGTAAATTCAGCCCGAAAGGTGTTTTCGTAAAAAATTAGGTAACTTCCTAAATCGTGCAATCCCAAATAAACGGGAATGCAGATATACATCGGATCGACACCCGGTTTATAAATATTTCCGGGGTCATAATTCCACATTTGGTAGGTTTTACTCGTTTGCTGCTCATTTTTGGCAGCACGTAAATTAAGCGAGGATGCCCGTTCTCCTAACCCATAAATATGTTCTTCTGCTCGTAAACAAGCTTGATGTACCCATCGTTCTCCTTGTCGTTGGGGTGGCAATTCTTCCCTGACAATTTTTCCATCTGGATTGAAAAAGGTGAGGCTGCCATCAACACCAACGGTAATTTTTAAGACATTACTGGCTAAAATCCAGTCATCACCAGTTGGTTTCAATGTGGTTTCAACAATATCCCAATCTTGACAAGCGATCGCATAGGGAATGGGTAGAAGACCCGGAAACCAATTCACCCGGACAAAATCAGGCGTGAGAAAATCAATCTGAAGTTCTGCTTGCTCAAAGTAGAAGTAGGCTCCTCGTTCTGTTGCCGTTGCTTTGACTAACTTTCCCGGCGACGTCAACGGCTCTGATGGGGTTTCAGGTAGGTATCGGCGCTCAGCGCGATCGCGTGTATAAGAATAGAACAACGCCTGTGGGATGTACTGCAAAAAAAACAGCGACCTCAGCACGAATTTTAGCTTCAGTGATAGCTGTTCGAGAAACGCCATAGTTCTGTTTTAAATCTTTGGGCAGCAAGTGTCACAAGGTGAGGGACATGACATTTGCTCTAACCAAGCTAATTACTAAATTCCTGTAGTTCTTCCCCTCAAGGAATTAACCTTTTCTCTATCTAGAGTGTGAGGTTATTATCTTAAACTAGGGAAAGCGCCGCTACGACGACTATGAGCAGGGAAAAAACTGGCTTAGAGTAACCGCTTCCGTTATAAAAGAAACTGTATTTATAAAATCGTTCTTTAACTCCTAAACAGCGCCTTCATTACAGGCTTCCAAACATTCACTCTTTGAGCAATTGCCACCATGTAATCACCCTTCCGAATGATTTTGTCTGACAAATAGCTGAGTATTTTATAAGCTAGGCATTTTTGCTTACTACAGGGCAATTCCTGAGCAACCAGTCAGGCTTGGTGGAGGAAGCGAAGTTTCCCTGATAAAGCAATTAAAAAGGCTATATGCTCCAGCCGATAAGCTCGCTGAAACACAGATGTCATGCCATTGTCTCTCTACCAGAAAATTACTCAACGACTCGCATCATCCGGGAGAAAACCCAGTTACATCGTCGGTCTGGATTCAGCGACAGCAGCACTACAAGCAACAGCCAAATACCTGCATGGCAAAGAAATGCGCGCGGGAGGGTTTGCGCCATCGCTGACAGGTTCCTTCCTCAATGCGGCTAGCTATCTCCCCAGCAAACTGATTGAGCCAATATCCACTGCTGTAGGTTGGCTCAATGCTGCCTCGCCCAGCGTTTTAAACGATGTGCAGGCCCAAACAATGTCTCAGTGGGTCGTGAGCCAATATCCCAAACGACGCTATCCCGGCGTCTTGATTGGCTCCTCTAGTGGTGGTGCAGTACATCTGGGTGCGGCACTTGGTATTCCCTGGTTGCCGCAAACTCTCCTCGTTTGCGCGCGACATTCAGTGGATCTCGATGACCCAAAACAGGAACTGGAGTGGGCTAAAGCACCTACCAAAGAATTACTCAGAAACAATCCTGACCTGTGGGCATACCAAATGCACGACCCTAATCAGGATCGATTGAAGGTGGGTCATGTCTCTTACTTCCGGCTGAAACGCTCCCGTCTTGGCACAGAGTACAAGCAGTTCCTGGAGCAGAATTTAGCGCCCGGTGGCACAATATTCCTGGTAGATTGCCAATACAAGTGGCTATCTACCCAGGTTGCAGATCGCCATCTGTTTCAGTTTGGTGGCAAAGGTGGCTTATCCCCAAAAGACTATTTTCAGGACAGCCAGGAGATTGCCGACTTTCTCAGACGACACGGATCAAAGCACCGACAGTGGAACCCACCTGCCCATGATGGCTATTTACCGGAGTCAGAATGGGGCTTTGAGCCATCTTTACAGGAGGATGTAGAGAAGTTTGCCCATGAACAGGGTCTGCGGGTTCGTCGGATTGTGTTTAATGATCCCCAGGATTTGAGTCCGTTGGTGGCTGACCTTTATCGGTGGTGGTATAAGGTACGGGGTTTGCCAACCAACCGACTTTTAGTGGAGTCGTTTACATATCTCAATCCTTGGTTGGCGCTACGTCTGGGGCTAGTGCCTTATTGGGCTGTATTTAATGATCTAACCTCACTGGATCACCTGAATCGCTATCTGGATACTGCCCAGCCTTACGATGAAATTTACGCCAACCTGTTCTCCAATGGTCTTAACTCACTCGGTATTGCCTCAATTGATCAGTGGCGGTCTATGGTCAATCGGGCCCGTCAGCACGGTCAGTTTGTTGGGGTGAATGAACAGACCTACCCTGGAGATTTAGGCTCATTTGCCCGCCACTACACTGATCTCAAGAAACTCGATGGGCGTTACCCAGTCCCCCTCCTAGAACCTCTGACTCTACATCAACTCGATGCTTTCCTCGCACAGGAAGGCGATCGCTACTCGGTTCGCTGGATTTAATACCTAGTGGCATTTTCAACCTTCGGCTTCCTTAAGTGCACCGACTTAACGGCTGACGGAATTTACATTTCTATGTAAAGAAACTTGACTAAAATTGAAGCTTGATTTCAAAATTCTCTCTACCAGGAGAGGTACTTCGGAAGTAGTGCTACGGTTTAAAAACTGAAACCCACTCCACTCCAAACCTTACTGGTGGATAGTAAAAAATGTACAAAAATAATTCAGACAAAGATTGGTTGGGATCTGTTCTTATCGCAGCATTAGGTGCGGGAGTTGTGACATCTTTTGCCGTAAGTCAAGGACAAAACCCTTTTGTCGCCCTAGGGATCACCGCTTTTTCCGCATTGATAGCTGTTCTGTTTTCTCTAACGGGACTAATTTAGCTATCCTTAAAAATAGCTTTTTGGCAGAATTACCTCTTTGAATCATTCTTGGCAAAGTCGTTGATTTGAGTGCCTCAAATTGAGACTATTCTCAACACGATATTAGTTGAGCCTTTGCTTGAGGAAAAGGCAATCAAGTTAAAGATTTGCAAAGAATTAGAGATAATTGCCACAAAATCCCCAGGAAGTTTGGTAGTGCAAGCTATTGGCTTGGGCGATCGCAACTAGGCACTGAATACTGAATCTCCCCCAATCAAGACAAGGGAGTGACTGTTGTGACGATTTTTGGCTAAGCAAGAGAGCAGGTTATCAATATTCATTGAATAATCAACAACGTCTCAAGCTCTAGGGTAGACTGACTGATAAAAAAGTGTGCTCTAAGAACTATGGAGAATCCGGATTTCCTGCCTCTTTGCGATCGCCAGCCTTCTCAAGAGGCTAATTTTTTGGCATGGCTAGAGCAGCAAAAGCTTTCTAGGCGTGCATGGAAGTATTTATTACCTGTAGTTATCGCCTTGAGTGGTTTAGGGGCAAATGAGGCGATCGCACAGCAGGCGAGACCAGGCGAGAGGGGATTTAATGTCACAGTCGTTCAAGAGCGCTTGCGGGAATTAGGTTATTTTTTCGGAACAATTGATGGTGTATACGGCCCCCAAACGCAAGCAGCAGTAACCTCATTTCAACGAGCGCAGGGGCTTTATCCGGATGGTTTCGTTCAGGGAGCAACTGAGACAGCTTTATTTAGGCAGAGCGGTGTACCAAGCTACAACAGCAATGCCTATTTCCCTCCTGCAAGACCGGGAGAACCAAGCTTCGCGGCAGCGGCTCCGCTTCCGTCTCCGACTCCTATTAGACCTACTACCCTCCAACCGGGGAATAGAGGGATTGAAGTCAGGCGGCTTCAGGAACGCTTAAGAGAGCGAGGATACGATCCCGGTACAATTGATGGAGTTTATGGCCCGCAAACGACGGCGGCGGTCAGGCGATTTCAGAGCGCCAATGAGTTGCGCCCTGATGGTATTGCCGATAGCCAGACGCTTGTGGCGTTAGGACTGGCTGGGGTAGCACAACAGAATCGCTATATCGTCGTGATACCAGGAGGTCAAGACACCCTCCTTCAAGCCCGTAGAGCCGTGTCTGATGCCTTTCTAGCTGCTAGCAGAAGAGGTCAGTACGTGAATGCTGGGTCGTTTAACGACCGCAACCTCGCTGAAAGCCGTTCCTACTTGCTGCGATCGCGGGGACTAGATGCACGGGTAGTGCGTTTTTGATCGCGGATAGCACGCAAGATAGACTGGTGCTGGTGTGCAGTCAGAAATGGTAAAAAATATGGAAACCCTGGCTTATCTTCATCTTGCTTTGGCAAATCAGGCACCGATAGAGGCTGACTGGGTTGTGACGTGGAATTGGCAGCTTCCCCGGTGTGGGATGCCGTTATTGTCTTTAATGCTTGTCTTGAGCACTGTAGGTACAGCAACTCAGACAATGGCACTCGTTCAACCAGGCGATCGCGGTTCTGAAGTGGTTGCTATACAACAGCGTTTGCAGGATTTAGGTTACTTTCGGGCACGGGTGACAGGAAACTTTGGCCCGATTACAAAAGAAGCTGTGATCCGCTTTCAGCAAAAGCAGGGACTCGCGCCTGACGGTATTGCTGGGGCACAAACTCTTGCTTCTTTGCAATGTACACCGAAAGCAACCGCTAGCCTTCCCCCTAGCAGCACTCAACGACAACAGCCAGCTAGGGCAGTTGGTTCGCGTCCCGTGACGAATGTTTTGCGGCGAGGCGATCGCGGCACCCAAGTCAGTGCAGTGCAGGAAAGCTTGGCAGTGGCAGGCGTTTTTAAAGGGCCGATTAACGGCATATTTGGCCCCTTAACAGAAGCCGCCGTTAAACAGTTTCAGCAAGCCAGACGGCTTCCCGTGGATGGAGTTATCGGTTCCCAAACCAGGACAGCCCTCCCAGCAATTGGGGGAACAATCCCTACCTCCACCTCAAAATCAAGCGATGGACAACAACTCTGTCCTGAGCGCGATCGCGCTAGCGTTCTCTCACTACAACAGCGTTTGCAAGCACAGGGATTCTATCGAGGGGCACTAGATGGTATCTGGGGGTCACAAACCCAAACCGCCGTCGAAGCTGCCCAGCAGGCGTATGGCGTTAAGTAACGCTTTGTCTTGAATTGTAAGCATAATCACAAGCAAACTTAACATCTTTCCCCGGCTTTTGGCAGACGCAACAGCGAGTCAGAAGCCATTATTTTTAAATTAACTAGCGTAAAAAATTTAATTCCATCAAGTTTAGAAAACAGTATATTTTTTAGCAAAATAAAACAAATTAAAATTCAGAATGCTTCCTCGAATAATTAATTTAACTTTGTGGCTTGTCATTAAGGAAACTGAAGATCTCTTAGAAGATTATCCGGAGTATCCTTATCAAATGGCATTCTCTTTTCAGGAATTACGACAAAAGTTAATTTCCTCGGTACTCAACCAAATTTCCGATCAATGCTATGTAATTCTTGAAGCACAGCAAGAACTACCTAAAGATACTCAAATATTGTATGGAACCCCTGAAGAACAACTTCTTTTGAAAGCTTTGATCCGTGCGAACATTATGAATGTTTTGCGAGAAAATGAAGAGTGGATTCACAATCATATTTATTAAAGCGTATGTTGTTTAATTTCTCCCCTTGGCTCCCCTAACTTCTCTTATGGGAATAAAAAAAGGGCTAGCCAGTAAGTGGTTAGCCCTGATACGGAGCAGGAGAGAAACTATCTTTTAACTTAACTGAGACTGATACATCTACTTATCCTAGGGCTGATCTATTTTCCCGTAGTCCGCTCGAAGTTTAAATTTCAGGTTAATAACTTGAGTCGATTTCAATGAACTAAACCGCTTATTTATTGCAGTTGGTTTAAAAAAGTTGGGCAATTCGCTATGGGAACTAATTCATTAGGTTAAGGACATCACGGAGTACGCTGTAACCTTTCCAATCCCAAAGTACATAGCTCAAGAAACCAAGCATTGCTAAACGTCCATTCCAGAGTTCAGCTTGAGGATTCCGTCCCAAAATAAAGGCATTACGATCTTTGTTGTTATAGGCAGTAGCAACAGGAGGTAAATTAACAGCGCGAATTTCTTCAGTCGGACGATCTTTCATGATTAGTATATTCAGAGAACCTTTGAATGATAGCGATTTACCCTTACCTGAATTACCTACCAATAGATTTATAGTTGTGCCATTCTCAGGGATGACCTCAGGAGTCAAAAAATGTGTTCTCAGATACAAAAGTAGTATAAACTTGTTTAAAATCTAAAAAAATCGATAGATTATAACACCGCTGGCTTTACCAACGGAGTAATTAATGTTATTGATGGGCTGATGATGCGTTACTTCTAACCAATGAGACCGAACCCTGAAAGCAGATTGGGAATGGGAACCCTGCTTGCTCGTAACTGGTGGACGCTGGCATTACGGGGGGCGATCGCTATCCTCTTCGGTATAGCAGTTTTCCTATTGCCTGGTATCAGCTTGGCAGTACTGGTGGCACTCTTCGGTGCCTTTGCCATTATCGGTGGGGTTTTTGCCTTGATTGCGGCATTAAGAGGACGAGGGGCAGGCGCTCAAGGGTTGATACTCCTACTACAAGGTTTAGTCGGCATCCTCATAGGTGTGTTCGTTTTCTTACAACCAGTGCGTGCCGGGGTAATCTTGGTCTACCTGATCGCAGCTTGGGCAATTATCTCTGGCGTCTTCGAGATTCTTGCAGCGATCGCCCTGCGGAAGGAAATACAGAATGAGTGGCTGCTAGCGGCTGCAGGTGTGGCTTCGCTATTATTTGGTCTACTCTTGACAATCCGCCCCGTTGCTGGTGCTTTGGCGATTCTGTGGGTAATTGGCGCTTATGCCATCAGTTTCGGCATAATGTTGCTGATTCTCGCCTTCCGGCTACGAAATTGGCACAAAGAAGAGCCGCCAACACTGCTCTAAAAAAGCATTAAGCGATAAATCTTGGACTCGATCAGGGGAACTGCTCGAAAATAGTGCCACTGGAGAGTCATTTATCATGATCGAGAAGGTTCCTCCTGTATCGGTGCTGGTAGCGGAAACTCCTCACCCCGCAAATAAGCATCGAACTTCTCTTCAAAACGGCTCCAACTAGTAGCAATTGAACGCTCCAATTGCTGGGGAGGAGCTTCGCGGAACAAAGGCATTCGCTCTACAATTAAAGCTCTAATATCGGGGTGTAGCTCATCAAAAGCATCAGTTTTAGCCCCCGTATAGTTCAAGACGAGAAAGCCTGGTTTGCCCTTCATTTTCATCCAGGGTTCCCACACTCCCATGCGGTAGTACGACAGTGCAACCGAGCGATTGTCACTAGGACTCACGGCTTCCGCCTCCAACATCTTTGTCGGAAACAGGAATTTGTAGGAGTCCGAAGATTGGATGTACTCCTCCGAAGAATAATCAGCAAACTTAGGATTTTTGGCTAGGGGATTCGGGAGTTTGAGGTTGATGTCAATTGAGACTGAGGAGATTTCCGGGGTGATGTAAGCGGGTAACTGCGGGGGAATAAGAAACTCCTGGTAGTCATAAGAGCGATGCATCACATTTAAGGTTTCCCCCGTCCAAGGGTTTTGCCAATTCCGCAAAACTTCTCCGCTTTCTGGATCGAGATAAAGCGTGATTTTACGACTGACTAACGTCCACCGTGAGGTAGACTCATCCTGAATACAGCGTGAAATATCGACACCAAAGAAATCAAACAGGTGCATTGGTTCATCTATATCCATCGGTTGAGCATACATCGCACCTGTTGCTTCAAAATAAGATGTTCTGCTATCTGTACTACAGCGTATCTTTACAAATTGCTCGTCTGTAATCGTCGGCTTAGCGAAACTCATTTAATTTATGCCACTCCAGAATAACCAACACTGGTATTAGCTCTTTATCACGACTTACACTATTCAACATTCCCTCCGGGGATATAGTTTTAACCCCATAAACCTTTAAAAGCTGTTACCTCAAAAAGTGAAGAGTGAATTTACTGAAAAGCGAATTAATCTAAGTCAATCCCACCTTTTCTATTTAGAGGGAGGCAAAAAATCAAATTCAGACCCGATATTATTTATCCATGGCTGGAGTGTCTCTACCCTTGCTTATCAATCGATTTTTAACGCTTTAGCAAAAAATCATTACATCATTGCTCCTGATTTACCAAACTTTGGCAAATCTACTAGCACCAAATCTCTGGCAACTTATAAAGATTACGTTGATTGCTTGATTGAGTTTGCTCATTTATTGAACCTAAAAAAAGTTCATTTAGTTGGGCATTCTTTAGGAGGAGCGATCAGCATTATCTTAGCCACTATAATGCCCTCTTTGGTAAGTAGTGTTGTTGTACTAGACAGTACAGGTATCCCTTTAGGATATTTAGCGGAGGTTATGCTGAGAAGGTCATTTGAAATAGTTGCCCAAATGCCCATGACAAAGCCTGAGCCTTTATCTAATATTGTTCAAGCTTTCCTGTACAACAGTCTTTTCCAAACGGGTAATGTTATTCAAGCAGCTCAAATTTCTCTAGACGAAGATATCAGACCATTTTTGCCCCACGTTGAATCTCCTTGTTTAGTTTTATGGGGAGAAAATGACCTTTTTACTCCCCTTAATATGGGTCAAGAGATTGCCCAGGGAATAAAGGGTTCTCAACTCAGGGTGATTGAGGGGGTTTATCATGAGTGGAGTCTTTTTAGGGCGGAAGAATTAGCTGCTCTGATTTTTGATTTTCTTGAGCAAGTTGAATTGAATTCGTAAGCTTCCAGTACCCGTTATTCCCTACTCTCGACGCGGCTTAATCCAGCGGACGAGCCAGAGCAAAACGTCGTTGATGACGCGGAACAACCGTCCTAAAAAGCCTCTTCGTTCTTCTATTTTGCTTGTCATTTCTATTTCAACCCTTGCTCGTACTATTCAATCACTGGCTTTCCTAGTGCCACCGCTGTTGCTAGTGTGTTGGCAGCGGGATAGTTGCCTTGTTGGTAGGCTAGTTCTGACCAAGCGTTGAGAATTTCCCACTTTCTGATGCCTTTGGCTTCGAGAGCAGCAAGAACTTGTTTTACCTCTGACTGCGCTGGCTTTGTTTTACCCATTGCGTTTGTTTTCCTGTTCTTACATCCTAGGAAACCAGTCTTGAGCGGAGAAAACATCTTTCTCTAGTGCAACTTCAAGACTTTTTATGTTGTGGAGCCTCGGAACGGAACAAGGGGATGGCGGCAATGGCAATTAACAGTTGCACAAGACTAAAGATTATCAAAGCAGGGGCAAACCCCAAAAGCAGTGCTTGACCGAAAAGTACGCTACCAATACCGAATCCGGTAAAGAGGGTAAAAACTTTTAGCCCCATCGTCTGACCTAAGCTGTCTTCGTCCCCCAAATCAGTTACGATGCCTGCAAACAAAGGCTGAGTTAGGTCATAGCCAAGGGACAAAACCAGTATTGATGCTGTCGTCATCCATAAGGGAATTTGAAAACTTAAAGCGGCTCCTGCTACTGCGGCTACAGCCAATCCTGGGGGAATTAACCAGCGGCGTCCCCAGCGGTCTGCGGCTCTACCAATCAGGGGGCTAAATATAAGACCGGGAACTCCATATCCGAAAATTGCTAGCCCGATGCCAATCTCTCCCAAGTTATACCGTTGAGATAGGTAGAGTCCCAGCCAGGTATAAACTCCAGAGTGGAAGATGCCGTTTAGGAAGACATAGGCATAAGTCCGCTTACCGCGAAATGTTGCCAGTACGGTGCTATAGCCTGCAAAAATATCTCTGATCGATGGTAAAGATTGCTGTTTGGGGGAATCAAATAGCGCGCTGTAGCGTTGCAAGCGCCAAAGAATGAATGCCGCCGCCACTGATGTGGCAATAAACAGCATTTGCCAGCCGATAAAGGGTTCGAGAAGTGCCCCACCTGCGGAACCGAGAGCCATTCCGCCTTCCATTGCCGCAAATACAAAACCCAGCAGTTTTCCTCGCTCTCGAAAGGGAAATAAATCTCCGGTCAAGGCGAAGGTCATGGGAATCAAACCGCTGGCTCCTAAACCCGTTAAGAGTCGCCAGAAGATTAGTTGTGTGGCAGACTGAGCTGTTATTGTCAGTGCGGTGAAGAGAATGAAGACGTATAGAGAGGCGCGGATAATTGGCCAACGACCAAAACGGTCTGAGAGTAACCCGTAGAAGAGAGCAGCAAGGGCATAGGAGAGGAGGTAGGCAGGAACGATGAGTCCAATTTCCTGGTCTGAAACCTCAAAAACCTCGGCGAGGCGAGGGATCAGCGGGGCGATCATGTAGCCTTGGAAAAATATTAAGCCCGCCGCGATCGCTAACCAAAAAAATAAACGATGGTGCTGCTTTAATCTCCTTTCTGGGTTTACTTCCTCAATATGGCTAAAGTTATGGGGTTGGTTCGGCATTAGCTCCCTCTACTTCACAATTCCTCTTCTATCGCCGCCGCTTTGACTCTGAGGAAAATTGTCTAAAGTTACAATATGGTTACAATAGCCGAAAAAGGTTAATAAACGTATATGAGACTACAGAAATAATCTCTCTTTCGTTTGCTGAGAGAAACATCTTCAGCACTTCAGGCTGAGATTGGAGGTGATAGCAAAGTGCTGAGTCGGTGGGGCACGACATGCCGTATCCCTACTCCCCATCACCTGATCCCCCTTGGTGCCATAATTTGCCCGTAGCGGCGAGATATTCTTTTTCGTTCCAGGTTTGCACGCAGGAAGGATTAGCCGGATCGGGTTGGCATAGATAAATTTCGTGCCCCGGACGATTGATAACCCGCAAACCGCTAGAACGCAACATCGCTTCCACCCCAGCATGATTGGCAATCCACCAGTTGGTGGGGTCACCAACAAAGGAATGTTCAATAAATGCCATTTTGGGCCAACCGGGTTGAGTTAATGCTTCTCGGTCATGGATAGGGCGATCGCTTGTATCTTCATACACCTCTTCTCCCGGCAGGGTAAGGGTTTGGAAGACTAAAAGACGCTTCACCTTTTGCGCCACGATGTCTAAACCTAACAGTGGGTAACGCAGGTGGTAAAAAACGCCCATAAACAAAATTAGGTCAAAGCTTTCCTCGGTGTGGGCTAAATCGTAGACTTGCATCTGCTTAAACTCAATTCGTTCCTCAAGCCCAAGCTGCAAGAGTGCCCAGTTTGCTTGTGCTAGATAGTGCGGATCAACATCAATCCCGGTGACGTAGGCACCACGACGGGCGAGTTCAAAACTGTAGAAACCCGCATTGCAGCCGATATCGAGGACACGCCAACCTTCGAGATTTTCTGGCAGGGAAGTAGCCAATTGCTGCCATTTGAAGGCGGGAAAATCCCCTAGGAAATGATCGGGTGCTGTCTGGGTGCCGTCAGGAAGGTGGAGGTTGTGAAACCAAGGAGCAAGATTAGCGATCGCACTTGGCAAATCTTTTGGGTGATTGGAGAAAGAGGGCTTTGGTGAACTTTTCATCGCCATTGCCGCGATCGCATACTGCTCCAGTTCCGCTGCACGGTGGGCAGATGTATGTTCTGCTAGGACACGCTTGCGGGCGCGATCGCCAATTGCACGACGCTCCTCTTCTGGCATTTGGCGCAAATACCCTAAAACATCCGCCGGGGAATCTGCCACCAAAATTTCTTTACCAAGTTCAAAGAAGGTATCTAGCCCTTCCCAATAGTCACTGATGATCGGAGTCCCACAAGCCGCCGCTTCAAATAGTCGCACACTAGGGGAGTATCCAGCCCGAATCATGTCAGCCCGCGTGACGTTGAGCGTGAAGTGTTGAGCGTTGTAGAAGGTGCGATGTTCAGCGGGTGGTAGGTGTTCAATCCGCTCAATATTGCTCGACCATTTAATGGTACTGGGATACTGAGGGCCAGCAACAACAAAACGACCTTCTCCCCATTGGTGTGCGGGTTCCATCAGCAAGTGATTCAGGGTTGGTTGGCGATCGTCGCTGTAAGTGCCCATATAACCAAGATTCCAGAGGCGATCGCCCTCTTCTGGAGCATACAAAGTTGGGTCAACAGAACAATACAACGCCCTTGCCATCGGTGAGCCATACTGCTGCTCAAGCCGATGTAACGTTGCACCGCCAGTAAAGGAGAGATAGAGGTTGTAGCAGGAAATCAATGGGGGTGATAGGTATTCAGTATCGCCCCGTTCCAACTTTGCCAAAGTTACTGGCGTGTCGATATCGTAGAACGCTGTGACGCCGCGTGCAGTCGCTGTTACCCATTCCCCCACCGCCACCCCTTCCGGCACATAGGAGCCAACTATGACTAAATCTGCCTCGCGCACATCTTGAGTAAAACTGTCTTTTAGCTCCTCAAGATTGGAATATAGGTTAGTGCGCCCGTAGGGAGGATGAGGAAGGTCGCGGTTGGTAGCGTACCAAGGCACATCCCGTTCAAGAAACAGGACATCATGACCTCTGGCTACCAGTTCGCGCACCAGTCCCCGGTAGGTAGTGGCGTGTCCGTTGCCCCAAGAGGAAGTGATGGATAATCCTAGGATGATGATTTTCATACTAAGTGGCGATCGCAAATGCTATTAGCAGCTTATAAGAGTCTGGATACGATCTGCCGCTACTTTGAACCCTCGCATCACCTGCTTAGGAAATAGCAAAGCTGATTCATCAAGAGCAATTGCGTGGCTTTATCCCAAAAACACACCCTAGGGCGATCGCGTATAAGTTGAACGGGTACACTTTGGCGATCGTTCTCCTCATGCGGTATCAAGCCCTTTCAAATAGCGAACTTGTCTTTAGACAGGGTTGATCAAGTAGTCCTGCTTTTCTTGAAGATTCTTTCCCTAATCCGTTAATTTTTGCGATAATCGTGCCACTCAAAAGAGCTAACTAATTTCACCACCTAGAGAAAAATGTTCAAAGACAGTCAGGACATTTTAGCGATATTAAAGCCTCGCAGGATTCCTCAGATAGTTGCTTTATTTATAAAAGTTCTCTGGATATATGTTTTCTTGATAATTATCCAAAATTTATTCAATCCTGAATTAACAAGCTTTATGCTTTTTTCAAGTTTTTTCGGCGCTGTGTTTTATTCTTTTATTTTTTGGGTAATTCTCAATACTATAGATACTTCATTACAGATAAGAAGTAATGGCATTCTTATGCGAGGGTTATTTTGGAAAACTTATCTTCCTTGGGATTCTGTTAAAGAAATCAAACTAATCAATGGCAGGAATGAAAGACGATCTGCTGAAATTTACGCTAAACATCGTAAGTTTGGCTTTAACAAAAAAGTTTCCTTTGACAGTTCGTTGCACAGGAATTTTCGTCATGCTACTTACTATTTACTCTATCTAGCTGAACAATATAAAATCCCAGTAAAAACTGGCAGGTGGTCGCTTCCCCTCAGTGAGTGGAAAGCCTGGGCAAGCGTTGAATCTCCGGAACGATTAACCAAAATTGGAAAGCGACAGGCGGAACTCCTTCAGGAGCAAGAATGGGCAAATATTATGTCCCCAGAACAACTAGCTGAACTTGAAAAGCAGCAGGAACTCCTTCAGGAGGAAGAAGGGGCGAATACTATATCCCCAGAGCAATTAGCTGAAATTGAAAAGCTAAAGAAACTCCTTCAAGAGCAAGAATGGGCGAATATTATGTCCTCAGAACAACTAGCTGAAATTGAAAAGCGACAGCAACAGCTTCAGGAGAAAGAAGCAATGCTTGCCCAACTGAGCGAGCAATTGTCAAGCCAAGTACCGGGACTAAAGCCGCTAGAAGTAGGCAGTTTAGATATGGAAACTGTGGTTAAACAATGTAATGAGGCTCTAGAGAAAGCAAAGAATGTGGAGACTGAAACACTTGCTAGCCAATGCCTTGAGACTCTCTTTGAGGTAGAACAGATTAAAGGAGAGATTTTGCAGTTGCAACTCTCACAATACTTAAACTCTTTGTAAAAGTATTAACACTCTCATAAGTAAAGTGAAGCAGTGGCATCGTTAACTTTCACCATGAGTGTCATCGGATCAATAGGTGAAGCAGTAAAACCACACTTCTTATAAAACTGCTTCGCATCTTCCGAGATGGCATGTACGAGAATTGCCCGTATCCCTGCAATCTCAGCAGCTTGCAGAGTGCGAAGAATTGCATCTCGCAGCAGAGCACGCCCGATACCTTTACCTTGCCAGTGGCGATCAACCGCCAGTCGTCCAATAATCATAACTGGGATCGGATCGGGCATATTACGGCGAACTCGACCTGTTGCAGCAGTTTGTGCCACTGCTCCATTGGCAAGACAGTAGTAAGCGACGACTATTTCACCAACGCAGAGAACATAAGTGCGTGAAGCTCCTTCTAACTCATTTTTCAGAGCACGGCGCTTCAGCCAGTCATCTAGCTGACTGTTACCTGAGTCAAAGCTTTCACTTCGATGTGACGAATTCAGTTTTTCAGGCGGACATAGCTTGTCTTGATCTCGATCTAATCCCACGGAGACTTGGTTGTCAGCAACGTGTGTAGTTTCTCATCTCGCGTAGGTGGTGCATCCAGCAACGCCACAAATTGCTTAAATTTAACTTCATCTAACCCAAAGAAACTTCGATCTAGAAGAACGTCTTGAGCCTTCTGATAAGCTGACTCAAGCATAAACTCTGAGCGGCTCTTGCCCTGCACTTCAGCCGCATGATCAATTAGATCGCGTTGATTTTTCTTAGCTCGGATGTTGATTGTGACATCGCGGGTTTGGCTAGCTGACCCTTCACCGGCTGAGGCAGACATAACGCTTACCCCCTCTAAGAGGGACAAAGATACTACATCTTTACCTACAGCAGTATTAAAGCTACTGACCATAGGAGACTCTTCTAATTTAAAAGCTTTGTATACACAATGTCAACACATTTCTGTGATTTTTTGACCGTGGCTACAGTTAAACAAACCATCCCAAGGAGATGGGCAAAGCTGAAATCGAAGCATTTCTCACACATCTAGCCGTCGAGGGTCAGGTTTCGGCTTCGACACAAAATCAAGCTCTCAGTGCCTTGCTGTTTCTCTATCGGGAAGTACTTAATCTTGATATGGCAGGCATTGACACCGTTCGAGCGAAATGACCTCAGTATGTGCCAACCGTGTTGACCAAGTAGGAGGCGATCAGCCAACCCAGAGTGCGCTCTGCAAGCCAACGCCTTGCATGATAACGACTCAAATCAGCGAAGGCAGTTAACCTCGAACTCAGCACTAGCGGTTTTCAACCGCCCGTTGCATTTGAATTGTTAGCCTGCTGGATGAGGCTCACTTTGCTTGCTGACGCTGGATGAGCTTTGTGTGCCTCAGCATAAATTCTCAGCGCCACAGACAGCTGTTGTTCAGCGCTCTCTCCTTGTGCCTGAAACCAAGCAAGTGTATCGGGATCGACTAAAACTGATACTTTTATTGGTGACTTTGGCATTCGCAATTGCGCTTTGGCAAAAAACTCCTCTGACAGTGGCGGAATATCAGAGGTGTCAATATCTTCATCGCTCATCGCGTCGATCCTAGCCCAATCGGTTCTGGAGGTATTGTTCATAGCGTCTGCGTTCATGAGTCAGTGCCTTTCGTAGGGAGATGATACGGACTATTTCCTCTTCAAGCTCGGTGTACACAACGACTACAACCCGCCCACTTAGTAAACCGATGCCAATCCATCGATCTTCACCATAATCTTCCCGATCATCAAATTCGACAAGCAGCTGTTTCTCTATCGTGAAGTACTCAATCTCGACAGGGCAGGCATTGAAGCCGTTCGAGCGAAACGAACTCAGTATGTGCCAACTGTGTTGACCAAGCAGGAGGCGATCGCCGCGATCCAACAGTGTGACGGTATTAGGATTTGGAGCCTAGAGGATATAAATCAGCGATCGCAACTGAATATCGCCTGATATTTCGGAGGCTGTAAAGATGTCAACCCATGGTTTAGAGGCATTCGTTGTGTCTTCTTGCCGGACTTCTTTCACCTAACCGACCTCAGAGGAGAGGAATCATCCTCTACGCACCTCTGCGTTTAAAAAAAATTCCCTAGAGTCTTTGTCAGTAAAGCTTCTAGTTGTTCAGCTCGATGGGCGTAGGTGTGTTCAGCTAATACCCGCTTACGAGCAGCTTCACCGATCATCTGTGCCTTCTCTGGTGTTAGTTGGCGCAGGTGTTCTGCTACGTCATGACCATTTTCGGCAACCAAAATTTCGCGCTCTGGCTCAAGGAATAAATCAATCCCTTTCCAGACATCCGAAATAATACAAGCCCCAGCCCCGGCGGCTTCAAAGACTCGTGTGGCTGGAGAAAAGCCGTATCTTGCCATACTTTCGCGGCTGATATTCAACACAGCTTGGGGCGTGCAGTTGAAGGCGTTGTGGTCGCGGGTATAAACATGCCCTAAATATTTAACATTGCTGGGTAATGGCTTATCGTCCCAGCCGTTACCGCCCAGAAGGAATTGCTCCTGTGGTAACTCCGCCGCCGCACGGAGGAAAAATTCTTCCACACGCGCTTCTCTGTCGGGGAGGCGATTTCCTAAAAAGCCCAGCTTGCACTCAAATTTAGGATCGGGTGCGACGCCGTAGTGAGTCGTTGCATCAAGGGCGTTGTAGATGGGGACGCACTCACGAGCACCCAAGGCTTTGTAAGCGTTGACGACGGGTTCGCCGCCGCCGTAGGTGAGAATTAAGTCGTAGCGGGGGATCAGGGAACGAAAGGAATCAGCAGGGTTATTTTGAACTCGGTCAAGGGTGGCTGGTGCGTCCACATCCCAGAAGACAATCAGGGAGTGAGGTTGTTTAAGTTCTAAAACGGCGGATTCTAGAAATTCATCGAAGACACCCACCCCACTTGCTTTCACAATCAAGTCGGCATTCTGGGCATCTTTCAAACAGCCAAGTAGAGCATCCTTAGAAGCATCGTAGACGACAACCGTTGCCCAGTCTGGATCGGGAAGATCGCGGTGTTTTTGGCGATCGTAAGCATCTGGCTCGTAGAAGGTAACGTGATGTCCCCGCTCATGTAAGGCTCGAATCATCCCGCGATAATAAGTTGCTGCACCGTTCCAGTAGGCAGAGACAAGGCTAGAACCGAAAAATGCAATATTGAGTCTATTTGTCATCTCAAACTTATTATTCCGCCGTTATCAGTTGAATTCTGATGAGTTTTTTAGTTGCATAATTCGATTTTTCCAGCTTTGATTGCCTTCTAGGGTAAGAACAATTTTTTTGAAGGGTTCTTCCTGAAGTTCTAAAACTAAATAATCCCGGTCTTTTACGACATACCAAAACTCCCGACCTCTAGGAGTGTAGTAAGTTCCAGCTTTGATGATGCCAGGAAGGAAGGTTCCAGGGGCACGAATTTCTTGCCAACTGCTGGGAGGTTCATCTGTTGTGATGTTGAGGATATGAGCTAAGGGAATTTTAAATGGGTTGGTAAAGTTAAAGGCCCAAAACTGCTCAATTTCTTCCCATTCAATTTTTAGAATTTCGTTCTCAATGGTTAGTTTCATTGTTTAATTTAATAGTTAGATGGTAAGTGGAGGAAGTAAGTAAGTTTGACGAACCACAGAGGCACAGAGGTCACGGAGGAGGAGAAGAGAGAGTTTTTTAGCTTATTTTGGATGGTTATAGAAAGAGGGTTGATTCTAAAGTTTTGATGATGTCTCGACCGCTTCGGAACCTTCGAGTTCTACATAAATATTTAGCAGTTCATCAACTCGATGGGCGCAGGTGTGTCGAGAGAGGATGGTTTGGTGTCCGTGCTGGGCTATTTCGTTTCGCATCTGGTCATCTTGAAGTAAGGTATTTAAATGGCGTTGCATTTCCTCGCCAGTATGAGCAATTAAGAAGTCTTTACCGGGTGTAAATAAGCCTTCAATATCTTCCCACGGCGCGGATATGAGCGGAATGCCACAGGCGAGGGCTTCAAAAACGCGGATAGTGGGAATACCGGGGAGGGCTTTGACGTAGGGACAGCGGGGAATGTGGACGGTAACTTTGAATCGTGAGAATACCTGCGGGACTTCGTAATTCGGCAGCCATCCGGCGTATTCAATTCCAGCGGATGATAGGGAAGCGATCGCCTCTTCTGGATAGCGCACTCCATGCACCCGTGCCTTTATCCCCAATGCCTTCACGGGTTCAATTAGAAACTCGTATAATTCAGCGGTGCGTTCCTCATCTCCCCAGTTGCCAATCCAAACTAAGTCACCAAGGGATTTTGAGTTTTCCCCCACTTCTGGATGAAAAAGGCGTGTATCTGCGGCTTCGTGCCAAGTCCAAGCCTGTTGCGTCCAGCCTTCGGTGAGATAAATATCGCGGATCACATTGCCGTATGCCAAGACGCCATCGTAGTTGGAGAGGTCGTAGGCTGCCATACTAGCCTTATCGCTGACAGAGCGATGATGGGTATCGTGGAACAGCAGCCGATATCCGCCGACTTTGTGGCGATGTTCTCCGAGGCGTCGAACTAACGTGCGATCGCTCCATTCATGGACAATGACTAAATCTGCATCATCCAGCACTTGATCAAGATTGAGGGCGTTTAAGTCATAGCGGATACTATCAAGACCTGGATAGGCAGAATAAAATCCTTGAATCGGCTCCTCTCCATGTTCTGCCAACAGATTTTGCAGACTCCAAGCATCTTTCGGTTCGTATACGCTCACATCATAATGACGCGATCGCAACTCACTCACTACACCCCGCAAAAAATGAGCATTCCCATGATTCCAGTCAGATAAGAGTGAGTGATAAAACAGTACAATCCGCATAACTGAATAAAAGGATGAAGGATGAAGTGTGAAGGATGAAGTATGAAGGATGAAGTATGAAGGATGAAGTTTTATCTAGACTTACGTCGATGAGGCGTGAAAACGTTAATTATCTCGTAGGGGCATTGCCACGCCCTTAATCCGTGAGTTTTGCATAAGTCCTAACTTTTTCATCCTTCATCCTTTACACTTCAGCCTTCTTAAGTCTTGATAAGCATCCAAATAACTAAGTACCATCCGCTCAGGCGTAAACTCAAGCGCACGAGTACGGGCACTCTTAGCAAGAGATGTGCGTAGAGAAGAGTCACCCATCAAACTATCAATTGCACTAAAAAGCGCTTCTCGATCGTCCGGTGGTACAAACAAAGCCGCCTCCCCCCAAATCTCCCGCAAACTGGGAATATCCCCCAACACCAACGCACAGCCCGACAGTGCCGCCTCCAACACCGATAACCCAAACGGTTCATACCGTGCCGGAAGCGCATAAATCGCCGCCTTAGCATACCACCCCGCCAACTCCTCAGGAGACAACCGCCCCAAAAACACCGGAGAATCCCCCTCTCCCCCTCCTTCTCCGTGTCCTCTGTGCCTCTGTGGTTCATTACTCCCATACTTCCCCTCCCCCACCAGATAAATACACCAAGACACCTCCGACGCGATCGCCTCCAACGCCGCCACATTCTTTGCCTGATCCCACAACCGCCCCGCCGTCAGGATAAACGGCTTTTTCTCAAGGGGATAAAACCGATCGCGATCGCCACCATTCGGCACTACTCTCCCCTGGGTGACACCATAATGTTTCTTTAATGCTGCCAACATTGCCGCAGAAGGTGCAACCACTAAATCTGCCGCCTGCAACCCTCGCCTTACCTCTTGGCGATATCGCTCCCAACTAGCAGGGGCGGGTTCCCCCTTCACCGCCTCCCACCACGACAGCACGCAAGAATGCCCTACCATCAAAATAGGCGATCGCCAAGCCAATCCCCCATGAGCATAGCCATTGAGATGCACCACATCAGGCTGGAGGCGTGCTTCCAACTCCAGCAACCACTCCCCCGCCTTGATGACATCCTCCCAAGGCTCCTCCATCCACTCCAACTTGAAACTACTCTCAAACACCTGTATGGGTGCAAGGCTTTGCGCTCCTATTTGTTGGCTTACCTGACGCTGTTGGGGCGTTAGAGGTGCGCCCATTGTTGCCAGTGCCACCTCTACCCCCTGT
This sequence comes from Kastovskya adunca, assembly GCF_059505785.1. Lineage (NCBI taxonomy): Bacteria > Bacillati > Cyanobacteriota > Cyanophyceae > Coleofasciculales > Coleofasciculaceae > Kastovskya > Kastovskya adunca. The sequence continues at coordinate 1,721 of NZ_JCACLG010000031.1, read as the reverse complement.
TTTCCCAGCTCCTGCGCGAGTTCCAAAGCGTAAGTCCAGACACCGCCAATAGTGTCAGCCGTCATCAAAACGCGTTTCACTAACATTCGTGGAATCCCCTCATGAATGGAGAGGGGTTTTAGAGATTGCAACCGATTTATTTTGTAGGCGCGCTAAGTTCCAACTGAGATAAAGGCAAGGGCTGCTCATCTTGAATATCGCTAAATTCTGCATAAACATCCAAATAGTAAGCATTTGCCCGTTCCCACGCTTCCTCATCTGGGAAACCCCACTTTTTCGTATAGTCAGGAGAGCCAGGGTAAGGAAATAGCGGCACAGGTTTATTTGCCCAGACACCAAACTGCTGTAAGTGCTGACGCCAAGCTGCGATCGCTTCTGGATCATCCACTTTCCCCTCTAGCAAATTCGCCTGCACAAACGGAACGTGTTTCTTAGCGTGAATCAGTAACTCACTCAGCGCTTCAGTGGAGAGTTTGCAGTTTTTATCTAATAGCTGACGCCCTTGTTCAGAAATGCTCTCCACACCTGCCTCAATGGAAACGCAACCCGCACGACCTAATAGTTCCAATAGCGATCGCGTCCACAAATCGATCCGCGTCTGAATCCCAAATTTCACCGGACGTTCTACCAAGGCTTCTAGTAGCGAGCGATTGGGCAAGAAAATCTCATCAATAAAGTAGACGTACTCCACACCCTGAGCAATTAAACCGTCCAGTTCTTCCAAAATTACAGCCAGAGGACGCTTGCGGTAGCTGTTGCGGAAGTTGTCCTTCGCGCAGAATGAGCAATGGTAAGGACAACCGCGAGAGGTTTCCATCTCCGCACCCGCACCTGTTGGTGCCGCCTCGAAACGATGATGGTGGTGATGATGGCGTTGAATTGTTTCTGCTTGCCAATGCAACGCTGGCAATGCCGTCATATCAGAAGTATGAGGACTACCCTGGAGACGGGGTTTATCCCCATCCCAGTAACAGATAGAGGAGACATTCTCCCAATTTTCCGTTAATTTAGGCAAAAATTCCTCGCATTCCCCTAAAACAACCACATCCACACCCAGTTTCTTCAGCGTTGCTTTGGGAGTTGTGGAGCCGTGGGGCCCAACTGCAACCATTGTGCCGCCGATATTCCGCAGGTCTAGCACGGTTTCTTGGGGAACGCGCAGTTCTGGAGGGGCACAGCGCCAGAATAGATAGCTAGGAGCAGTAGTAACAACAGTAAAGTCTGGCTTAAAAGCAGCGACTTGGTTTCTGATGTCTTCTGGTGAAAGGTTGTATAACTGCCCATCAACAATTAAAACTTCATGCCCTTGCTGCTCCAGCAGGGCTTTAGCATAACCGTATTCCAATGGCAGATGGGGTTCTCGACAGCCGAAGTAGATGCTGCCCGTAAATGTCCAGTTGGGATTAATAAGTGCGTACTTCATATAAATAAATCCAACGTAGTTGTCAGGTAGGCATTGCCCTGAGATGGGGAGCAGGGAAGTGTTTTTATGCCCCGGAGATCCCCCTCCCGTCCCCCTTAAAAAGGGGGAAGCTAGATGTTGCTTCGCCCGCCTTTGATATCACAGGAGACTTTGAGTGAATTCTCCCCCCTTTTTAAGGGGGGCTGGGGGGGATCTGAATTTAACAGGGGAGGAGCGGAAACACGCCCTAACTTCTTACCCTTCATACTTCATACTTCATACTTGATACTTCATACTTCATACTTGATACTTCATACTT
>NZ_JCACLG010000030.1:0-3519 GCF_059505785.1 Kastovskya adunca | reverse complement strand
TATGAAGTATGAAGTATGAAGTATGAAGTATGAAGTATGAAGTATGAAGTATGAATTCGGTTATTAGTTCTCCCCTGCACCCCCGCTCCCCTGCACCCCTGCACCCCTGCACCCCCGCTCCCCTGCACCCCTGCACCCCCGCTCCCCTTCCCCACTCAGGACTCAGGACTCAGGACTCAGAACTCAGGAGGACTCAAAACTCCCCATTCGGCAGACGATTCCTTACAGGTTTTCTGAGATTAATGGGAAACAGATGAAAGTGAGACTTAACTTAAATAATGGAAACCAAACAACTCAGAAACACTGGCGTGACAATCAGTGCTATTGGTTTAGGGGGGATGCCAATGTCGTTAAGTGGGCGTCCGCCGGAATCGGAAGCGATCGCAGTGATTCACCGGGCACTCGATTTAGGTGTTACTCTCATCGATACGGCAGATTCCTACTGCAAAGATGAATCCGATAAGCATCACAACGAGCGACTGATTGGTAAGGCGATAAAACAGTACAAAGGCGATGTCAGCCAAGTCACTGTTGCCACCAAAGGCGGCTTGATGCGCCCTGAGGGAAGCTGGACGCGCAACGGCAATCCCGATCATTTACGAGAAACCATCCGCATTAGTCATGAAGCATTGGGGGGCGAAAAACCAATTGACTTGTGGCAATACCACTCCCCCGATCCCGACTACACGATTGAGGAAGCCCTCACCCCCGCCAAAGAAGCCGTCGATGAAGGTTTAGTGCGATTTGTTGGCGTCTCTAATTTCTCCGTTGCCCAAATCAAGCAGGCGCGGGATGTAGTTGACATCGTTTCTGTCCAGAACCAGTACAATCCCTGGCATCGTCAGCCAGAGTCTGACGGAGTATTAGAGTATTGCGAGCAGGAAGGACTGACATTTCTACCCTGGAGTCCCTTGGGGGGAAGTAGCCGCGTCAGCCGTTTAGAAGATATCCCGGCACTCGTTCAACTTGCCGAAGAAAAAGGTGCTTCTGTGCAGCAGATTGTCCTGGCATGGCTGCGAGCGAAATCTCCCTCTGTTGTCCCAATTCCGGGAGCCAGCAAAGTTTCTAGCATTGAAGGCTCTGTGGGAGCGCTAAACGTAAAGTTATCTTCTCAAGAAGTCCAACAACTTGACAATGCCACTGCCGCTTAAAAAAACTTACCAGCCGTGATGCAGTTCACCGTCATCTGCCTTTGGTTGTACCAAGAGATTACTAAAAACTAAGTTCTCTGTTCTTTCTTGCTACCGTAGGCATAGCTCTTTGCTACAAGGGGGTCTTTATGCTGGCACTTTTCCCTGACGCTTTTTCCAATACTTTTATCCCCCACGGACATTGTTACCTTTGGAAACCAGGATTGGTGGGGCTGCATGTAGTATCAGACGCATTAATTGCGCTCTCTTACTACTCGATTCCTCTAATCCTGGTGTACTTTGTCCGCCAGCGTCGTGACCTCCCCTTCCACTGGATTTTCCTCTGGTTTGGTGGCTTCATTATTGCTTGCGGTACGGGTCATCTCTTGGACGTGTGGACACTCTGGCACCCGAATTATTGGGTTTCAGGCATTGTGAAAGCGATTACGGCTGGGGTTTCTGTTTTGACAGTATTCCAACTGGTGCCATTAATTCCCCTGGCATTGGCGCTCCCTAGTCCTACCCAGTTAGAAGAAACGAACCGTCAGCTAGAAAAAGCCCTAGAAGACCGCACGACAGCCGAAGCTAAATTACAAATTGCCCTTCAACGCCTGACTTTCCACGTCGAAAACACCCCCTTAGCAGTCATTGAATGCGATAGTCAGTTTCGAGTGCAGTGGTGGTCACCCCAAGCCGAGCATTTATTTGGTTGGAAAGCGGAGGAAGTCGTTAACCGTCACATTAATGACCTGAAATTTGTCTGTGACGAAGACCAGGAAATTGTTGCCAGTGCAATGCAGGAGCTGACCAAAGCCAGCAGTCCCCGCTGTGTCTGTCAAAACCGCAACTACACAAAAGAGGGTGCGGTTGTTCATTGCGAGTGGTACAACTCTAGTTTGTGTGATGAAAATGGCAACCTAGTATCGATCCTCTCACTCGCTCTGGATGTGACTAGTCGTAAGCAGGCAGAAGCATCTCTCCAGCAAGCAAAGGTAGAGCTAGAAGCACGGGTTGAAAAGCGCACATCTCAGTTAAAGCAGGTTAACGAGCATTTAGTTGTTGAAATTCAAGATCGGCAGTTGGCAGAAGAATCACTGCGTAAGAGCGAAGCGAGACTAAATTTAGCGCTTTCTGCGGCTCAGATGAGTGCCTGGGACTGGGATATGATCAGCGATCGCATCAACTGGTCAGAAGGCGTAGAAACCTTGTTGGGTCGGATGCCAGGAACCCCCCTCGACACCTACGGTGCATTTCTTGAGTGCCTGCATCCAGAGGATCGTGCTGTTGTCGAGCAAACGGTCATACATGCCGTGAAAACAGGTACAGACTATGAGATAGAAGTTCGTACCTGCTGGCTGGATGGAACGACCCACTGGATCGCAAGTAAGGGGGCAGTTCTCCGCAACCACAACGGGCAAGCCCTGCGGATGACAGGCACAGTGATGGACATCACAGAGCGCAAGCAAGTTGAGCTTGCCTTAGAGCGAGAACGTCAGCAACTGCGGCAAATCATCACTCACGCGCCTGTAGCCATGGCGATGTTTGACCGCCAGATGCGCTATCTGGCGCACTCAGACAAGTGGATTGATTTTCAAGGCTTAGAAGCCGAAGCTTCAATCATCGGTCGCAACCATTACGAACTTGTCCTAGATATCCCGGAGCATTGGAAAGCTATTCATCAACAGGCTTTGCAAGGGGCAGTCCTTTCAGCGAGTGAAGATGTTTGGGAACGTGCTGATGAGACAAAAATTTACTTACGTTGGGCGATTCATCCTTGGTACACCCCAGAAGGAAATGTTGGCGGCATTGTCATCGCCACTGACAAAATTAATGAGTTGGTAGAAGCACGGGAAGCCGCTTTAGAAGCTTCCCGGCTGAAGTCGGAATTTCTTGCCAACATGAGTCATGAAATTCGCACCCCCATGAATGGGGTTTTGGGGATGGCAGGACTGTTGTTGCAAACCTCCCTGACACGGCAACAACTAGATTATGCCCACACGATCCGCAGCAGTGCCGAACACCTGCTGAAGATCATCAACGACATTCTCGACTTTTCCAAGCTAGAAGCGGGGGAAATGTCCCTAGAAACTCTCGACTTCAATCTAGAGCACTCTATTGATGCCGCCGTAAATATCTTAGCGGCTCAGGCAGAAGAGAAAGGGCTTGATTTAGCTGCCGTCATCGATCCCGATGTGCCTAGACAATTGCAAGGAGATCCGGGACGCCTACGTCAGATTTTGCTCAATTTAGTTGGCAATGCTATCAAGTTCACGGAGGCGGGTTCAGTTGTGGTGAAAGCCTCAGTGAGCAGGGGAGCGGGGGAGCAGGGGAGCAGGGGAGATGGGGAGCAGGGGAGCAGGGGAGCAGGGGAGCAGGGGAGCAGGGGAGC
>NZ_JCACLG010000029.1:0-55869 GCF_059505785.1 Kastovskya adunca | reverse complement strand
CAACATCTAGCTTCCCCCTTTTTAAGGGGGACGGGAGGGGGATCTCCGAGGGGGACGCGAGGGGGTTTGAACGAAATTTGCATCAGAAAGAACCAGTTATGTATAGACGGTAGCTTTGGCAGGGAGGGTTGGGGTAGGGTTCTTCCCGCATTAGTGCAAGACTCCCATGAGCCTTCACTCACTAACCTTTGGATGAAAGCCTATCTTCCCTCAGGACACGGCTTCCGGCGGTATCGATAGCCAACTAGCCCCAGGATGCCAAGACTGAATAGTCCCACATAGGGTTCAGGAACGCTAACTTGCTCCTGTTGCACTTCAACATCCGCCCAAACCAAGCGATGATCGGAGCTGGGAAACGGGAACGTACCCACAAGCGGGAATTGAGGATCGTCGCTCTTTGGCCAAAATACAGCCGCATCGACAATTTCCAAATCCTGAGACGGCAAAACATAATCAACCCGAAGATTGCCAGAACTGTTATCGGCAAAGTCAGCCGTATCAAAGGCTGGATTGCCTTGGTGGTTAAGGTTAACTCCTCCCTGTAAGCTGGCTTGTTGAACACCACCGAGGCTAGAGGGGGTAACGCTGGTATTGACTCGCGGATTGTTCAGCAACTGCTGAATAGCACCAGGGTAACTATCTCCATCAAAGGGATCGGCATTTTGATCCCCCATAATTACAAAACTTTTGTCAGCCCCCAGTCCGCCCACTGTGCCAGAGTCATCGTAGATGTAGTCTCCTTGTCCAGGAGTAATGTAGTCCGCCCAAAGGCGAATTTCATCAAAGTTACGCCTGCCGTTGCGGTCTTCTAAACCATCAAAGACGGGCGGGGTGGGATGGCTAACAAGGGCGTGAACAACACTGCCATCGACCTCAATCGGAACATCCCAGTGACTTTTGGAAGAAAGGCGCACCACATCTAGTTCTTCCTCGGAGTACCAGTCCTGCGGCTCTGGCGTGGCGGGATTATCAGGGAGCAGGGCATTAGGCATGTCCTTCCACAAAAACTTCTGGAAGGTGCGAATTTCTTCAGTGAGAATAGGATACTTGGAGTAAAGCGCCATGCCGTACTGACCGGGGAAAAGACCAAATCCTAAGGCATCGTTTGGGCCACCTACAGAGCCGTTGTTGTCGAGATCGAAGCCGGAGGGAATCCCCGTGTTGGAGGGAGCAACGTATCGGTATTGATACTCAACGGGGGTCGCTCCATTCTGCCCAACAGAGAGGTAATTTTCTTGAAATAGCTCTGCTGCTGTACCGTTTTCAACATAGTCAAACTCGTTGATGAGCAAGACATCCGGATTGACTCGTTGGATAATTTCGGCAACAGCTTGTGCTTGATCGTTATCTGGCGCTGACAGAAGATCGGTAATTAGCTGTCCTTCGGTGTTGCGGTTGAGGGAGGCATTGAAGCTAGCAAAGCGGAGATTAGCGGCTTGCATCGGCCCAGAAGCGATCGCTAAAATTCCGATTGTCCCCATTGCTGTCAACCCAACCCTGGAGCGATCGCGAACTAGGAAATCAATCACACTCGATACTTTCATGGAAACTGTATCTGTTTTGTATTGCAGGAATGCTCCTAACCTAGCGAGGCAACCTTAAGGAAATGCTATGGGAGGACTAAAAAACTGTTCAAAATAAGAATCTGCCGTAAGTACGCTCAAATCATCACATCTCTCTAGTCGTAGGATGCTCGGCTATCAGCTTGGGGCTATAGGAACTCCAGACTCATAAAGAGGCGATCGCCAACTCCACTTTGTTCTTATCCACAACTTCACCTTGTCTTAGCTTGCAGATAGTAGGCTTCTGGGTTAGACCTATATTTTTTCTCTTGTCATGAGTAAAATTACGGAAGTTGGCAAACGTTTAGGAACAATTGGCTTAACCTGTTTGGGCGGCTTTACCTACGCTTTCTTTGCTGTACCTGCGGCTAATGCCATCACGATTACCAACGTAGACTTTCTCGGACAGTCAACATTTCCGACAGGATTCCCATATCAGGGAACCGAGTTAGGAGGGTTGTCGGGAATTACCTATGACGCTAGCAAAAATGTTTACTACAGCATTTCCGACGATCGCAGCGAAACAAATCCGGCTCGGTTTTACACTCTCAACATCGGCGTAGAAGATGGTGTCTTGAGCCAGGAAGACGTAACGCTACTTGATGTCACCACGCTTCTTAATGAAAATGGTCAGCCTTTTCCCGATTTAAGCCTCGATCCAGAAGGAATTGCTTTAACTAACCAAGGCACTTTATTCATCTCCTCAGAAGGAGAAGCAAGACCCGATCTCGGTCGAGTGACGTCTCCCTTTGTCAATGAGTTCTCTTTAACCGGACAGCAACTCAAAACTCTGCCAGTTCCCTCTAAGTTTCAACCCACTGTTACTGGAGAATCAGGAATTCGCAACAACTTAGCGTTTGAAAGTCTGACTATTAACCCCGATGGAACGTCTCTGTTTACGGCGACGGAAAATGCCCTAATTCAAGATGGGTTAGCGGCGGGGCTAAATAACGGTAGCCCATCTCGGATTTTGAAATATGACCTGTTAACTAGAGCAGAGCAGGAATTCCTCTATCTCACCGAACCCGTTGCAGAAGCTCCAACTCTCCCTGATGGCTTCAATACCAATGGTTTGGTTGATTTACTAGCGTTGGATGACCGGACATTCCTCAGTTTAGAGCGGTCTTTTTCTGTGGGTGCGGGCAATACGATCAAGCTGTTTCAGGTGTCTTTAGAGGGATCAGATGACATTAGCGATATTGAAAGCCTTAGTGCTGTCAACCTCAATAGGATTAAACCTGCTCAGAAAAGCTTATTGCTAGATTTCCAGCAGCTTGGTTTGACCCTAGACAATATCGAAGGTCTAACCTTTGGGCCCGATTTAGCCTCTGGGCAAAAGTCGTTAATTGTTGTCAGCGATAACAACTTTAGCCCAACTCAGTTTACCCAATTCCTCGCCTTTAGTCTGACCACCGAATCTCCTCGTTCAGTACCGGAACCTTCCGCCTTAGCCGGATTAGCGCTTTTAGCGATCACGGGACTAAAAGCCAAGCACCGTATCCGATTCGGAGAGTAATTTTAGACTTTTGAAGAGGGGCTAGAGACTAGGGAAGAGAGTTTTGAGCAAGGCTAAAGCATCAGGTCAATTCAAGCCTTCGCAGGTAAACCAACGCCCAAAAACTCCCGAACGTGCTGTAAATACTCCTCTGGAGCTTCCAGCATCGGAAAGTGAGCCGTGTTAGGCATTTCCAAAAACTCTATTTTCTCGTTGAAACTTGCGGCTTTACGCCCCAATTCCGCCGGGATAATCTTGTCGTATTGCCCAGCAATTAACAAGGTTGGCATTTGCAACTGAGCGAAGGTCTGGGGCATCACTTCCGCCGCATACTTACTCACCGCCGTAAGCATAGTTCCTAAAGCTGCCTGATCATCCGCTAGCAGATAATCCTCTAAGAAGGCTCGGCTAATGGATGTCGGCAGTGGGCGATGCAAAAACCGACTCATGAACATCCGTTCGGCAAAGGGAATGTTTACTAGCCAGTGGGGACGGAACTTGACGACTAAACCACCAATTTTGTGAAACGCGGTAAAAGACCGGGCTTCGTATTCAAAAACGCCGCTACAGGTGAGAATTGCCTTTTCTACCCGTTCTGGGTGGCGTTGTAGGAACATCGCCGCCGCAGATGCTCCTAAGGAATGGGCATTGATGTAGACACGCTCTAGCTGCAAGCCATCTAGCAATAGAGCTAAATCCTCAGCGTAGTCTTCCATCTCGTAGAGCAGCTCTAGCTGTTCTTCCGGTAAACGCGATCGCCCAAATCCCCGCAAGTCATACAGCAAACAATCAAAGGAATCGGACAATTCCTTAGCCGTGCTTTGCCAATACCGTGCTGAGCCTCCCCAGCCATGAACAAAAACCATAACAGGTTTCTTTGCAGTAGAGGCAGGCTGTTTAAGCCATTCGTAATAATGTTCTACACCGCGAACGTTAATTAGAGGCATGTTGAAATATTTGAGCGTAGAGACGTATCAGGGTACGTCTCTACTTTTTTAAGCAGATTCCGGTTTAGGGAGAGATGAAGGATGGAGCAAGAGTTCTGCGGTGGAGCGCTTTTCGACCATTTCCCGCGTAATCATACAGCGCGTGACATCTTTGCGCGAGGGCAACTCATACATCACCTCCAGCATCAATTCTTCCACAATTCCGCGTAATGCTCTAGCTCCAGTTTTCCGGCGATAGGCTTCCTGCGCGATCGCCCGTACGGCATCGGGCTTAAACTCTAGCTGGACATTGTCCATCTTCAGAAGCTTCTGGTACTGTTTCACCAGCGCGTTGCGAGGTTCGGTGAGAATCTCCATTAACGCTTCTTCATCCAGCGGATCGATCACCGCAACTACAGGTACCCGACCAATAAACTCTGGAATCAAGCCAAACTTCACCAAGTCATCGGGTTCTAAGTGCCGCAAAACATCTGCTGCACGTTGGTCTTTAGATTGGTTCTCGCCTGATTGGACAAAGCCCATTGAACGCTTCCCAACCCGCTGTTCAACGACTTTTTCTAAACCAACAAACGCTCCACCGCAAATAAACAGAATATTACTGGTATCAATCTGAATGCAGTCTTGATAGGGATGCTTACGCCCACCCTGGGGCGGTACGTTAGCAATTGTCCCTTCCAGCATTTTTAACAGGGCTTGCTGGACACCTTCCCCAGAAACATCCCGCGTAATCGAGGGGTTTTCACTTTTGCGAGCGATTTTGTCAATTTCATCAATGTAGATGATTCCTCGCTGGGCTTCCTCAACATCGAGATCCGCCACTTGCAACAGCCGCAGCAGGATATTTTCTACGTCTTCTCCGACATATCCAGCTTCTGTAAGAGTGGTGGCATCTGCCACGGCAAAGGGAACATCCAAAACAGTCGCCAGAGTCTGCGCCAGCAAGGTTTTCCCGCAACCTGTTGGCCCCATCAGCAAGATGTTGGACTTTTGCAGTTCGATTGCATCATCCACGCCTCCTTTGCCTTTTGAGTGGATAAAACTCAGGCGCTTGTAGTGGTTGTAGACCGCTACAGAAAGAACTTTTTTGGCTTCCTCTTGCCCAATGACATGGCCATCAAGATGCTTTTTTAGTTCTCTGGGTTTGGGAATTTGATTAAAAGATAGCCCGGCCGAACGAGCGCGACGCTTTTGCGGTGGCTCAGAACGCGGCACGGGCTGAGGTGCAGGAGTGCTAGAATCCAGCAACTCTTCATCTAAAATTTCGTTACACAAGTCCACGCATTCGTCACAAATGTAGACTCCTGGTCCAGCAATCAACTTGCGTACTTGTTCTTGGGACTTGCCACAGAACGAGCATTTTAAATGGGAGTCGTACTTAGACATACCTGCCTCTTACTTCAAGGAGTGGCTGCGGCTTCCGGTTTCGGAAGATCCTGCCGGGTGATAACTTGATCGATTAGACCATAGTCTTTCGCCTCAGCCGATGACATGAAAAAGTCGCGCTCAGTATCTGCTTCGATTTTTTCTATGTCCCGACCCGTATGATGAGCGAGGAGCCGATTGAGCGTTTGTTTGTGATAGAGAATTTCCCTAGCTTGGATTTCAATATCCACTGCCTGTCCCTGAGCGCCTCCTAAAGGCTGGTGAATCATAATCCGGGAATTTGGCAGTGCCATTCGCTTACCAGCAGCTCCAGCGGTGAGCAAAAACGCTCCCATACTAGCGGCTAGACCAAAGCATATAGTAACAACGTCTGGGAGGATCTGCTGCATGGTGTCATAAATTGCCATACCCGCCGTTACAGAACCACCAGGAGAGTTGATGTAAAGCTGGATGTCCTTTTCGGAGTCTTCTGCTTCTAAAAACAGGAGTTGGGCAACGATAGAGTCAGCCACGGCATCGTCTACTGGCGTCCCCAAGAACACAATACGCTCTCGCAGCAAGCGCGAGTAGATATCAAAGGCTCGTTCTCCCAAGCCAGACTGTTCTACCACCATGGGTACAACCGCACTAGGGTCAACAGAGTTGACCGCGTGAATCTCTGGAGAACTAAGACTTGTAACTCGATAATCAGGGGACTGGGATTGAATCATATTACCAACAATGGCATCAAATTTGCGGGCTAGCATCGCACCTAAATTAAGTTTGCTAACTGGCACCGCGTTTTATTTGCTGTTCTTAGTGATTATTATGCCTCAACTGCTTGAGGACTGACTGGAAAGTATGATTGATTGCGGATTCAGTTGGCATTAGCTGATGCTGATTCTTGGTCAATTTCATCTTTCACCCTTGTTTCCCTTGATTTTAGATGTGCCGTTCTTGCTCAAGAGCAGTAGACGCAACGTTTAGCATCTCTACTCTTGAGCAGAGGTAAAGGGCTTATTCAGCGTCTGAGGGCTTAACCTCCGCTTCTAGGGTTTGTTCAGCTGATGGAGTAGTTTCTGCTTCTGGGGCTTCTTCGGTGTCAGCAGCTACCTCTGCGGTTTCTGCTTCTTCTGAAGTCAGGGAACCTTTAGGAACGAGTTCCACGGTGCCGTGTTCTTCTAGCCACTGTAGGGCTTTTTCTTTGAGCAAGTCGGAGGTGACGAATTCCCGCAGGCGGTCTTGGTCAACCTCTTGTCCCGTGAACTCTTCCATCATCTCGGCAATTTTGGCTTCGATGGCTTCCGGTTCCGGCTCTAAGGATTCGCGTTTGGCGACTTCTTTGAGGGCGAGATTTTGCTGCAAGCGTGTTAGGGCTTCAGGGCGCGATCGCTGGCGCAGGTTGTTGACCATGTCAGCCGTGAGCATATTTTTCACATCCATGCCCATTTGTCCTAACTGAATCACTGTTTGGGTTAGGAGTGTCTCCACTTCCCGCTCAATCAGGGTTTCGGGCAGGTCAACTTCTACTTTCTCCACTAGTGCTGCAATTAAGGCTTGCTCTTTACTAGTGGCGGTTTCCCGTTCAGCTCTTTCTTTAAACTGGGCGGCGATGGATTCGCGCAACTCGGCTAGGGTTTCAAACTCGCTTACTTCCTGGGCGAAGTCATCATCTAATTCCGGCAGCTCTTTTTCTTTGAGTTCTTTGAGGGTAATCGTAAACTCTGCCGATGTTCCGGCTAAATCTTCGCGGGGATAGTCATCGGCAAATGTCACGGGTACCGTTTTGGTTTCCCCAGGATTCATGTCCACAATGCCCCGGACAATGTCTTCAATAAACCGTCCTTCCTCAAGTTCAATCTGGAAGTCGGTTGCTTGACCGCCTGGAATTTCTGTCGGTTCATCCCCCGTGAATTGACCGCTGTAATCGACAACAGCAACATCTCCCATCTGAGCTGGACGACCTTCTACAGGAATCAGGGTTGCTTGTTCAGCCCGCTTTTCTGCTAAAAAGTTGTCAACAACATCGGGTTCAGGGACGGTTTCTTCGGCTTGGACGCTTAAGCCACTGTAGTCACCCAGGGTTACTTCTGGGGGGACATCTACAGAGGCAGAGAAGGTCAGGGTTTCTCCTGGTTTGAAGGTTTTTACCAACTCCTCAAAAGGGGAACGGAGTTGGTAGTTACCCAACGCCTCAATGGATTCTTGCTTGATGGCTTGCTGCAAAGCATCTTGAACCAAATCTTCTAGCGCGGCTTCTTTGATGCGTTGGGAGCCGAGGCGCTGGAGGAGAACCTGGCGAGGTACCTTACCTTTACGAAACCCAGGAATATTGGCAGTACGGGCAAGGTTTTTTACAACCTTTTCGTAGACAATTTTCGTTGTTTCGGCGGGAATCTCAATTTCCAGACCCACTTGGCTGGCGGGAAGTTTTTCCTGGGTAACTTTCATTGATGCTTTCGTGTCAAAGATGTTTGCTACGGACTCAATTCTCTTGAGGGTTCATACAGACGGAGGCTTCTTGAGGGGCTAGTGTGCGCCTGAAGGATAACCCTACGTGATATTCTAGGTTTAACAACTAGTTTGCAAGTTATTAGGCAATCAGTTGTAGTTTGACTAGGGCTGCGACTATGCCATCGACTTGATTTTTGGTGTCCGTATTTGATGATAGTACATAGGGGGCGCAGGTGTTCGCCTTCTCAGATTAGATTGCCAAATTTTCCAGACAATTTCTCAGCCTTGAAGCACAAACATCGGGCAATGTCTTTGTTAAACTGAGGTTTTACAGGCTGGAATTAATTGTTTTTTGAGGTGAAGACACCAAGGGCACTGATCCCCCAACGAAGGAGGATACCCTTTTGGGAGTCGTCGCCGCACCACAATAACAGAGAGTAGCGATCGCGTAATTTAAAAAAATTCCCACTGTTTTATTAAAACTATTGAATAAAACTCTCAATCATCTCTAATATCGTTAGGTGGAGGATAACAATTTGACCGCAGGATTTCGCGTTGCCATATTAGGCGCAACTGGTGCCGTAGGCACAGAACTGATCGAATTACTAGAAACTCGGAACTTCCCTGTCTCACAGTTAAAGTTGCTAGCTTCCCCTCGCTCGGCAGGTAGCTATCTGCCGTTCAAAGGCAAACAACTGCAGGTGGAAGTGGTCGATGATCATTCTTTTGAAGATGTGGATTTAGTCCTTGCTTCCGCTGGCGGTTCTACCTCGAAAGTCTGGGCAGAAAAAGCGGTAGCAAGTGGCGCGGTATTTATTGATAACTCCAGTGCCTTTCGCTTAGACCCCCAGATCCCGTTGATTGTGCCAGAGGTCAATCCTCAAGCAGCGGCGCAGCATCGGGGAATTATCGCTAACCCCAACTGCACGACAATTTTGATGGCAGTGGCGGTTTGGCCGTTGTATCAGTTGCAGCCGATCAAGCGGATCGTTGTCGCCACTTATCAATCAGCAAGTGGTGCAGGGGCAAGGGCAATGGAAGAAGTCAAAACCCAATCACAAGACATCTTGAATGGGAAATCCCCGACTCCGGAAATCTTTCCTTATCCGTTGGCATTTAACTTATTTCCCCACAATTCCCCATTAAATGACCAGGGGTACTGTGAAGAAGAAATGAAAATGGTTAATGAAACCCGCAAAATATTTGGTGTAACGGAGTTACGGGTATCAGCTACTTGCGTACGGGTTCCTGTACTACGAGCGCACTCAGAAGCAATTAATCTAGAATTTGTAGAACCCTTACCAGTAGCAACAGCGCGGGAAGCGTTAGCCAAGGCGAACGGCGTCAAATTGGTGGAAGACTGGCAAGCCAACTATTTCCCCATGCCAGTAGAGGCAACAGGTCGTGACGAAGTGTTGGTTGGTCGGATTCGCCAAGACATCTCTCATCCCTGTGGCTTAGAACTTTGGCTAAGTGGCGATCAAATCCGCAAGGGTGCAGCTTTGAATGCGGTGCAAATTGCTGAGTTGTTGGTGAAACAAAACTTGTTGCAACCCACGGCGGCAGTTTCGTAATAATTATCAAAAGTCCGGTCAGTCAAACCAGCCGAAAACAATTTGCTAAGGAGGAGTGAGCGTGTGGCGGTCAATTTTGGACGTGTGCTGACGGCGATGATCACGCCGTTTAAGGAAGACGGTAGTGTCAATTATGAATGTGTCGAAAAATTATCAGCGTATTTAGTGGAAAATGGGTCAGACACGTTGGTGGTGTGTGGCACGACGGGAGAATCGCCGACATTGACTTGGGATGAGGAATATCAGCTCTTTCAGGTTGTTCAAAAAGCGGTCAGCGGTAAAGCCAAGGTGATGGCGGGTACAGGGTCAAATTCTACGGCAGAAGCGATCGCGGCAACCCAAAAAGCCGCTAAAATAGGACTAGATGGTTCGCTACAAGTCGTTCCTTATTACAACAAGCCACCCCAGGCAGGGCTGTACCAACATTTTCAAGAGATCGCCACTGCTGTTCCAGACTTGCCCCTGATGCTCTACAACGTACCCGGTCGCACAGGTCAAAACCTGCTACCAGAAACCGTTGCCCGACTAGCATCAATCCCCAGTATCGTAGCAATCAAAGAAGCAAGCGGCGACCTCAATCAAGTAAGTGAGATCCGGCGTCAGACGCCATCAGAGTTCCAGATTTACTCTGGGGATGATTCCCTCTCTCTTCCTATATTGGCAGTAGGAGGAACAGGAGTTGTGAGCGTTGCTAGTCATCTCGTGGGTTCCCAGTTGCAACAAATGATTCAAGCCTTTGAATCTGGGAAAACTCAACTAGCAACAGAGATTCACCTGAAATTATTTCCCTTATTTCAAGCTCTGTTTTGTACAGCTAACCCCATTCCCTTAAAAGCAGCTTTAGCAATGCAAGGTTGGGATGTTGGTTCGACTCGTTTACCATTGTGCGGACTGCCAGATAACTTGAAACCAATGTTAGAGGCGGTATTAACTGAACTTTCATTACTTTAAATAATTAAGGTGTACGCAGTCTTAAAAAAGCTAAATATCTTCAATTTATGCTTCATTCCTGACTATTTACTACTGACCTATTCTTCTGAGAGGCTTGGGAATATACCTTGGGTAGGATGGCATAGATAAGTTAGCTCAAAATCAAGCTGGGCGTGTTTTTTCTCTAATGCCCAACAAGCTAACTACTAAAAGCACCTGACAAAGAGGTCGTTTTTGATGCGGTGAAAACTGAATCAACAAGTTTTTAAGTTTTTATTAGATGCAACTAAATTGCAATTTTCCAGTTTGTTTTGTTAGTGAATTTATCCTCGAAGGAGGCAAATGAGTAAAGGTAAATCTTCTCCAGCACTGAAAGTAATTCCCCTAGGCGGATTGCACGAAATTGGCAAAAATACCTGCGTATTTGAGTTCAACGACGAGATCATTCTCTTAGATGCAGGAATTGCTTTTCCCAATGAAGACATGCATGGGATCAATATCGTTCTGCCTGACATGACCTACCTGCGGGAAAATCGTCACAAAATCAAGGGTATGATTGTCACCCATGGTCATGAAGACCATATCGGCGGCATTGCTTATCACTTGAAGCAATTTGAGATTCCCGTTATCTATGGTCCGCGTTTAGCAATGGCATTGCTCGCAGGCAAGTTAGACGAAGCTGGGGTTACCAACCGTACTAAACTCCGTACCGTTGCTCCTCGTGAAACAGTGCGTATTGGAGAATCGTTCGTCGTAGAATTTATTCGCAATACCCACTCAATCGCGGATAGCTTCACCATCGCCATTCATACACCTGTAGGCGTGGTGATCCATACAGGCGACTTCAAGATTGACCATACCCCCGTTGATGGGGAGTTCTTCGACCTTCAGCGCTTGGCAGAACATGGCGAAAAAGGCGTGTTGTGTTTGATTAGCGATTCCACTAATGCGGAAGTTCCCGGACATACCCCTTCCGAACGCTCGGTGTATCCGAATCTTGACCGTGTCTTTTCCCAAGCATCAGGACGATTGCTGGTGACAACCTTTGCGTCTTCCGTGCATCGGGTCAATATGATTTTGCAACTAGCACAGAAGCACAATCGCGTTGTGGCTGTAGTCGGTCGCTCAATGCTAAATGTCATCGCCCATGCTCGCAACTTAGGGTATATCAAGTGTCCGGATAACTTATTTGAGCCGTTGCACGCGGTTCAGAATCTACCGGATGAAAAGGTTTTGATTCTGTCAACGGGTTCTCAAGGCGAAACCTTGGCAGCGATGACACGCATTGCCAATGGTGAACACCGACAAGTCAAAATCCGTAAGGGCGATACAGTCGTGTTCTCGGCAAATCCGATTCCGGGTAATACGATAGCCGTGGTCAATACCATTGACAAACTGATGATCCAGGGCGCGAACGTCATTTACGGTCGCCATCACGGAATTCACGTATCGGGTCACGGTTCTCAGGAAGACCAGAAGTTAATGATTGCCTTGACTCGACCAAAGTTCTTCATCCCCGTACACGGCGAACACCGGATGCTGGTTCAGCACTCGAAGATAGCGCAGAGTATGGGTATCCCGGAGGAAAATACCGTAATTATCAATAACGGTGACGTTGTTGCAATTACTCCAGAGAGTATGGGGGTCACGGGTCAAGTACCATCGGGCATTGAATTGGTCGATAGAAATGGCATTGTCCACGACAATATCGTTAAAGACCGTCAGCAATTGGCAGAAGATGGTGTCGTTACCGTTGCGGCGGCGATAGATTGGGAAGGCAAACTGCTTGCCAAGCCAGAAGTTCACCTACGGGGGGTCGTCTCCACTGCGGAGCGGACGCTTTTACAGCAATTGGTGATTAAAGCTATTGACGGAACATTACGCGATCGCTGGACAGAATTTGCCAAGTCCATTGACAGTCAAGGAGTAGATGTTGACTGGGTAGGCTTAAGAACGCAGATTGAAGGCGATATCCAGCGCCTGACTCGTCGCGAACTGCAAAGCCGTCCCTTAGTTATCTTCTTACTGCAAAATCCAGAAGAACCCCCGGCGAAGACACCAGGAAGACGCCGTCGCTCTACTGCGAAAGTGGCTTCTTAGATGGAGAGTGAGGGGTGAAGGCTTCGGCCGTGAGCTCAGCCGAACGGGGGAAAGGTGTATACCCTTCAAGAGGCTTCGCTGATTAGCACGGCTCTCTCGAAACCCAGGGTGAAATCAGCCGTGCTTCTCTAAAAAAGCCCCCACTCTTCAGGCTTCATCCCTCCCCATTCACTATTCCTCAATTCCCAAAAAGACTGACTGACAAAGGGTAGAAACATCCTGCCGTCAAAGTCAGTCTTTTATTTTGTGCAGTTTTCCAAGGTAATCGGTTATCCTGTTAAGTGTTGTCACTGAAATGTTGCGCTAAGTTAACAAAACTTCCGTGAGATTGCCCACGCGCAGTCTTTGCCGTTTCAGTCAACATAAAAGTAGGCAGTCTGGATTTACAAGTTTCGATAAATACGGTTTTACATTTTCTGCCATCAGTTTAAATTTTTTCCTTTGCCAGTGCTGCTCTCCTTCGCGATAACTCCGCTCAACAAATACAGGTTCAAGATCGGTTGCTGAATGCAACGCCTACTTAGCCAATTTGTTACAGGGTTAAACCTACAGAACCACAATATCTGCAATAGCAACAAATCTCCGCTCTTCTAGATAGCTAGGAAGCGCCTGCTTTCCTGCGGGGATTTCCCAAAAAAATGTACCGCAGGCAATCCGGTATGAGCTACCAAGCGGTTGTAGGTAAGTTACAGATAATCCAATTTGCTTTTGCCGAGCACAGGAAAAGAATCATGAGTGTATCCGAGTATACAGTAAAGAATCTAGCTCTTGTAAGCAGTGTTTGGGTATATCCAGAGACGGCGATACAGCAAAAAGCCCAAGCGAATCCTCTCAAACCGAAAAGAACCATTAAGTGGCTGCAGCCTGCCAAACAGTGGCTAGACAAAATCGAAGTCAGCAGTCCTAAACTTGCACACCGCCTTTGCCAAGCGATCCCCGCTCAGTGTCCTTTTGAGCGCGATGTTAAGCTCTTTGGTCGCACATTGTTCCACATTCCGCCGATGTGCAAGCTCAATCCCCTTTATGACGAAGTAGTGGCTTTACGTTTTCGAGCATTGTGCTATTTGGCAGATGAATGTGGTGAAGATATTACCGCTTACTGCTAATATCCAGGTTTAGGAATTTTTGCACTTGGGCATTACCGATGCCGTGCAACCTGGTAAGACATCATGGCCATCATTGCCCTCAAAGCTTGGTATCTTCAGCAGTACGAACCGATTAAAGAACTGGAAAAACGCCCCCACGATTTGCGTCTGAGCAAAAATAGCTTACTCAAGTCGGGTTTGAGAGCTGACTTTTTAGATGAGAGCCAGGATGTTAAGAACTCTGCCTGGTTCGGACGTTATTTAGAAGGGGAAACAGTTGAGTTTTATATTGAAGGTAGCGGCGGCTATGCGGTTTCCAATATTGACTTAATTAGCCACGAGATTTACTTCACCAAACAAGACGTGATGGCGCAGCTAGAGCCGATTGTGTTCTTTTGCTCCCAAAGCGAATATAACGCTTCGAGTGTTGCCCTGCGTGACACATTGCAGGATTGCTTAGAGCGAATCAATCAGCGATCGCGTTTGCCCCTAACTCTAGAAGAATCTCGACGCCCTATTGATGGCCCGATGCGGCTAAACAGTACCTCACTACGCAAAATCCGCAAGAGTCTGCTCTTTGTCGCCGATGGCACCCCAGTGGTGCGACTAGATAACGAAAACCCTCGACTGATCCCCAGTCCTAATGTTTGTGTAGAAATAGGCTATGCCTTGCAGAGCAAGCGCTCTGAGCAAATTTTGCTGGCTCAAATGGAACGCTCGGATCTGCCCGGACAGTTTCCTTTTGACTTACCCAACTACCAACAGTTGCGGTTTAAAACAGCGACTGAACTGCACCAAACTTTACCGCCACTACTGGAAACCCTGCTACAGCGGTTTAATGTTATTTCTAATTAGATCCCCCGCTTGTTGTAGGGGTGCAGGGGTGCAGGGGAGCGGGGGTGCAGGGGTGCAGGGGTGCAGGAGAGCAGGGAAGAACCTCTTACCTTTCATACTTCATACTTCATACTTCACTAAGCGCCTCCCTTCACGGCTTCGCCGAACATACTTTCTCCCCGACTCAGCACTTATCAAAATTTGCAGGGATAGTGGTTTTCCCCCTTGCGGTCGCTGATAATGGTCTGGATGGATTAAGGATAAGGATCATTTTCTATGCCAAGAACCCCAGACGAGTACGCCGTCTATATTTTGCTGTCCGGTGGTCACCGGGAGGAAGTACGCTTTGCCACAATTCAAGAGTTTCAGAAGTGGTATAGCGGCGAGCTAATGCCAAAAGCTGCCTCTACAGACTTCATCAGCGTGCCGATCAAAAATATTCAAGGCGAGTACATGGTTCTACGTCCGTCTTGTGTCGAAGCAATTCGAGTGGAACCTCTGTTTGCTGGTAGCGTCGAACGCTACTAAACGGTTTTGCAGATAACAGGCTTTACCGTTTGTCAGTTGTCAGTTGATTTTTGGATCGCTGACTACTGACTGATGACTAATGACCAAGACAAGATTGGATTCATGACAAAGGTACTTGCTTTGCTTTCCCTGGGTTTGGGGGTGGCGCTGGTGACATCGGGTCAAGTCGTACTTGCCGATGTACCGCTGCGTCCTATCAGCCAGGAAACCTGTAATGTTAGCGATTGCGAACTAAAGGAATGGGGGTTTGATGACCAAATCTGGGGAAGTGCGGGTAAACCGGGAGATCGGCAAGCCCTACTAACCTCGATTGATCACAGTCTGCGTTATTTGGGAACGCCAACGGCGGCGGCTGCCTACCGGAAACTTCCGGTAGGAGGGATAACGCGCGATCGCGTTCGTCGTTCCTTAGTACGCTTCCGCCAGCTCGTTGTCGGTTCCTCTTCTCCCGCCGAGCTACAAGCCGCTGTTAACCGAGAATTTGTCTTGTACAAGTCGGTTGGCAAGGATGAGCGCGGAACCGTCTCCTTTACGGGTTACTTTGAACCCATTTATACGGCGAGTCGAACGCGGACAGCGGAGTATCGCTATCCCCTTTATCGAGTCCCCAAAGACTTTTCTCGGTGGGGAAATACCCATCCAATTCGCGCTGAGTTGGAAGGGGAAGATGGCTTTGGGACAAAAACCCGCCTGCAAGGGCAGGAACTCGTTTGGATGCGCGATCGCTTAGAAGCCTTTTTGGTTCACGTTCAGGGTTCTGCCCGTTTGCAAATGCCTGATGGTAGCGTGATGAGTGTCGGCTACGCTGGCAAAACTAGTCATCCCTACAGCAGCATTGGTAGAGAATTGGTAAACGATGGGAAATTGCCCTTGGAAGGTTTGACACTTCCAGTGTTAATTGAGTACTTTCTCGCCCATCCTGAAGAAGTCAATCAATATCTCCCCCGCAATAAAAGCTTTGTCTTCTTCCGAGAAACCAACGGCGCACCCGCTACAGGGAGTCTCAGTCTCCCTGTGACGGCGGAACGCTCGATCGCTACGGATAAGTCCTTGATGCCACCCGGTGCGCTGGCATTGATTAGCACGAGTCTTCCCTACCAGACGACTGACGGGCTTCTAGAGTCACGTTTAGTCAATCGCTATGTTTTAGATCAAGACACTGGTAGTGCAATTCGGGGGGCGGGACGTGTCGATGTCTTTATGGGGACGGGTGCAGTTGCTGGCGATCGCGCTGGAGTAGTCAACAACACCGGAGAACTTTACTACCTACTCCTCAAGCAATAACGGCTAGTTGTCAACTGACAATTTTTAATCTTCCCTGACTTTTAAGCCTTAGCTGTAGATGAATGCGGATGTACGTCGATGATATTTGGCGTCATCCGCATTTATTTTTAGTTAGCTAGGGTTTTTCCTCCCCATTAGCTAATCATCTTCTCTTCTTTGCCTCAAAAGGATAGGATATACCAAAGGGAAAGGTTAGTTGCGCCGGACAACTGCTACCGATTCATGCCCTAGAAGTGCGACACGTAAGACTGGCTTCACCCTAATCGTTAATACTCCTCCTGATGTTTCTCCCATACCGGGGGAAATAAGAGTTTGACACTCCCCGACCTGAAGGTACGGGGATTCTTTAATCTACGAGCCAACTTGCTTAGGCAGGATTGCTCCAACCAAAGTAGAGGTCGATTCTCCCAAAGCGTTGCTCATGTCTAGCATGAAGGTTCCGGTATGCCCTACCGTACCCAATCCCTGACGAAGGATATTTCTGGCTGCGTTATGATCTCTGTCCAAGACACATCCACATTGACAAACATGGGTTCTTGTGGACAGACTCTTTTTCACAATCGTGCCGCAGCTAGAGCATTCTTGGCTTGTATAGGCGGGATTAACGGCAACTGTAATGCGACCAAATACTTTACCAAAGTATTCCAGCCAGACCCGAAACTGATACCAAGATGCGTCATTAATAGACTTAGCGAGAGAGTGATTCTTCACCAAATGTTTAATCCTCAAGTCTTCATAGACGACTACATCGTTGGATGTGATGACGCACCTTGCCAATTTAACGGCATGGTCTTTACGCTGTCTACTTATCTTGAGGTGGTGCTTTCCAAGAACACAGCTAGCTTTGCCCCGATTTTTTGAAGCTTTTACCTTTCGTGAAACTTGTCGTTGAGAACGTTTGAGAGCTTTCTCTCCCTGGCGAAGGAATCGAGGATTTTCAACCGTTACTCCATTGGAGTCGGTGTAGTACTCTTTGAGTCCAACGTCTAAACCTATAGCAGTCCCCGATGGTTCCACGACTTCTTTACGGTCAACTGACACACAGAATTGGACATACACACCGTCTGCACGTTTTACTAATCTGACCCGTTTTATTTGGTCAATTTGATAAAAGTGCAGGTCACGGGTTCCTTTCAATTTGAGTTTGCCGATACCATTTTTATCTGTAAAAGTGATAGATTTGCGGTCAACGGCTAGCTTCCAGCCCGATGTTTTGTACTCGACAGAACGGCAGTCTTTCTGGAATGCCGGAAATCCTTTTTTACCTGGTAATCCTTTTCTACAATTGTCATAAAATCTGGAGATGGCAGCCCAGGCTCGTTCGGCGGCGGCTTGTCGCGCCATTGAGTTGAGTTTGTTGGCAAATGGAAACTCTTTGGCAAGTAGAGCGCAATGCCTAGAAAGTTCAATCCATGACTTGGCTTGACCCTCTATCCACAGTCGAATTGCTCTATTACGAATGAACTGTGTCGTGCGGATAGCTTCATCAATAGCTAGGTATTGATGGGTTTTGCCGTAGGTCTTGAACTCAAAGACTAGCATAGTTTACCTCCCTCGGCTTATGATATCGCAGTGCTCATAAAAGTGAAAAAATAAAAAGCCGTCCTAGAAGAAAGGGGCTTTAGACCCAATTATTTCGGTAAATAGGGACACCGCCGCGAAATTTGTTGTCTGAAATTAGTGAAACGGTAGACGACGGGCAACTGACAAAAAGCCCTGCTTGAGCAGCCCAATTATCAACGAAATGTAATATCCCATATTTACGAGGAGGTAAAGCTTGTGTCCGCAGTAACAAAGCAGTACCAGTTTGTGGTAGTGGAATTAGCAAGCACCGTTAAACTTCGTACATCTATCAAGAGTACGTTGATTCCTGCCTTGCGGTGTGGCTTTGCTGGCTACCCAGCTAATCCTCGCTGGAGGGCGGATAAGTATTGTGTCTGGAAGAAAGGACGCATGTTGCGGTACGCCTTAAAACGAGGAAAGTTAGCGATCCGTCCCACTGACTCTATGCTGGTGATGACCAAGGCTCCTAATGTGGAAGCTGCGCCCCAATCTGCTCAGGAGACGCCTCGAAGGTGGTTTTCCCACCAATATTTGCTTATTCTTCAATTTTTGCAGCGCTACGGCAGTCGGAATCAAGCGGTTTCTTCTCCCCTTTCTTGAACAGCAACTCCCCTAATTTATAGCCACCAAAAAGGCTGGACTACTAAGAGTTTAGTTAGTCCAGCCTCACAAGTTTCACAGGTTTTGTTTGCTTGTTTTAGTCAAAGAAATTCTTGATTTTGTCAATCAAGTTTTCTGAGGCGTCTTCAGTTTTTTCACCTGCCTTTTCAAGCTGGTACTCAGCCTTGTCGCTGGCTTTGTCAACAGCGCGTCTCGTTTCTCCGAGGGATTGTTGCGCCTGACCTTTGGTTTCACGAAGTGCTCCTTCAGTTTGACCTGTCACCTTACCAAGTTCCCGTTGAACACGACCTGTGCTTTCATCAACTTGACCTTGAATTTGGTCGGTAGTCCCTTGCCCAGCTAGGTTATCTACTGCTTCTTCCACTGGGTTTCGAGCAATCAGCAGGTTTTGTTTTTCGAGATTAGCGATCGCTCCAGAATCTGCCAAGGCTTGGGGAATGCCTGAGCTGACAAAAAACAGTACTGCAAAGAAACACAGGGCTGCAAATCGCCGCAGAATACTCTGCGTTAGTTTTTTTGCAAAGCTTTTGTTTGTCATGGTGGAAGTTTTTTCTAAACTTCATTTATTGTGTCCCTTGCCCCCTGACTAAAGATATATCTGTGGGTAGATTAATCATCAGAAGATTAGCGACTTGAAAACAGTAAAAGTGATCCTCGCTACCAAATTGGAATGTCTAACTAGGGATGGGCGCGGCTATTGATTGAAAAATGTAACAATCAACGTCAATTCCATAAAAATAGTGATGAAAGATAAAAATTATTCCTGGAAAGGTAGCCCTAATGCGGGACGCGTTCTCTCTATCCTGGCAGTAGTAGGTGCTATTGCTGTGTTTGCTATGGGCTTTATCCGTTAAAGTAGCTTGCTCTTCAGTGTCAGTTATTCAGCCGAGATCAAGCACAGGCACGTTGAGGCGATCGCTAAATCAAAATGCTAGAGTCAGCTACTTTCTCCAAAACGATAGCCTTTGCCGTACACCGTATGAATCAGAGGTGTTTCGCCCTTTGCCTCAATTTTGCGCCGTAAGAGGCGAATCAGTGCCGCAAGGACATTGCTGCTAGGTGGCTCTTTGTCACCCCACAAATGCTCGTGGATTTGAGCGTGGGTCAATAACTGACCTGCATGGCGGATAAAAAAGTCCAGTAGTTGGCTTTCTTTTTCCGATAGCTCAATTAAGCGATCGCCCCGATAAGCAAGCTGGTTTTCGCCATCAAGTTCTAGCTCTCCCACTTTCAGGCGTTGGCTAGCATTACTAGGTTCAGCCGCCGCCGAACGTCGCAGCAAAGCCCGCACCCGCGCCAGTAACTCCCGCAGTTCAAAAGGTTTGACAAGATAGTCATCAGCACCCGCATCTAAGCCCAACACCCGGTCATCTAGAGTATCTTTGGCAGTGAGAAAGAGAACGGGTGTAGTTACGTCTTGCGATCGCAACTGCTGACAAATCTCCAATCCCGATCGTTTAGGTAGCATCCAGTCGAGAATCAGCAAGTCATATCCGCCTTGCAACGCCAGTTGGCTACCTTCAGCTCCCTCATAAGCCACATCAACGCTGTAGCCTTCTCGTGTCAACAGGCGACTCAGCGGTTCTGTCAGCTCAACTTCATCATCAACTAAGAGAATTCGCATCTAACCTTTTTCACTCAGTGGTGATGAAACACGACGCAATGGATGAGAACATGGCATGGTGGTCGAGCGATCGCCAACATTAATATTGTAAATATTAAAATTTCCCCTGCGATGACGATTACCGTTGCACTGCCAAAAGGCGCATTACTAAAAGACAGCATCAAACTGCTGCAATCGGTTGGACTAGACTTTAGCGCGTTTCTCGACTCCGCCAGTCGCCAACTCCAGATTCAAGACCCCACAGGCACCGCTAAAGCCTTGCTGGTGAGGACACAGGATGTCCCCGTTTATGTTGAGTACGGTCAAGCCCAGTTGGGAGTAGTTGGCTATGATGTCTTGCGAGAAAAGAGTCCGCAGGTGGCACATCTAGCTGATTTGCGCTTTGGCTCCTGTCGGCTATCGGTTGCGGTGAAGCAATCAAGCCCTTACCGTCGCCCCTTAGAACTGCCTCCCCATGGTCGTGTTGCTTCCAAGTTTGTCCACTGCGCCAATGAATACTTTGACAGCATAGACCTACCTGTGGAAATTGTGCCGCTGTCTGGCTCTGTAGAATTAGGGCCAATTACAGGTATGTCTGAGGCAATTGTAGACTTAGTTTCCACAGGTCGGACATTAAAAGAAAATGGCTTGATTGAGATTGAGACGCTGTTTGAGAGTACGGCGCGGTTGATTGCCCATCCTCTAAGTTATCGCTTAGATATGGATAATCTCAACCACTGGGTAGAACAGATCCGGGCGCAGACGTTGAGTGCAGCTTAAGTCGAATGGTACTAACTTAAAAAAATTCATCACAACCGATCAAACCTTGTGCAGGGGGTCTGGGGGAGGCACTCATCCCCCAGCGGGGGGATTGGGGGGAAGCCCCCCCAAGCTGGGTTTTTCTCAAAAACGACTATTTTCCGCTTAAGTCAGTACCATTCAGCTTAAGGTCAATGTTGCTAGCCTATGACCCCTTTAATTTCAGCATCAGGGAGGGTACGGGGCAACGTGTGGTCTTGATAGGGTGAAGCAATAGGGCTAAATCAGGTAGAAGGCATTATGAATCGGTTAGTTGTAATTTTCACCCTGTTTGCATTGATATTGCTGTTTGTCACTGCTCCCTTTGCTGGATTAGCAGGTTTAATGCTGTTTTTATTAGTGCCAGCGGTGTTCTGGGTATTTTATACAATGGCGGCGACGTTGCTGGTAGGCGGGCCTAAAACCCCCTCTAGGAAAGAACCTGGCAACACCTAAAGCTGGATTTGAGCAGAAATTTTAATAATAGCGATCGCTTCAATCTTGCTTTCGATTGGCGTCATGATTTTTTAAAAAATAGCAATATGAAACTCTCTTCCCTAGAAACTACCCCCAATCCCCACTGCATGAAGCTCAATCTTGATGAGCAGATTAGCGCCAAACCTGTAACACTGCGCCCCAATGAAACGGTTACCAATGTGCCGGAAGTTGCCAAGCAATTGCTTCAGCTCAAGGGGGTTAAAGAAGTTTTTCTGGCGTTGGACTTTATTACGCTGATGCGAGAAAGTAACGCCGATTGGCAGCCAATTTTAGCTCAATCTGCTCGTTTACTGGGGATTGCAGAGTCAGCCGATGAGAAACTTAAGGCTCAATTAGCACAGCCTGCGACGGAAAGTAGCCGTGAAGCCCGTCAAAATTTAGGGCAAGTTGATGTCGCCATTCAGGTGTTTCGCCACATTCCCATACAGGTGCGGGCGACAACAGAGTCAGGGGAACAAGCGAGAGTGAGCCTGCCAGAACGGTTTAATGAAGCTCTGCAACGAGCGATCGCGGCAACAGGGGCGAACTACATCACCGAACGCCGCTGGCAACCCTACGAATCCCGCAACGGGCTGCCTAGTGAGGTCGTGCAAATGGTAGCCGAGGAGATCGATAGCTTGGTTGATCAAGCCGAGCTGGCACAGATTGAAGCTCTAGCGATCGCCTCCAACACTACGTCACCTAACTCTGTTGAAGAAGCACCGACGGCCAAACCTGTCAATCAACAAGCCTTGCTAGACGAACTCCAGAGTCCGGACGGACAGCGGCGACTGAAGGCAATTCAGAAGCTGGAGGTTACACCGGAAACCTTCCCCGCCATCCTTACCGCCCTCAATGATCAGCGGAGTGCTGTTCGCCGTTGGGCTGCCGCCATCCTAGGCACCAGTGAAATACCAGAAGCGGTAGAACCTCTGTGTCGTGCTGTCCTCTCTGATAGCTCCGTGATTGTGCGCCGTACAGCGGGGGACGCCTTGAGCGATCTAGGGGATGAAAGCGCGATCGCAACTATGGCTAAAGCCCTAGAAGACTGCTCTAAACTAGTACGCTGGCGTGCTGCCCGTTACCTGAACGAGATGGGGAATGAAACCGCCATAGAACCCTTGCGTCGGGCGCTGGAAAAAGAAAGCGAGTTTGATGTGCGCGTTGAAATAGCCGCCGCCTTAGAACGAATTGAAGGCGG
The DNA here is from genome assembly GCF_059505785.1 of Kastovskya adunca. Lineage (NCBI taxonomy): Bacteria > Bacillati > Cyanobacteriota > Cyanophyceae > Coleofasciculales > Coleofasciculaceae > Kastovskya > Kastovskya adunca. The sequence continues at coordinate 33,451 of NZ_JCACLG010000029.1, read as the reverse complement.
AGGCGATCGCACCTTACCGATGTGGATGCGCCTATCTCAGGGAGCTTAGTAACTAAGCCGGAACCGTCAACGGCACCCCATTATTCGCAGGACTCAGCTGCAGCAAAAAGGGAACCGCTACTTTCACCCAGTCCTGAATCGATGTGTAATCCGCCGCTGCTTCCCCGAAGCAAATGTCCAACATATCCGTGTGAATAATGCCAGGATTTAAGGGAATCGCCGCCATCCCAGCAGGCAGTTCCTGCGCCAAAGCGCGAGTTAATCCCTCAATTGCCCACTTAGAAGCACAGTAAGGCGCAACCTCCGGAGAAGTCGAACGCCCCCAGCCCGAACTGAAATTCACAATAATGCCACTTTTCCCCTCAATCATTGCCGGGATAAAGTGGCGAAGTACATTCCCTACTCCCTTGATATTCACATCAATCAAGCGAGAAAAATCCTCACTAGGAATTTCCCAAAGCGGTGCTAATTCATTGATGATACCCGCATTGTTAATCAACAAATCTGGGGGAGCATACTCAGCCAAAAGCCGCTTTGCCCAAGCCTGAACCTGCCCCTCATCTGCCACATCCACCGCTGTAAAATCGTGAGGCGAACCAAATTTCTTAAGTTGTGCCACCGCCTCCGCAGAACGAGCGCAACCCAAAACCGTATGTCCCGCCTGGATAAACTCCTCCGCCATCGCCTTACCCAAACCGCGACTGACACCCGTAATTACAATTAACCTTGCCATTTCTCTCTCTTCTCTCTATTAATCTATTCTCCGCGCCCTCTGCGCCCTCTGCGGTTTATTAAACACCAGCACCTGACACATCCAACCCACCCAAACCAATCACTATTCACCCTCAGAAATAAAGCGATCGCCTATCAATTATCTTTTAGTAGCCTTTGATACATTTTTCCGGCTGCTGGATTGATAAAAGTATCAATAAGCTAGGAGTTTCACAAAAACACTGAACTAACCTTCAAAAGTAAAGAATTGATAAGTTTGTTCAAATTATTTCTAGCAAAACTTGACAATTAATTGCCTCTAGGGTTCCGGTTTGAGTTGAATAACTTAAACGACTGGTCCGAGAGAGGCAAGCTAACTTGGCAGAGTTTTTATTAGTTTAAAAAACCAAGGATAGCTACACGGCGGGAAAAAAGCCCGGGAGAAGTATACAGCAGTTATGGAACTGTTGATACTTTCCTGGGCTTTTTGCTTTCTAAAACTTATTGTTTTCACCTGCAAAGGACATGACTGAACAACCATCCTTCCAACCCCCAAACTCCAACTTAAACGGACATTTATCAGAAGCCAATCGCGCCTTAGAACGCGAAGCACAACTGCCACTAACAGGTTGGCAGCAGGAAGTCGATAGAGGGTTAGAGTATGGCTTAGAAGCCGCCGAAAGTATACGCGATCGCACTATTTCTACCTTCTCTCGCGGTGAACTTCCCCACTACGCCGGAATCAATACTTTTCTTAAAGCTCCCTATATAGAAGATGTCAGAAAAGTTGGGGAATACGATGTAGCAATCGTCGGCGTTCCCCATGATTCCGGTACTACCTATCGTCCTGGTACGCGTTTTGGTCCGCAGGGAATTCGGAGAATTTCCGCATTGTATACCCCCTACAACTTTGAACTAGGAATTGACTTGCGCGAGCAAATAACCTTGTGTGATGTCGGTGATATTTTCACAATTCCTGGCAATAACGAAAAGTCTTTTGACCAAATTTCCAAAGGCATTGCTCATATTTTCTCCTCCGGGGCATTTCCCATTATCTTAGGCGGCGATCATTCAATTGGTTTTCCGACAGTTCGGGGAATTTGTCGTCACTTAGGCGATAAAAAAGTCGGGATTATCCACTTTGATCGCCATGTCGATACTCAGGAAACCGACTTAGATGAACGGATGCATACCTGTCCCTGGTTTCATGCCACAAATATGAAAAATGCTCCAGCAAAAAACTTGGTACAACTGGGCATTGGTGGCTGGCAAGTTCCGCGTCAAGGAGTGAAATTTTGCAGAGAACGAGCAACCAACATTTTAACGGTTACAGATATCACTGAAATGGGCATTGATGCCGCTGTTAATTTTGCCTTAGAACGAGCGTTAGACGGTACCGATTGCGTTTATATCAGCTTCGATATTGACTGCATTGATGCTGGATTTGTCCCTGGTACGGGATGGCCCGAACCCGGTGGTTTATTACCCCGTGAAGCCCTGGCATTGTTGGGCAAAATTGTCCAAAAAGCGCCTGTTTGTGGATTAGAAGTTGTCGAAGTTTCACCGCCCTACGATGTCAGTGATATGACGTCGTTAATGGCAACTCGCGTTATCTGTGACACGATGGCTCATTTGGTATTATCCGGACAACTTCCGAGAAAAAGACCCACCTATCTCCATTCAGAGCAAACACCAGAGTTGATAGAAGAGTGGAGATAGCTCATGCATGAAACTGATATGACCAAGGCTTTGATTTTAACAGTCAAAGATTGGTGGGAATCACAACCGGAACGCCCTCAAGTGGACAAGGTTCATTTAATTGTCGGCAAATTTACTTGTGTTGAACCAATCAGTTTGCAATTCTCTTTTGATGTTCAGAAGCAGAATACATTTCTTGAAAATGCCACCTTAGTGATTGAAGAAACGCCCTTGATTGCTTTTTGTCATTCTTGTCAGCAGGAGTATATGCCTGTAGTGGGGCTGCAATATGGTTGCTCCCAGTGCAATGCTCCGATGGAGGATATTCGCTCAGGGCGAGAGTTGAAAATTGACCGGATTGAGTGTGTGGATATGGCTTTGGAGAAGGGGGGTATTTTTTAAACACAGAGGGACGCGGGGGTTAGCTCTGAGGGGCAAGAGAGTTTTTTTGAAGATCTATGTAAGGAAGTTAGGTAACAATGCATCAAACTTTTGACGCGGCTTTAGGGATTAATTTACTTCATGCAAATCAAGCGGGTGCTGACCACAATCGCGCTCATTTTGATCAGTGGGGAATTACTTGCCTGAATGTGATGAGTAGTCCTGGTTCGGGCAAAACGGTACTCTTGGAACGCACATTGGCGGCTTTAAGAAATCAGCTAAAAATTGCCGTTATTGAAGGGGACATGACGACGGAATTAGATGCCGATCGCCTGCGCCAGTATGATGTCCCTGTGATTGCTATTAATACGGGGCGTTCCTGTCACCTAGATTCAAAAATGGTGGCAGGAGGAATTCACACTCTAGAACATCAGTACAATCCTTCTGATTTTGATTTAGTGCTGGTGGAAAATGTCGGCAATTTAGTCTGTCCGGCGGAGTTTGAAGTGGGAGAACATGCAAAGGTTGCCCTGCTGAGTATAACGGAAGGGGAAGATAAGCCGCTGAAGTATCCGGTCATGTTTCAGGAAGCGGATTGTTTGCTGATTACGAAATTAGACTTAGCTCCTTATTTGGACGTTGATATTAGCCGCATTGAAGCGAATGTTCGCCAAATGAATCCGAATGCTCAAATTATTCCAGTTTCTGCCAAAACGGGTGAAGGATTAGACCTTTGGCTGGATTGGGTGCGGCTACAAGTGGCAATGAAAAGTCAGTTATCTGAAGGAACGGTAGCAACAGATACAGATGTGATGATGAGTTATTAATCATTAATGATTAGTAACCAGCACTTTCTGAGTTGACGTAAAAAAAAGGGAAAGGGATGAAGATTAATAAGTTAATTTCTTTACTAACTTTGTTTGTATTCAGCTTAGCGATCGCCGCTAGTTGTACTCCCTCTTCCCCAACTGCAATTTCTGGGAATTCTGCCTCAGAAAATGCAACAATTCAAATGGGCTTTAGTGTTTGGCCCGGTTGGCTTCCCTGGCAAGTTGCTCAAGAACAAAATCTGTTTGAAGAGAATAACGTCAAGGTAGATTTGAAATGGTTTGATGGCTATCTAGACTCTATTAATGCCTTTACAGCAGGTCAGTTGGATGCCAACAGCCAAACGCTTAATGACGCGCTTACGGCTGCCGCTGCTGGGGTGGATTTAGCCGTTGTCCTAGTTAATGACAACTCCACAGGTAACGACAAAATAATTGCTCGCGACGGCATTAACAGTGTGAGCGACCTCAAAGGCAAAACCATAGCTGTTGAAGAAGGCACAGTTGACCATTTCCTCTTACTTTTGGGAATGAAAGAAGCGGGGTTGTCTGCAAAAGATGTCAACATTCAACCCTTGGAAACGGGTGCAGCCGCCGCCGCATTTGTGGCTGGACAAGTAGATGCAGTCGGAGTATTTGCCCCCTTTACAACCCAAGCTTTACAACGACCAGGAAGCAAAGAACTATTTAGCTCTAAAGATTTTCCTGGTGCAATTCCCGATCTTCTTGTAGTTAAGCGCCAGTTAATTGAGGAAAGACCTCAAGATGTACAAGCACTAGTTAATACTTGGTTTGATACCCTCAATTATTTGGAAAAAAACAATCAAAAAGGGAGGGAAACTTTAGCGAAACAGGCTGGGGTATCGGTAGAAGAGTATAAAAACTATGATGCTGGTACAACAATCTTTAGGATTGAGGATAATTTGAAAGCATTTGAACCGGGGAATGACATGAAATCTTTACCCTATGCGGCTAAGGAAATTAGTGAATTTTTGCTGGAAGCTGGATTAGTCAGGGAGGCTCCGGATATTAGCAATATCTTTGATGACCAGTTTGTTAAAGCTTATGCGGAGAAGGGGAAGACTTAAAGGCTGTTTGCTGATTCTGGGGTGGGGTAGTAGGGAAACTTAGTAAACCGCACCAGGCGCAGAGGACAAAGAGAAATAAGTAGTAGGACGAAAGTAAATAACTCGAGGTGTGTAGGCAGGTCTAAAGCCCTCAAAATAGTCATAAGACCTTGACTACAAATCAAGTTTAAATACTTTAATTTATTCCCGCATACTTACTTAAAAATTTTTTAGGTTTGATAGCTATTGATTATTCAAGGAACCCTTATGGCTCAACCTCCTGAGTATGTAAATCATGCAAATATCTCTCGTCCGGCTAAGGTTCTAAAACCTAGTGTCTTTTGGCGGATTACTGATGATATTCCTAAAAAGTTGAGTTGGAGCTTAATGGTGCTCTCGGTGGTAGTACCGTTTATCTTGTGGCTACTTATTTCTAATTCTGGGTTAGTAAAACCTTTGTTTCTCCCCACTCCTACTGCTGTTCTGGGTGCTTTTCAATCCCTCTGGGCAAGTGGCGATTTACTCAAAGATATTTTTTACAGCTTGTTTCGGGTACTCAGTGGTTTTCTTTTAGCCGCTAGTATTTCTATTCCTTTGGGAACTCTGATGGGAACTTTTCCCAGTATCCGAGCCTTAATGGAGCCGATTATCGGCATTGTCCGCTATATGCCTGCTCCGGCTTTTATTCCCTTGCTCATTTTGTACTTTGGGATTGGAGAAGAACCGAAGATTTTGCTGATTTTTATTGGCACTTTATTTTTCAATACCCTGATGGTGATGGATGGGGTAAAGGAGGTTCCTAAAGAGTTAATCGAAACCTCTTATACCTTAGGGGGGAAACGCAAACAGGTTTTACTGCAAGTCATTTTTCCGTTTATCTTGCCGACAATTCTTGATGCTGCGCGGGTAAATATGGCGGCATCTTGGAACTTAGTAATTGTTGCGGAGTTAGTGGCGGCGACGGAAGGGCTAGGACGGCGGATTAGTGTGGCTCAACGGTTTTTGAAGACGGATGAAATCTTTGTTGGTTTAATTGTTATTGGTCTAATTGGCTTAGCCATTGATCTTTTGTTTCGTTTGTTACTGCGCCTGTCTTGTAAATGGGCTATGAATTGATAAATAAGTCTGGAATTAGATTTTTTTCAACTCGTCTATTATCTTCCCAGTCGGCGATCTTCAGTACTCAGTTGCTATTTTCAAATTAGGTAGATAGTTTTATGCATTTAGAAGTTTCTCAACTACACAAGGAATTTCCCACTCGCAAAGGTTCGCTGCTGGCTCTTGAAGATATCAATATGCATATCGAAGAGGGAGAGTTTGTCTGTACCGTTGGCGCGAGTGGTTCGGGTAAGTCTACCTTGTTACGCCTAATTGCAGGGTTGGAGTTCCCGACATCGGGAGAAATTCGGGTCGATGGGGAACGCGTTGCGGGGCCAGGTTTTGACCGAGGGATGGTCTTTCAGAGCTATACGTTGTATCCCTGGATGAATGTGGCGGAAAATGTCGGTTTTGGTTTGAAGTTGCAAGGCATGAGTGCAGCGGTGCGGCGGCAACGGGTAGCTTACTATTTAGACGTGGTGGGGTTGTCCCAATTTGCCAAGTCTCTTCCCAAGGCATTATCCGGTGGAATGAAACAACGGGTAGCGATCGCCCGTGCTTTAGCCTCCCAACCCAAAATCTTGTTAATGGATGAACCTTTTGGGGCGCTGGATGTGCAAACGAAAGAACAGATGCAGCAATTCCTCCTGGAAGTCTGGCGATGCACCGGAACCACGATTTTCATGATTACTCACGATGTTGAGGAAGCGGTGTTTCTCTCACAGCGCATCTATGTCTTATCCGCACATCCGGGTACGGTGAAGCAGGAACTGAAAATCAACCTCCCTGATGGCTTTACCGACGCCAACAGTATACGTACCAGCCAAATTAAGCGCACTCCCACGTTCCTAGCTTACAAAGATCAGGTAATGGAATCCCTCTGCACCTCCAGCGTTCCGGAAAAAGCAATGCTATTGGCTGGATAAGAAACGGCTAATACCCATTCCCTCTTAGACACTAGGCAATAACATAAAAGGTTTTAGCCGGGGGTAAATTTAGATAACTCAGCACTTAAATCTCTGAGGATTTCACATAAGCAGCAGCTAGCGGCGTAATCGCTTCGACGACTCGATCGATAATAAAGCGATCGCGATCGCCCCAAACTCGCGGTTGACCAAAAATGCAGGGTTGCAGAACCCCCCATAGCATCCCATCTTCACAAAGATGAGCGTGAATTAATGCCCGATGTCCAAAGTTTTCCGCCTCAAAATCGCGATTAACAACCTCTGGAGGGGCGGTTTCCACATCTTCCACAAAAATCGACTCCTCCGTCCGCAGGGCTGCTGCAAATAGAGGGTCTTCTTTGGGGAGAGAGTCGGGTTCTTTTTCCCACTCGGCGGTGCTGACATCAGGACATTCGGGGTTGCGCCGCCAGCAGTAAGGAGTTCTCCCCATTTTGGTGTGGGGATCGCGCAGGTAGAGAAAAGTGCGATCGCACTCCAACACCTCACACAATGCCGGGAGTAACTTAGAAAAAACCAAATCGGGTTCCCTGTCGGCTTGCACAATGTTCTCTAGAACCGCAGGTAACTTGTACTCATTCATAAGTCGGGTAATCTGCAAAAACTAAAATCCCCCTTTCCCCTAAGTTTAGGGGGTCAAAGGGGGGAGAAAAATCACCACAAGAGTGGTGACCAATGGCAGCGATATCCGCTTATTTTGCTACCTCAGGTATGGCTGAGGGGAATACCGAGCGAGCAATCAGCACAGGTTTGTTCGCATATTCTGCTTCCAACTGGCTTTGCACGCCTGCATCCCAAGTTAAGTCGTAATCCCGCTCAAACTCAGCAACAACGAATGGGCGGACTTCCCCGACTGCGGCGATTGCCTGGTCTTCCGTGATCGCTCTCTGCTGAGTCGGCACGAAGACTATCAAGTCGCCGCCATCAAGTCTAAATACACCTGACTCGCCAACTTCTTCGACTTCACCTCTGACGGCAACCGTTTCCCCGTAGAATTCGCTGGGATTTTCAGTGATTTCCTCAGGTTCGGGTGCTATAGCTAGGGACTGAGCAATAATCGCTGGTTTATTTTCGTACTCTGCGTACAGCTCCCGATCGCCACTCAAGTTGTATTCTTCTTCGAGTTCAGCGATCGTAAACTGGCGCACCTCGCCCGTGGCTTGAATCGCAATACCGTCAGTCGGGACAGCAAAAGGTTGTCCTGTCGCATTCACAACCAGAATTGTTTCACCGCTTAAAAACTGACCATCGCTAACGGTGAAGGCATTCTCACCCACTGCTTCCGCTTCGCTGCGGATCGTTACAGTCTGACCAACTAGGCTCTCGGTGTTCTCAGTAACGTCCTCTGCGGTGACATTTTCTTGTTCCTGAGTCAGAGGGGCACCTGCTTGTTGATTATTATTACAGGCAGGTAGCACTATTGCTAGTAGAGCAATAGCCAGTGCTCCCTTGGCGTTCCACAACACCTGAGCAAAGCCGCGCTTACGATTGGCAACTTGATTGTCACTAGCTTGATTCATCATCGAGAAAATCTCCTTAAAATTTATTACTCCTCACATCCTGGCAGCAATGCCCGATGCTAAACCTTTCCTGTCCGAAAGGAGCGATCGCTCTTCTTGCCAGACAAGTCTGCTGTCTAGTCACGACTATCAAGCTAGGCGATCGCCCAACTTGATAGTCTCTTTACAAATTGCAAGTGATTCAAGCGCCGCACTTGAGAAGCACTTTCTTCGCAATTTGTGCAACAGGTTAGTTCAAAAAGACTTGACCATCTCTTTGAATTCTTAATACGCCCTGGTTACTGTCCAGCGTCGTCTCTTCATCTAGCCCAACCTCTAACAGTCCTTGTTCAGAGGCAGACACTGGCATAACTTCTAGTAACCCCTCATCCTGGCGAACCATAGTAATCGTTACAGGCGTCGGCAAGTTTTGCAACACAACTTCTTCTCCACCTGGCAAGAATCGGCGTTGCGTATGTCCGACTGCTTCGTAGGAGACGATCGCATTAGTGTTATTTTTCAGTTTCACGCTAACCATACCATTCATCGGCATGACGTTAGCAACTACCGGAGCGCGCTCTTCTGGTAAAGGCGGTTGAATAACACCAGTTCTGGATGTTGCAGGAGCCACTCGGTCAGTCAGAGCACCCGGTGTAGTCCTTCCTTCTACAACACCCGACTGTCTCCTTTGGGTAGCCGCGTTAGGCGGACATCCCTGAGGGACGATTGATACGCGGTTAAACGGCTCCTGGTAGTAAATGCCAGGGCAGGGGTTAACCTTAGAGCTTAGCGTCTGGGCGGTTGCAGAGAACGCGATCGCTGGCACACCAAGGATCAAACTCCCGCAGATTGCTTTTACTATTCCCAGGGTTTTCTTGCTCATTTGCTGGGATTCGTACATAAAATACCTCCTATTTTCGTAAGTTAACTAGCTTGCTTCTGAGGAAACAGAAAAACGCTATATTATGTAAAACCTAAATTGAACTAGTAATTTACAAACACTTGCTATAACTACCGGGCTATAGCAGTCCTACTTGATTTATAAAATCTTTTGTAGTGCAGGCATTTTGCCTACCCTAATTGCAGGCGAAACAATACAATTCGCCACCTAAATAGGATTTGCTATATCATCAGATACGGATAGCTCTTTCAACCTTCAAAAAGCTGGCAATTTCACTACCTATTTTCTAATTCACCACTGATTAGTTTGCTAAATAGTTAAGTTAATCGTTGGTGATGAAAAATGGGGAACAGGCTTTAAAACTTGATGGTGAAGGTTGTTATTTTCACCATGAGTGACAATTTTTTCAGTTTATTGTTTGTTCTAATTCTCAGGATTTACACCTATCAATCTAGTTATTCTTTCTTAATTCAGACTCTACCCTAAGGAAGGAGTAGTCATCTATCTGGGGGATTATTCCGCCTTTGGACAGCCTATACTGATGAAAGCAGCAAAAGAATAAATAATCCAAATCTAGTAGTTCTATTATTAATTTGCATCACTCAAGACAAGGTGGATATGAAAACGATACGCCGCAGTAGTGACCTGACCTCTTATGAGAAGAATAGCTCTCAGGAACAAAAGGAATTGCATAAATACTCAATTAATACGCTGGCTAACAGAATCATTAGAGTCAGGCAATTATGGGGATCGAAATCGGCGGGTTACTGGTTACTACCAATTCTGGGCAGCAGTCTTGCTGTTTTGGGGGGTTGCTCAATGGAGCGGGTAAGAAACTTTCCTGAACAAGAGACGACTCAATCGCTGGGCAATTCCAGACGAGAAAGCGATCGCCCCCTTACCCCAACAGAAGAAGACACCAACTTTGTTGTGGACGTGGTGGAGAGAGTCAAACCTGTCGTCGTGCAAATCAACACCGCTCGAACCGTAGCAACCGGGAGACCGGAGGCATTGGACGATCCCACCTTTCGCCGTTTCTTTGGTGATTCCGCGCGAATCCAACCTCAAGAGCGCGTGGTGCGGGGGATTGGTCGGGCTTTGTCATCAGTGCCAACGGGCAGATTTTGACCAATGCTCACGTCGTCAACAACGCCGATACAGTCACCGTATCCTTCTCCGATGGTCGCAGCTTTGAAGGCAAAGTTTTGGGAGAAGACCCGGTAACAGATATTGCCGTCGTTCAACTTCCTATCGAAAACTTGCAACCCGTGGAGTTTGGAGACTCCGCCCAGGTGCGACCGGGACAATGGGCGATCGCGATCGGTAATCCCCTCGGTTTACAAGAAACCGTAACCGTTGGTGTGATCAGTGGTCTAGACCGCCCTGGTAGCGCTTTTGGCGCATCCGACAAGCGCATCGACTTTATCCAAACCGATGCCGCCATCAATCCGGGTAACTCTGGTGGCCCCCTACTGAATGCGCGGGGTCAAGTCATTGGCGTCAACACCGCCATTATCGGGGGAGCGCAGGGACTCGGCTTTGCGATTCCCATCGACAGCGCTCGACGCATTGCCCAAGAACTAATCACCAATGGAAGAGTCGAACATCCCTACTTGGGAATTCAGATGATATCCCTCACCCCAGAAATCAGGCAACAACTGAACGCAAATCCCAATGTTGATATCAACGTGGAGGTAGAGCAAGGGATTCTGATCGCCGCCGTGGCGCGGAACTCTCCTGCGGCGGAAGCTGGACTCAGACCCGGAGATATCATCCAAACTATCAACAATCAAGCCGTCACAACCTCAGAAGCTGTCCAACGGTTAGTGGAAGAAAGCGGCGTTGGCAATCCCTTACTAATAACAGTGCAACGCAACAATCGAACCCAGGAACTTTCAGTACGACCGGAACCCCTACCAACGCCTGACCAGTAAGGATGAAGGATGAAGTATGAAGGATGAAGTATGAAGGATGAAACCTTCTAACTTTTAACTCCTAAGTCGTGAGCTTACTCACTCAGAAATGACGAATAAAGAACGTCCCAGTAATATTGTTATCCGGATCTTTTTGGGGATTTTAATCCTTTTTGGTATCTTCGCGGTTGGGGCGATGCTGAATTAGGCCTTCAAACAAACCGGGGAGAACCCTTCACAATTGCAAGAGATTGAAGAGGAACCCTTACCATAACGCGACTAAAAGCAGATTTATTTCGTTAGATAGAGGCTAAGCTAAATAATTAGGCTGTGGCTATGCTGCTACGTAGCTTTCCCGCCTGCCGTTTGAGTAACAACAGGTAAAAGAAAGAAGTATCGAGCAATGAGAAAACGAGCATTTTCAGGGTTGAAGCAGGTTTTTTTAGGATTTCTGCTTGTGGTTCTTTGTTTTTCTCTATCTGGCTTACCTGCTTTGGCTCAAGGTGTAGCGGACGAACTGAACAAATTCCCTCTTCTTTCTCCCGATCATCAACCCGCCCCTCCCACTGAACAAGAGCCGATTGTCCCGCCACTTTCTAATCGCACTGGGCCCAGCAATCTGCAGGAAGTGGAAACCTTCATGGACACATTTTTTGCTCAAGAGATGCCAAAAGAGCATGTTCCTGGTGCAGTAGTGTCTTTAGTAAAAGGTGGGGAAATCTTGTTTACTAAAGGCTACGGCTATGCCAACGTTGAGAAAAAGATTCCCGTCGATCCCGAAACAACTCTCTTTCGCGTTGCCTCCCTCTCTAAGCTGTTTACGGATACAGCAACGATGCAACTCTACGAGCGGGGAGCGCTCGAATTGGACAGAGATATTAATCAGTACTTGCAGGCTTTCCAAGTAGAAAACAAGTATCCCCAACCGATCACCGCCGCCCATCTGATGACGCAAACAAGCGGCATTAGCAGGCGACTAATCGGGATTGCGGCTGACACTGAAGCGGCAATGTCACCCCTAGAAGAGTTTCTCTCTGAGCGTCTACCGCCGATTATTTTGCCGCCTGGAGAAGTGTACTTCTACTCCAATACGGGAATTGCCCTCCTCGGTTATCTGGTGCAGCAAGTTTCCGGCGTTCCTTTTACCCAGTACATCGATGAAAATATCCTGCAACCCCTGGATATGCGGCAAAGTACCTTTCTTCAACCCTTGCCACCTGCCCTAGACTCTAATCTAGCGGTAGGCTATCAGTATAAAAGTGGCAAATTTCACCCCGTTCCGTTTTTGTATCTCAATATTTTTCCGGCAGCGTCACTGAGTACAACGGCAACGGATATGGCGCACTTCATGATTGCCCATTTACTAGAGGGGCGTTACGAAAACTCGCGCATTCTGGAAGAAGATACGGTGCGGCTGATGCATCGGCAGCACTTCACTCATCACCCTCTGTTACCAGGCTCCGCCTACGGCTTTCACGAACGTCTAGAAAATAACCTCCGGACAATTGGACATGCGGGGAACTTACGGGGCTACTCCAGTTCAATTACCCTCCTACCCGATCAAGATGTCGGACTCTTCATCGCCACCAATAACTTTAACGGCATTCACGAAAAACTAATTAATCAGTTTTTAGACCACTACTATCCCGTACAAAACCCATCACCCTTAAGGGAACCCGATGCCAATTTGCGATCGCCACTTGACCAGTTTACGGGGACTTATTGGGATTTTGAGTATCCGCGCGACACCTTCCTCAAGCTTGGGGCAACCTTTGGGCATATCAACATCAAAAAGGGCGAGGATAACACCTTGCTGGTGAGCGTACCGGGTTTGTTCTCTACAGGAGGAGCAACCCAAGTGAAATTAGCCCCAATAGAACCGATGTTGTTTCAGCGCACTAATAATGATGATTTCACTGCCTTTGGGGAGGATAGCAGCGGTCAGATTAGGTTTGCCTTTAATCCAATTGGCCCCAAGCTCGGAGCCTTTGAGCGTGCGCCTTGGTATCTGACGATTTGGTGGCAGTTGGGGCTTGCTGTCGTTTGCTCCTTGGTTTTCCTGTCCGCCTGCATTGTTTGGCCGATCGTGCCTATAGTTCGCGGCTTACGAGGAAAAGGTTTTAAGCTAGAGCGACGGTTTAGTTCTGCCTGGTTAGTCGCGGGTTTAGTCGGCACTCTCTATCTACTTTTTATGATTGGGCTGCCCCTGTCGCTGTGGTTTTACGGCGTTTGGAAGCTGATCTATGGCGTGCCAGCGATCGCTATTCCTTGGTTCTATCTACCGCCAATCGCGATTGGCTTGTCCATTGCCTTGTTAGTGCTGACAGTACTGGCTTGGAAAAACAAATATTGGTCTATTTGGCAGCGATCGCATTACTCTTTAATTACTCTTGCTGCTTTTGCATTTATTCCTTTCCTTGTTTACTGGAATTTTTTAGGGTTAAAGTTTTAACTTTAACTTTCCGTTCTAGCCATCCTATTTAAGTGGTCAAATTTATAAACGAACCACACTCCTGCACACCAAAACGCTTTAGGAAGAAGTTTCCCGATAGCTTAGGAATACTGTGCTACAAGTTCGTTTAGCATTTTGCACATTAAATGTAGCTATAGGATGAGGCAGATCTAAAACGAATCAATCAAATTTACACTAGTCGTGATGTCATGAAGAGAGAAAATAATGAACCTTGACGACCTACAAAAAAAGGGAAAGAAAGTAGCAGAGCGGGTTTCTCATGAAGTGGGAAAAAAAGGAAAGCAAGCGATTGATAAAGTTACTCAAGTCACTCAAGAACGAGTTTCCGCTATCACTGAAGACGCAATTTTTGCTGCTGTCGATCGAGCGATTGATGTCATAGAAATTGCTAGCCAGCGCATTCAAGAAAGAGAAATACCAACAGAGAACGTAGCGCTAGAAGTTAGCGTAAAAATCACTGGGGTAGCGGAACTTAAAATAAAAGCCGATGTGCCAAAGTCAGGCGAAATAGAAGCGGTGAATCTGGATGTTGTGCCAAGAGAAGAATAAAAGCCCCTAGGGAAAGGTAAATTATTCTTCTTCTGCTACGAGGGCTATGGGTTCCGGGCGATTATTCCTTTTATCTGCTCCCCATTGATCGAGAATATCTTTGACCAAAACCTCTTGTAACCACACCTCAGCAACTACAACAAAGGGAAGTGCGAGAAACAGCGCTAAAACTCCAAAGAAAACGGCAAAAACAATTTGGGAAAGCAGCGTAACTACCGGGGGTAACAGTACCGTCTTTTTCATCACGAAGGGAACTAAGAGATAGTTCTCAATCTGCTGAATTAGGAGGTACAAAATTACCACTCCAACCGCTTTCCAAACCCCGTCAGTCAGAGCAACTAAAACGGGTGGAATCAAGCTTAAAGTTGGCCCCAGGTTAGGAATAACTTCTAAAAATCCTGCAATGAAGGAGTTGGCTAGTATCAGCGGTACTCCCAAAATCCATAAGCCGATCGCGCTAATTGTACCGATAAAGGCTGTATTAATGAGAACGCCAATTGCCCAGTTGACTAACGCTACTTCCGATTGATTCATAATGCCTTCGGCTCGTCGGCGATAGAAAGAGGGAAATAACTGTAAAAATATTCGGCGATAAAGCTGGGGATTAACCAGAAACATAACGGTCAATATCAAAACCAGTAAGGCACTTCCTAAAATAGTCAGTAAGTCGGTGAAGAAGGCAAAAAAGTTGCGAAAGAACCGCGCGACAAACGGCTGAATTTGTGTAATCAGCGTGTCAGTGGTCGGGACATTATCTGCCATGCCCTCTGGTATATTGCTTCGCAGCCAGTCAAGCCAATTTCTAGATTGTTCTATCGCTAAGGGTGTTAGGTCGATCAATTGTTGAACTTGAGCGACAAAGGGAGGCACAACGATCCAGATGAAGCCAGCTAGAAGGATGATTAAGATGATGATTGAGATAAAGACAGCAATGCCGCGCTTGGCCACAAATCTTTCTAGGAAGCGTACTAGCCTATTAATTACAGTTGCAAAGACTAGTGCCGCAAAGGCTATTAAGAGGATTTGCTGAATTCGCCAAAGAATATAAAGAGAGATAACAAAGGCGATGATACCAACCGCTTTCCCAAAACTCACAACCTACTCCCCATTTTTTGGCAATTTTAGGCAATCTTACCGAGAATAGAGGGCTTCAGGCAATCTTTGCATCTCTCCTAGGCTCGACTTTTGCTCTCTGTTGATTGAGAGTTGACTGAAATAACGTTTTGAGGGGTTTAGTGCAGCAAGGGCGATCGCACCTTCTAGGTGTAGCCAATTTGACGAATGCGATCGCTTTATTCGTCCGCGCTAAAGCTAGAGTAGCTTTATAGGCTTGGAGAAGATTTGATGCAGGGAAAAATTATTGTTGTTGGCGCTTCTGCCGGAGGCGTAGAAGTACTGACCAAGCTGGTGGCAGGTCTATCACCAGACTTGCCAGCAACGATCTTTGTTGTACTTCACGTTTCGCCCAACGGCACCAGCGTTCTGCCGAAAATCCTCAACCGTGCTGGCCCATTGGAAGCTATGCACGCCAAACAAGGCGAAGTATTTCAGCCGGGGCGCATCTATATTGCCCCACCCGATTATCATCTGCTGATCAAAAAGGGGCATATGCAACTAACGCGCGGCCCTAAGGAAAATAGTCATCGCCCTGCCATCGATCCGCTATTTCGCACGGCAGCACGGGCTTATGGCTCCCAAGTAATCGGTGTGGTGCTATCAGGGATGCTCGATGATGGTACGGCAGGTTTGTCGGCAGTGAAGGAGCGAGGTGGTATCGCCATTGTCCAAAATCCCGATGAGGCTCTCTTCAGCGATATGCCACGCAGTGCCATTGAGAACGTAGAGGTCGATTTGATTGTGCCAGTGGCGGAGATGGGAGCCGCTTTAGTACATTTTGCTCATAAACCCGTGAAAGAGCAGGAACTAGCTCCGGTATCTAAAGAAATGGAGATGGAAGCTGACATTGCGGAACTAAAGCCAGACGCCGTGCACAGTGACGAACGACCGGGAACGCCATCGAACTTCGCCTGTCCCGATTGCGGCGGCGTCTTATGGGAACTCGGTCAAAACAATCTGATCCGGTTTCGGTGCCGCACAGGTCATGCCTTCTCAGCCGAAAGTTTGCTAGCAAAGCAGTCAGAGGCACTGGAGGAGGCACTATGGACAGCGCTCAGGGCACTGGAGGAGACGGCAGTTCTCAGACGGCGGATGGCAAAACGGGCTAGTCAAATGGGTAACAGTGCCAGAGCGCAGAGCTATGAAGAGCAGGCGATCTCTGCGGAGCAACGCGGTGAACTGATCCGACAAACGATTTTAAGCAGCATAAACAGCAATAGTAATGATGGAAAAAGAACTCCTGAAGATAGACCTCACTGAAAAGTCCACCCGGTTAAGTAGGACATGTAAATAATTAAAGGTTGGTCGTAAGGGCTAAACTCCTCAAAATGAGTCTAAAGCCCTGAATACGAACTAATTTAAGAAATTTCAAATTGCAACACAAAGAGGGATATCTCTCTCCCCTTACCAAAAAAATGATCTTCTGGATTGGTGCAAAAGGTCTTGATAGTAGCCATCTTTTAAGGCGTCGGTTGCAAGTCTGACTGCTCCGGGTTTTCTCGCCTGACTTCTTCTACCTGACTCACTGAAAAAACCAAAGTAAAATCTCGACCCATTTCTTTAGCAACAAATTCTTCTAGAAGCCTTACCTGTTTGGGTGTCAACACCTCACGCGATCGCACTGTTAGATACACCTCCGGCGGATTGGTCAACCAATCTGTGTCAATATCAACCAGTTCCACTCGTTGAAACGTAATTGTGCGGTTTAGCAAAGCTTCTTTTAAAGAAGCTTCGAGATGAGCTTGGCGGGTCAATTCTATAAAGCTAATACCCAAAGGAATTACAAGCAGCGTCGTCAAGCCCAGCGTCCACATCAAAGGACGTTTAGCATCCTCAAGCGGGGTATAGCCCGTAATCAAAAACGTCAGCATACAGGAGAGGGTAATCCCTAACAAATTAGTTAGGTAGAGGAGCGTTGCACCCAGACTGAGCGACCAATCACCATGGGATAACCCTAAGCCAATCACGCAAATTGGTGGCATTAGCGCCACAGCGATCGCTGTTCCGGCTAGAGTCCCAGAAACTTTCGGCTGTATCTTCGCAAAACCGCTGATTCCCCCGGCGGCTACAGCAATTCCCAAGTCTATCAGGTTAGGTTTGGAACGGGATATCACTTCGCTCCCAAACTCCGGTAGCCCAATCAAAGAGCCAATTGCCAGCGCTAATACTACAGAAAAAATAGTGCCAACCGCGATCGCCTGCAAGCCTTTACGAAACAGAGAAAGATCCCCCTCCAAAGCTCCAAAGGCTAACCCGCGAATCGGAAACATCAAAGGCGCAATCAGCATCGCCCCGATGATCACAGCACTACTGTTGGAAATTAACCCGAAAGTTGCGATCGCGCAGGAGCCAAAGATCAACACCATGTAGTTGATTTCCAGGGTTGATTCTTCTAATAATCCCAGTTGCAAGTCTTGTCGCTTCTGGGGTGCAACTTTTTTCTGCCTGAGATACCTAAAAAAAACTTTAATCGTTTTAAACAAGATTTTTTCGCTGCTTAATCAACATTTTAGAAAAAAATCAAGACGGGTGGCGAGGCTAACCCTCACTGCCTTATTGCTGACGGCATTAAGCAAGTTTTCGGCAGCAAAGCCGACCAGATTACAAGATTTGCAACTGGGATTAATTGTTCCAATTGCTACTAGTACCTCGCCTGCGACGCCGCCATACCGTTTAGGGGTGAAGGCTCCCATGAGCGATCGCACACTAGAAATCATGAAAATTCATCTCACTGATCTCAAACTTAGGGCTTTCAAAAGAAACAGCTTAAAGCTACAGTTTATTAACCTTAGATAGATCCCAAAATCCTTATTTTCCTTTATTATCAGCAAGGTTTTCTCTGCTGGCAAGGACTCATGAATCCAGAAACAGAAATAACAACAGCGTGGGGAAAAGTACAGGCAATGTTCGATAGCCTGATCCTCATGCTGCCTAATATTGTGTTGGCATTGATTGTCTTTGCGCTGTTTTTCTTGATCGCGCGGGCAATCAAGGCATTGGTTAAACGCCTGACTCGCACGCGTCGGCAGGCTCGAAATCTGGGAATGGTACTGGGACGTTTGTCCCAGGGAACGATTATTCTAGTGGGTTTATTTGTAGCGCTAGCCATCGTCTTCCCATCGTTCAAGCCAGGAGATTTGGTGCAACTGCTAGGGATTAGTGGTGTAGCCATTGGTTTTGCCTTCCGCGATATCCTGCAAAACTTCCTCGCTGGCATTTTGATTCTTTTGACAGAACCGTTTCAAATCGACGACCAAATTGTCTTTAAAGATTATGAGGGAACGGTAGAAGACATTCAAACCCGCGCTACAACCGTCAGAACTTACGATGGTCGTCGCATTGTGATTCCCAACGCCGAGCTGTTTACTAACTCCGTAACGGTTAATACTGCCTTTGAAAATCGCCGCTTAGAGTATGACGTCGGTATTGGCTACGGCGACAATATTGAGCAGGCGAAGCAGTTGATGATCGAAGCGATCGCCAGTGTCGATGGGGTCTTGCGACAGCCACCCCCAGAAGCCCTCGTGATGGAACTTGCCGATAGTACAGTCAATATTCGCGCCCGCTGGTGGATTCAGCCACCCCGACGAGCCGAGTCCCTTGATTCGCGGGACAGAGTGCTGACGGCGATTAAGAACAAGTTAGTTGCCAACGGTATAGATTTACCCTTCCCCACCCAGCAAGTTCTTTTCCACGACCAAACCGAAGAAACCGATGGCGATCGCACTCGTCAACGCGAGGGATGGCCCGTCGGAAAGACAGAAGCGCCACAGCCGCTGAGTTTGAGCAGATCCCTAAGGGAGCTGGCAAAAACGCGATCGCAAAGCGATGGCAATGGCAGCAAAGAGACTCAAACGGCGCAAGATGACCCATGGAAAACCCCAGGCTGAACAAAATTTGGGACTCGCTCCAATCCAGTTATTGGTTCATCCCAACGCTGATGGCGATTGTAGCGGTTGCACTGGCATTTGGAGTGTTAACCTTTGACCGCTCCGGCTTTCACGGCCCCTTTGAGAAGTGGGGCTGGATCTATACGGGTGGGCCGGAAGGGGCGCGGGCAACGCTTTCCGTCATCGCAGGTTCGATGGTTAGCGTTACGGCTACAGCCTTCTCAATTACGATTGTTGCGCTCCAGCTTGCGGCTTCAAATTTCGGGCCGCGACTGTTGCGTAACTTTATGCAGGACAAGGGCAATCAGTTCGTGCTGGGCATGTTTATTGCCACGTTTATCTATTGCTTACTCGTACTGCGGACAATCCGTGGAGAAGGAGATGGATTCAGTCAGTTTGTACCGCAGATTTCAGTAACAATTAGCCTGCTGCTAGCGATCGCCAGCATCGGCGTGCTGATTTACTTTATCCATCACGCCTCAACGATCATTCAGGTATCCAACGTCATCGCTGAAGTTAGTGCCGATTTAGACCGCGCTGTCGAGCGCCTCTTTCCTGAAAAAATGGGACGAGATAAGTCCGAATTCCAGCGGAAGGTTGCGGAAATCCCGGTCAATTTTGACAAGGAAGCTTGCCCGATTAGATCAACCCATACCGGATATATTCAGGGAATTGATAACGAAGCGTTGATGAATATTGCCTGCGATCGCGGTCTGCTTTTGCGCCTCCAGTATCGACCGGGCAAGTTTATCATTCCCGGCAGTGAGTTAGTTATGGTTTGGCCTGCCAAACAGGTGAATCGAAAGCTCGCCGATCAAATCAACGACGCCTTTATTCTGGGTAGAGAACGTAATGAACAGCAGGATATTGAGTTTCCCCTCGATCAGTTAGTCGAGATTGCTCTGCGCGCCATCTCTCCTGGCATCAATGATCCCTTTACCGCCCTGCGCTGTATTGACCGACTAAGCGCCGGGCTATGTCAGCTCGTCCAGCGGGATTTTCCCTCCCCCTATCGCTACGACGACGATGGCAATCTCCGCGTCATCGCCAAGCCAGTGACCTTTGCAGAACTAACCGACATCACTTTTAATCCGATTCGACGGTACAGTAGCTCAGATATTGGGGTGAGGCTCCGCTTGCTAGAGGCGATCGCCGTTATTGCTAGCTTCACCCGCTACGAAAAAGACCGTGCGGCGCTGCTGCGACATGCCAAGGCGATCGAGAGGGACAGCCAAGAGACAATATCGGAGGAGCTAGATCGAGAAGATATTCAAGAGCGATACTTAATGGTAATCAAGGCGCTAGAGCACAGGACTGACGCAGACCAGAGGTGAAAACGTTAATTCTTTCGTAGGGGCATTGCCATACCCTTATAGAACCCATTTGAGATCTCAGGAAGGGGCTGCAAGCCGCTTAAGCATGAGCCTGATAAATGTCGGGCTACAGGGGTGGTTGAGCGGCAATTCGCTGCTTCCAACAAATTAAACCGATAACTCTTCATCTGGAATCTTCGTGAGTGGCGTTTACTTATGTTGTAATCCGTTAACAACGAAAGATATTGACGTCACTAAATTACTGTGGCAAGATAAGGCTAACCCTGAAACTTTTGATGCAGTAAACGAGTTACAACGGTAACGAAGCCCACAAAAAAGTTCCAGTCACCTGGAACTCGTTAATTAAAAAGGTTGATTCCATTATGGCAAATTACGTCGTCAACGAAGCGGATTCCGCTTCTCATGGTTCTGTTCAACTGGTTGGCAACTCCAGCGCCGTCGCTGTGGCTGCTACTCCGGCGGCGGTGTCTCCTCCAACTCTGGTTGCTGCTGACCTGGGGCTGAAAGCTCGAAATCAGCCATATATCCACCCTAGCTGGTTGGCAAAGGCTCTCGCTGGAGATCGCCAATGTTTATCTTCGCTCCACACCCAGGCGAACTTTTCGGTTCCCAAGGCGGACGGTGACTTTGATGCTGAGGGGTACAAGATCAAGCATCAGGGCTTGCTGGTTCAGTATGCTCAGGAGTTGCGAAGCCAGGGGTACACAGTCTATGCCGAGGACTCCAATTCCTTCAAAGTCAACGCAGGGCGTGCAGTCATTTCAGGCACACCCGACATTGTGGCAATTCGAGGGGAAGAGGTTCTGATCGTGGATGCTAAAACTGGTCAGCCCCGTTCGTCTGATCAGGCACAAGTTCTGCTCTATATGCTATTTGTTCCGGTGGTGAAACTGCACGGTATCCAGCAGATTCCAGAAGGGCGGCTGGTTTACCAGGACTATAGTGCTGTGGAGGTTCACTCGTTGGCTGTGACGGAGGAATTTAAACGACGGGTTCGAGACTTGGTGACAATGATGCGGTCGGATGAGTTGCCGCCTGTTACGCCTAGTGCGAAAGAGTGCCGCTATTGTCCAGTGCGTCATATCTGTTCGCATCAGGTGACTACGGTAGCGGAGGCATCCGTTGACTGGTAGGTTCGTGCTCGCCTAGGTTCTTCTATATGAAGTGCCTGAGCAGGTGAAGACCTGAACCATAAACACTGACAGCGGGGTAGCCCGTAATTCTGTTGCCTCGCTGTCTTAATTAAATTAGTTGGCGCATTGGCGTCTGGTTCGATGACACAGGTCAAACTCAGGGATATTGCATCAATCCGCATTGGTTACGCCTTCCGCAGCAGCGTGGAGCGCGACCCAAACGGAACTGTTGGCGTTATCCAGATGAAGGATATTGATCAGTACAATCAATTGGAGCTGAGCGATGTCTATCGGGTACAGATTGAGGATCTGAAGCCCGAACATTTGCTCAAGAAGGACGATATTTTGTTTCGCTCGAAGGGAGTCTCGAATACGGCTGCCTTGGTCTCGCAGGATGTTGGGCAGTGCGTTGCGTCTGAATTGTTGACAGTCATTCGGGTGAAGAAGGCGATCGCCGGTTACATCGCCTGGTATATCAACCAACCCTACGGGCAGTATCAGATCAAACGATTTTCTAAGGGGAGTAGCTTGCTGTCGGTGAGTAACACGGAGTTGGGCGAGTTGAAGATTGAACTACCGCCTCTAGAAAGACAGCAGTTAATTGCCGAGGTTGCAGTTCTGAGCCAGCGGGAGCAGCAGATTATGGATAAACTCACCCGTAAGCGTCAGGTGTATACCAATGCTGTGTTAATGAAACAGGTCAAAGCGGAGTAGGAAGAAGGGGAAAGATGGCTGAGACAACGAAGATCAAGCAAGACGAAATTAACAGTATTCTCTGGCAGGCGTGCGATACCTTCCGGGGAGTGATCGACCCGTCCGAATATAAGAACTACATCCTGGTGATGCTGTTTTTGAAATACATCAGCGAGATTTGGAAGGATAACTATGAGAAGTACCAGAAGCAGTATGAGGATGATGACGAGCGCATCCGGCGCAAACTAGAGCGCGAACGCTTTGTGATTCCTAAGGGTGCTAACTTCTTCGATGTGTATGAGCAGCGGGGCGCAGACAACATTGGGGAACTGATCAATATGGCTTTGGAGGCGATTGAAGAACATCCAACGAACAAAGCCAAGTTGGATGGGGTGTTCCGCAATATTGACTTTAACTCTGAGGCAAACTTGGGACGGACGAAGGATCGTAATCGCCGCCTGAAGAATTTGCTGGAGGACTTTGCGAACCCGAAGCTGGATCTGCGCCCGTCGCGGGTGAGTGAGGACATTATTGGCAATGCCTACATCTATTTAATTGAACGGTTTGCAACGGGAGCCGGGAAGAAGGCAGGCGAGTTCTTTACGCCAGAGCAAATCTCGAAGTTGATAGCAAAGCTGGCGCAGCCTAAACCGGGCGATCGCATCTGTGATCCAGCTTGTGGATCGGGTTCGCTGCTGATTGAGGTGGCGAAGGAGGTTGGCAGTAGCAACTATTCACTGTTTGGGCAGGAGGTGAACGGTGGCACCTGGGCGCTGGCGCGGATGAATATGTTTCTGCATGGGATGGATGCCGCTCGAATTGAGTGGTGCGATACGTTGAACAGTCCAGCACTGGTGGAACTGGACAAGCTGATGAAGTTCAACGTGGTGGTGGCGAATCCACCGTTCTCGCTGGAGAAGTGGGGGGCGGAGAGTGCGGACAAAGATACCTATAACCGTTTCTGGCGAGGAGTGCCTCCGAAGACGAAGGGCGATTATGCCTTTATCACCCACATGATTGAGACCGCCTTGCCGAAAGATGGGCGGGTGGCAGTGATTGCGCCGCATGGTGTGCTGTTTAGAGGGGCGGGTGAGGGGCGGATTCGGCAGAAGTTGATTGAGGAGAATATTCTAGACGCGGTGATTGGGTTGCCGCCCAACCTGTTTCCCAGTACGTCGATTCCTGTTGCGATTATGGTGTTTGATCGCTCACGGGAAGAGGGAGGGGCGAATGAAAACCGTCGGGATGTGATGTTTATTGATGCCAGCAATGATTATCAGCCTGGAAAGAACCAGAATGCGTTGCTGGATGAGCATGTGGAGAAAGTTGCTCAGGCTTACCTGGTGCGGCAGGATGTGGCGAAGTATGCCCGTGCGGTGCCTGTTGAGGAAATTAAAGACAACGACTTCAACCTGAATATTCCGCGCTATGTCGATACCTTTGAGGAGGAAGAGGAAATTGACATTTTGGAGGTGCAGAAAGAGATTGATCTTCTGGAGAAAGAGCTAGCTACTGTGCAAAGCAAAATGGCAATTTATTTAAAGGAGCTTGGTCATGCCAAATAGAGGTATTGAGCGCCCAGGTTACTATAAAACCGAGATTGGCTGGTTGCCGCTTGATTGGATCGTGGTGCCAATTGGCAAAGTTGTTAAGTTATCTCAATACGGGCTTTCAATTGCATCTGATGCAGAAGGTTCAACGCCGATTATTGGAATGAAAAATTTGGTGAGTGGTAAAGTCCTACTCAACGATTTAGCAAAAGTTTCAATTGGGCAGGAGGATGTTGAGAAGTTTCGTTTACTACCAGGAGATATTCTTCTTAATCGAACTAACAGTTATGACTTGGTAGGCAAAGTTGCAATTTATGACTCGAATCAACTTGCTGTTTTTGCTTCCTATCTAGTGCGTTTTCAGTTCAACACAAGTCAAATTTTGCCAGAATTTGTAGACTATTTCTTGAATTCAAATCCAGCACAACAGCGTTTGAAAAAATTGGCAACCAAAGGAGTAAGTCAAGCAAACATAAATCCTACTGTTTTTAAAGAGCAGTTTCTAATACCTGTACCTTCAATTCAGGAGCAAAAGAGAATTGCTGAGATTTTAGCGACTTGGGATGAGGCGATCGCGCTGACGGAGAGGGCGATCGAAGCGAAACAGAATCTTAGAACTGCTCTTTTGAGTAAACTTCTTAATTTTGAGAAATCTCATCAAACAAAAATTGGGGAGATCTCTCAGGTTAAGTCTGGTTCAACCCCGCTACGAGCAAACTACGAATCATACTTTAAGGCTGGTACAGTTCCTTGGGTAAAAACAATGGATCTTAATAATGGATTCATTTATAAAACTGCCGAATTAATAACTGATACTGCAATTAAACAAACAGCTTGCTCCGTGTTTCCTAAAGGTACTGTTTTGGTTGCCATGTATGGTGGTTTTAATCAGATTGGTAGAACTGGCTTGCTTAAGATTGATGCAGCAGTTAACCAAGCAATATCAGCTATTCAGGTAGATAAAAGTATTGTCTTACCTGAGTATCTTCTCCAGTATCTAAACGCAAAAGTTGACTATTGGAAACGTTTTGCAGCTAGTAGCCGTAAAGATCCAAATATTACAAGAAAAGATGTATGTGATTTTCCAATTGTAGTTCCCTCCTTGTTGGAGCAGAGAAAGATTGTTGATGTGCTTGAGGCTTCAGATCACGAGATAAGTCTTCTGCATCAATATTGCGCTTGTCTGCAAAGACAAAAACGTGGGCTAATGCAGAAACTCTTGACAGGAGAATGGCGTGTTGCAGTTCAGGAGGCAGCTTAGCAATCTCTCAATTCAAATCATCAAACATTCAGAGGTATGCCCCATGACTACTCAACCCATTACCCTCCAACTTCCCCCCGAACTGTTGGCACAGGTGCAGGCGATCGCAGGTAACCCTGAGAACTTGCAGGAGTTTGTGATTCGGGCGATCGAGCATGAGATCGAACGCGCTCAACCCAATCCACCAAAATCCCAATTTTGGCAGAAACTTGAGCAACTCCGCGCCCAAATGCAAGCTGAGGGGATTGAAATTGACCCTGATGAAATTTGGGGAGATGTGCGCGATCGTTCTCCGGGACGGGACGTGAACCTATGAGTCGTTATCTAATTGATACCAACATCCTTTCCGAACCGATTAGACCTCAACCCACGCCGATTGTGGTTGAAACCATGCGCCGTTATACCAATGACATTGCGATCGCATCTATCACCTGGCACGAGATTTTTTTGGTTGTCGGCGATTACCTCCCTCTAGAAGACGCGAAACCCTTGAGCAATACCTTGAGGAGGTACAGGATACATTTCCAATTCTGTCTTACACCCAAGAAGCAGCTACCTGGCACGCTTCAGAACGCGCTCGACTCACAGCGATCGGTCAACCCCCTGCTTTTCAGGATGGACAAATTGCAGCGATCGCCCATGTCAACAACCTTATTCTTATCACTAACAATGTTTCTGATTACACCAACTTTCAAAACTTGACCCTAGAAAACTGGTTTGCGCCATGACGATTACTGTTCCCATTCACGCGATCGAACTTGCCCCCGACAGCACAGTCAGCATTCATAACCTATCCTGGCAGGACTTTGAATCGCTGCTGCTGGAGATGGGAGAAAAGCGAAGCACCCGTGTTGCATACTACCGAGGCACTCTAGAAATCATATCGCCGCTGGCACTCCACGTTGGCGAAGCATGCCCTTTAGGCATACGCCCCCACCGCATTATTGCCGATATTCTCAAAGCCATCCTTGATGCCCAAGACCGCAACTGGGAAGATTTTGACCCCACCACCCTCCAAGCATGATCCAGGCGCAACATGACCCAAGGCTTCCGGTTCAATGAAAAATATTTGTCCCAAATCCCTGCCCTGCAACTGCTGATCAATTTGGGCTATGAATATTTGCCGTCCGAGGCGGTACAGAAACAACGGCGCGGCAAACTCAGCAATGTACTGCTGGAAGACATTCTCTACAGCCAGTTGAAGAAACTCAACCGCATCACCTTCAAGGGACAGGAGTATCTGTTCACCGAGGCAAACATCCAGGAAGCCATTCAACGCCTCAAAAACCTCCGGTACGACGGATTACTCAAGACGAACGAAGAAATCTACGACTACCTAACCCTTGGCACCAGCCTGGAGCAAACGATCGAAGGGAATTCCAAAAGCTATAGCCTACGCTACATTGACTGGCGCAACTGGCAAAACAACGTATTTCATGTCGTTGCTGAGTTTAGTGTTGAACGAACCCGCAGCACCGAAACAGCCCGCCCTGATATTGTGCTGTTCGTCAACGGCATCCCCTTCGCCGTGATTGAATGCAAATCTCCTAAAACTGAAGTTGAGCAGGCGATTTCCCAGTGCATTCGCAACCAGCGCGACGAATTCATTCCTAAACTCTTCACCTACACCCAACTGCTACTAGCAACCAACAAAAACTCAGCCCGTTACGCTACTACGGGAACTCCAGCAAAATTTTGGGCGTGTTGGCGCGAACAATACGATAAAGAGCAGGACATCCAAACCCTAGTCAACACTCCCCTACATGATGACCAGAAGGCAATTCTCTTTTCCGGGGACTTTGCCTCAGCCCGCCGTCATTTTGACGCACTAGAGGCAGACGGGCGACAGGTCACAGAGCAAGACCGTGCCATCTATAGCCTGTGCCGCCCAGAGCGAATACTTGACCTGGCTTACCAATTCACAGTTTTCGATGGTGGTGTTCGGAAGATTGCCCGTTACCAACAGTTCTTTGCTGTAAAAGACATTCTGAAACGGGTGAAACAGCTTGATGCCCAGGAACGACGTAAAGGTGGAGTCATTTGGCATACCCAGGGATCTGGCAAATCGCTGACGATGGTGATGGTGGCAAGAGCTTTAGCTCTCGATCCTGACATCCCCACTCACCGCATTGTCATCGTCACCGATCGCACCGACCTGGACGATCAAATCAAGAAAACCTTTGCCAGTTGCGGAATGCATCCCGAACAGGCAGATTCTGGTCGGAACCTCGTTCGGTTGATTGAAGAAAAGACTGAAATCATCACTACCCTGATCCACAAATTCACAGCAGCCCTACGGGTTCGGAGGTTTGAAGACCCTGACCCCAATATTTTTATCCTGATTGATGAAAGCCACCGCAGTCAGTACGGCTCCTTCCATCCCAAAATGCAGATAGTCTTTCCCAATGCCTGCTACCTGGGGTTCACGGGAACTCCTTTGATGAAGAAGCAGAAGAACACTTTTGCGAAGTTTGGCGGCATTATCGATCCGCCCTACACGATTCGCCGTGCAGTGGAAGACCATGCAGTGGTGCCATTACTCTATGAAGGTCGCCACAGCGAGCAGGAAGTTAACCAGAAGGGCATTGATGCTTGGTTCGATCGGCTGTGCCAGGGACTCACTGATGAGCAGAAGGTTGATCTGAAGAAGAAGTACAGTCAAGCTTCCATGCTCCAAAAAACGGAGCAAACCATCTACTGTCGCGCCTTCGATATCAGCGAACACTACCGCCAGAACTGGCAGGGCACAGGCTTCAAAGCTCAACTGGTTGCGCCCAGTAAAGCGTCTGCCTTGAAGTACAAACAATTTCTGGACGACCTCGGCTACGTTACTTCCGAAGTCATCATTTCCCCACCCGACGATCGCGAAGGATACGAAGAGGTGGAAGGTGAACCCACTGATGAGGTTCAAAAGTTCTGGCAGCAAATGATGAAACGCTATGGCTCAGAGCGCGAGTACAATCAGCAGAGCATCAACAGCTTTAAATACGGCGACACACCAGAAATTCTGATTGTGGTGGATAAGCTGCTGACTGGGTTCGATGCACCTCGTAATACCGTTCTATACCTGACTCGTTCTCTCAGAGAACATTCCCTGTTGCAGGCGATCGCCCGCGTCAATCGTCTTTACTCCGTTGAGGTTCCCAACCCACAACCTGGTAGCAGTTCTGAGGCGATCGCCAATAACGAGAAGGAATTTGGCTACATCCTTGACTATGTGGGTGTTTTGGGCGAACTGGATAAAGCCCTAACAGCCTACAATGCTTTGGAAGGCTTTGACGAGGAAGACCTGGCAGGCACGCTCACGAATATCCGTGAGGAGATCAGCAAGCTGCCTAAACGTCATGCCGACCTGCTAGACATTTTTAAAGAGATTAGTAACAAGCGGGATGAGGAAGAGTACGAGCGGTTCCTTGCCAATGAGGAGCGCCGACACGAGTTTTACGAACGGTTGGCACTGTTCTCAAAAGCGTTGGCGATCGCCTTGTCGTCTGAGAAATTCCTCCTAGAAACCCCTGATTATAAGATTGACCTCTACAAGCGTGACCTCAAACGGTTTCAAAACCTGAAGGCAGCCGTGAAGCTGCGCTATCAAGAAGCAGTTGACTACCGGGATCTGGAACCCAAAATCCAGAAACTTTTGGATACCCACGTCTTTGCCAATGAAGTGATTCAAATTGCTCCTCCCGTCAACATCTTTGACGAGACGGCATTTCGGACAACGATTGAACAACAAGATACCCCTGCCTCCAAAGCAGACACGATCGCCAGTGCCACCAAGCGCACCATTACCGAGCGCATGGATGAAGACCCGGCGTTCTATAAGAAGTTCTCAGAAATGGTTCAG
Organism: Kastovskya adunca; assembly: GCF_059505785.1. Taxonomy (NCBI): domain Bacteria; kingdom Bacillati; phylum Cyanobacteriota; class Cyanophyceae; order Coleofasciculales; family Coleofasciculaceae; genus Kastovskya; species Kastovskya adunca. Next base: position 4,548 of record NZ_JCACLG010000029.1, on the reverse strand, counting down.
CAGGCGATCGACGACTTTCGCGCCAAACGGATTTCGGAGGCAGAGTACCTGCAACGGGCTGAAGAGATTCGAGATGCGATCGTGAACCGCCAACCTGAAGACCATCAATCGGAAGAGTTGCTGCAAAATCCAGATGCTATGGCGCTCTATGGCTTGCTCAAGCCCTTTGTCGAAAAGCACGCCCAGAAACGGGAAACGGTTGAAACGGTTAGTGCTGAAGCAGCCATTGCTATCTGCGATATCATTCGAGGGCAGGTGATTGTTGATTGGGTCAACAACGAAGATGTCCAGAAGGACATGATGAACCATATCGATGATTATCTGTATGATGTGGTACGCGACCAGCATGGCATTCAACTGAGCCATGACGAGATGGATGAAATCATCCAGCAGTCGCTACAACTGGCGAGACGCAGAATGGCAGCATGATTGTTGAGACGCATCGGTGCATCACTTACGGGGATAAGGCGATCGAGTTTGAGATTATCCGCTCAAGCCGGAAAACACTGGACATCTCCGTCCACCCCAATCGAACCGTCACCGTCAAAGCCCCTATCGACGCTCTGCTGGAGGAGATAGATCGGCGCGTCAAGAACCACGCCCGCTGGATTCTTAAGCAGCAAAACTATTTCAGCCAGTTTGAACCCCGTACCCCACCGCGTCAATATGTTAGCGGCGAGACGCACCTTTACCTGGGACGGCAGTACCGCCTAAAAGTCCAGCAAAGTGCCCAATCCTCTGTAAAGCTGAAGGGGCGATTCCTCACTGTAGAAACACCCCAGCCAGACAACAATGATATGACCCGCGAACTGCTGGAGAACTGGTATCTGGAGAAGGCACGACTAAAGTTTGAGGAACGGTTGGATATCTGTTTCGCAGCGTTTAAGCGGTTAGGGTGCGATCGCCCACCCCTTCAAATTCGGCAACTCTCTAAACGTTGGGGCAGCTTGACCGCTAGTGGCACGATGATTCTTAACCGCGATCTGATCCGCGCTTCTTCTCGATGCATTGATTATGTCGTAACCCATGAACTATGCCACTTAAAGCACCCCGATCACAGCCCAGACTTCTACAATTTCCTTAGCTCTATCATGCTCGACTGGGAATATCGAAAGAGCAAGCTTGAGCAGATGTTGATTTGAGAATTTGCGTCAGTCTTAGAGCAGTGATACTCCTTGAGTTCTTACTAACCACTGTTCAAAGACTTGGACTGAGCCGATCGCCGTCTGTATCAGGGGCCAACCCACCAAACAAATTAGTGCCGCCCGAAGCGTGGTGATATCTAACCCTTGCCGCACCGCCACAATCACCGCCAGCAAACTCCAGGCAGATAATACTAGCTCAATCGGTCTTCCTAGCAAGGGAATCAACGTTAAAAAGTTTAATACCTGGGGAGCATAGGCAAAACCAATGGGAATCAGCAACTCACCATAGGTTAAAGAACTCCGTCGGAGCCACTTCCCAATCTGCCAGATGGTAAATGTCCAAAAATAGTAACCCGCAGTCACACTTAGCCCACTCAGAAGTAACGCCAATAGAAACAGCGGCAAACTGGCTCGATTAACCAACAAAATCAACGCACTTCCTAACATATAAGACAGAGCGGCTAAAATCACGATTGATCGGGCTGTAGCTCGGTTTAGGGGCGTATTACGAGCATTTTCATAAAAATCACCATCTAAAGAGAGTGCCTTCCAGATGGTTCTACCTAAACTCCGTCTGATTTCCTGGTTGCTCACAGTGATTCAGATTCTTACCAAATTCGCTCAAATATCTACAATATCTGTTAATCATCAGTTGTCATGACTAACACCACTGAATAAGACAAAACTTAAATGCTGCACTTAATCGAGCGGATACTGCTGTGGCTGCGGGGGGGAGCTTTAAAGCTACTAATTTTAGCGGGAATCATCCTTTTGGTTTGGGGAACACTCTCTCCTGTGGGAACGCTGATGTGGTGGTTGAACGAAGGGGCAAACACTTTAGGTTTGAAAAACAAGACGTTTAAAGGCTTACCTTCTGGCGATCGCTCCCCTGCTGTTGCCCAATCTTCAACGACTAATTGCTACATCATCTTTTTGGCGGGAGTGGGAAATTTTTCAGCCACTCGGTTGGTTCCAGGAGAAAAAATCTTTCTCAAGGGCTTAGAGAAAAATCATCCCGACTGCGTTGCTGTTGAAGGCGTCTTTGCGTACTCCGTCGCCAACGAAAGTTTAGGGGGAGAGCGCTTTCTCGCTCCTCTCTGGCGCTTTGCCGAACAGGCAGATGGCCCATTAGGAATGGCAGACATCCTGATCAAAATCCGCAATCTCTGGCGATTTGCGATTTCCATTGATGACCGCTACAGCCCCATCTACAACCAGGGAGTTGCCAGTGCCATCATTGACCAGATGAATGCCGCCCAATCTATCTCTACTTCCTCATCATCACCGCTGAAAATTGTCCTCGTTGGCACCAGTGGCGGCGCACAGGTCGCCCTCGGTGCCGCCACTTATCTAGATCAGTGGCTAGATGCTCAGATCGTTGTCTTATCCATTGGTGGTGTTTTTGCGGGAAATCATGGGTTTGACGCAGCTGATGACGTCTACCACCTCCAAGGGCGTCGAGACTGGATAGAAGACCTTGGTAGCATTCTCTTCCCCTCTCGCTGGCCTTGGACTGTTACCTCCCCGTTTAATCGAGCGCGTTGGCAGGGACGTTACAGCGCAGGCTTCAGTGGCCCCCATGCTCATGATGGTTCGGAAGGCTACTTTGGTGTCAAACCAGTTAACGAGAACGGCACCACTTATGTAGAGCTAACGTTACAAAAAGTTAATCAGTTGCCAATTTGGTCTGACCGGAACTCATCTAAAAATAGGCGCGACCTAAGCCCATAATGAAGTACAAGTTTATTAAATACCTCTTACTCGGTTTGTTGGGAGTAGTCAGCACCTATCTAATTTGGGGTGTGGCAATCGAACCTTACTGGATTGACCGAGAAGAGGAAATTGCAGAAATTCCCAGTCTTCCCCCTCCTTGGCAGGGGAAAAAGGTTGGCGTTATTGCCGATATGCAGGTGGGGATGTGGTGGGATAATACCTCCACCATCCGCCGCATTGTTGAGCAATTAGTTGCAGAACGTCCAGCAATCGTGCTGATCGCTGGCGACTTTATCTACCATCCCGGCAAAGATCCAACGACAGAGCTAAAGAAAGTCACTGCACTGATTCGCCCACTGGTAGAAGCTGGCATCCCTACCTATGCTGTGTTGGGCAATCATGACTATGGGATAAACAAGCAGCAAGCACCCAGGGATGAGCGTTTATCTGTGCAAGTGCAGGAAGCGTTAAAAGCAGCAGGGGTGAGGGTATTAAAGAATGAGGCGGTGCCGCTAAACCTTACTCAGACACAAAGCCAGACAGATGAGGCAGCTTTGTACTTAGTGGGGATAGGGCCGCACCTACCCAAAGAGGACAAGCCAAAAGTTGCCTTAGCCCAGGTACCAGACAATGCCCCTAGGCTGGTGATGATGCACAATCCTAAGACTTTTGAAGCTTTGCCTGCCAATACTGCCCCACTTGCTGTTGCGGGACACACCCACGGAGGGCAGATTCGCCTGTTGCCATTTGGCTTGACGCCTATGTGGTTCTTGGTGAGTGACGAAGAGGATTTGGTGCCTGCTGCTGGCTGGGTTGAAGACTACGGGCAGCCAGGAAATCGTCTTTACATTAACCGGGGGATTGGTTTTAGCCGTGTGCCAGTGCGAATTAACGCGCCACCAGAGCTGACTTTGTTCACCCTACGCCAAGCGAGCGATGCGGCGACTCAGTAGCACCAAGACGCGATTGGAGGCAAATAAAGTGATGGGGAATGGCGAATCACTCCTAAGCTGCCTTACTCTGTTGGTGACGCTGATAGGATGAAGATGAAAGCTGGTCAAATTGAGGGCGAAAAACCCTACTGTTACCACTTAACCCCGTCCTGATTATTTAACCTATGGATTTGCAATTACCTATTGATTTTATTACTGCCGGAAAGTGGTTAGGCATCGTCACCATTATTTCTGCTGTTCTTGTCGTGATCGCCTTTCTCTTCAAATGGGGTATCCGCTTTCGCTTAGTAGGAGTTACAGGCTTTTTAGGCGTGCTAACGGTAGGTCTGTTTGGACTGAGTCTGGGACTCTTTAGCCGCACCACAATTCCTGGTGCCCTTCGCTATGCGGTAGTCTACGACAACGGTGGCCCAGAAGTAGTGATTAAAGTGCAACCAGAAATCACGACTACTCAGTTGGAGGCAACACTTCAGCAAGCCGCCGCTGACTTGTATTCTCTGGGACGCCGGGGTGGGGTAGACAATTTGCTAATCATCCGCGCCCGCACTGTCACTCATCCAGAACCCGGAATTTCCCAACCCCTTTTCCTAGGACAAGCAAAGCGATCGCTTGCCATTCGCGAAGATGAGCAGATGCAAGTCGAAGTCTTTCCCGAAAGCTTCGCTCAGTTACCCAGTTAAGAGCAGGGGAGCGGGGGTGCAGGGGTGCAGGGGTGCAGGGGTGCAGGGGTGCAGGGG
>NZ_JCACLG010000028.1:0-56221 GCF_059505785.1 Kastovskya adunca | reverse complement strand
CCAGACCCCCTGCACAAGGTTTGATCGGTTTTGATGAAGTTTCTGGAGTTAGTGCTATTTGGGATTAGTTCACCGATGAGAGCGGAGGGGTTTCGTCAAATCAGGGAAAGCTTTACTGCTGCGACTGATGATTAATTACAGCACTCCAGTCGTCATTATTCACCGCTGCATCAAGCTGCTGTCGCCGTTCGGCATCACCTGCATCCGCTGTGTCTGTCTCTTTGCTCAACGCTCCATCCGCCATGGCTTTGCGGAGTTTGAGCTTTTTCTCTTCGTAGGCATTGCGCTCTGCATCTGACATGACGGCGCGTGATGCTTCACCAACAGTACTCGCCCACATACCGCTATTGTCGGCATTACCCAGTGGTAGGCTGTCGAGTTCGGCAAGCCACTGATCCCGCAAGGCTTCCATTTCAGTACGCTTTGGAAATTTGAATACTTTCACCCGTACGAAAGCACAGGTTGATTCCCCATTTTGAGCAACGTGTCCCTCCAGGGTAAGCCGGACATTGCGGGAGTAGCCGATGTACTGGGTGTGGCGATCGCTATCTAGCACCGCGTAAACCCCAGCGACTTTTGCATTTGCCGCTTGTTCGCACCACTCGCCACGGGGCATCACTCCGGCATCATTGTCAAGATTCTGTAGAGTCGTCTCAGTAGCGGTGTGTTCGTCGTCGGAGCCATACAAAAAATCGTGCAGCCCCCGGTGTCCTTCAGGTACATTCTGGTTATCAATTGGCACGTTTTTATTTGTTTCCATCTACGTCATCTCCATTAACTTTTTCTCAGAATTCCCTTTCCCTCTAGGGTAGGGTACTGCATCCGCCATCAACTTTTCCCAATATTCGCGTTATGCCTTGATATAACTTAAGCTTTGGCTAAGAGGTTAGTTTGATCGCCAACCTGACTTTTCCAGCCGATATAACTGCTCAATCATTTCTGGTGATACCGCCGCCACAGGAGCGTCAAACAAAATTTTTCCCTGTTGCAAACCAATCAGGCGATCGCAATAAGTCCGGGCAAATTCAATCGCGTGGAGACTAATGACTAGGGTTTTGCCTGTTTCCTGGCTCAATTTCCGGAGCAAATCCATGATTTCCCGGCTGTGTTCCGGATCAAGGCTAGAAATTGGCTCATCTGCCAGAATTACCAGCGGATTTTGTACCATTACCCGCGCTAGGGCAACTCGTTGCTGCTGTCCGCCTGAAAGCTGATCCGTTCTGGCATAGAGCTTTTCCGGAATTCCCACTCTTGCAAGTGCTTTGGCGGCGGTTTCTACTTCCAAGGGAAAAATTAAAGAAGCTGCCGCTTTTAAAAATGACCAGCGGCTTAAATGTCCCGCGTTAACGTTATGAATCACCCGTAAACTATCGACCAGATGAAACTGCTGATAGACTGTGCCGATTTGCTGCTGTACTTGCCGCAACCGCTGGGGAGAGAGGCGACTAAGATTGTGTCCCAATGCCCAAACCTCCCCGGAGGTGGGGAAGAGGGTGCCGTTGAGAAGGTTAATCAGCGTGCTTTTTCCCGCACCACTCGATCCCACTAAGGCTACCCGTTCTCCAGGGGAAATTTGCAGATTGATCTCACTCAAGGCACTTAGGGAATTAAATTGCTGAGACACCTGTTTCAGCTCAAAAATTGGCACGGAATCGCTCACTTAATCTTGCCGATATCTCGACCTATGGCTTCAATGTTGGCGTAGTTAGAGTTTTTTGTAGGAATAAACTTTGCGGCTCCGAATAAATCGAGAATTTCCTTTTGTTCGGGATTATTGGGGTCAAGCTTTAATAATGCCGCCTGCACTCGTTCGGTGAAATCCTCGCCGTAGCGCTCTTTGACGCGAGGGTTAATCACCCAGTGGTAGTCATAGTAAGGTGGTGTTTGCCAAATCACCTGAACCTTGTCTAGATCGATTTCCCCGGCTTCTAAGCGACTTTTCCACACCTGCTCGCTCAACGCCCCAACTTCATAGGTTCCCGCTTGTACAAATTGAATTGTGGCATCGTGGGAACTGGAAAATCCGGTAATTCCTTTGAAGTCTTCGGGTTTAACGCCTGTTTGTTGCAAGAAATATTGCGGCATCAACCGCCCAGAGGTAGACGACTCACTACCAAAGGTGAAGGTGTGTCCTTTCAAAACCTGTAAATCCTGAATGTCTTTGATGGCGGAAATACCACTATTTTTGTTGGCGATGAATACGCTTCTAAAGCGCTCGTCAATGTCTCGTTGGGCGATCGCTTCAGCACCGGGAACTTGCGATCGCGCCTGCACTCCTGTTAAGCCGCCAAACCAAACCATGTCTAAATCCCCTACCCGGAAGGCTGTAACCGCCGCTGCATAATCGGTAACGGGTTTGTACTCTACCGGAACACCTAACTCCGCTTCCAGGTAATCTGCCAGATTGCTATACAGCCGCTGTAATTTTTCTGGATCTTGGTCAGGAATAGCCCCTGTAGTAAAGGGTTGGAGAGTTTTCTCTCCACTAGAGGAGGTGGTGTTTTGTGAGGGAGTACAGGCGGTAATGGGCAATAAGAGCAGTAGCAGCAGCCCGGGGAAGAAAAATTTTCTCATTTATTAGTGATTTCTCAAAAAAGAAGCAAGGGATAAAAAGATAAAACTTAGTCAGCATTAACTCTGAGGCAACCTCCTGTTAATTTTATCCTTCAGCCTTCAGCGATCGCTCCTGCTCTAAACAGTTCACGAGGGCACCTCCGAAGCGGGAAGCCTTGTCTATGAGAGAACGGGGAAGCTTACAAATAACTGACTATCTAGTTTTTCTGAAGAGTTTGATCAAAGATAACTAAGATAAAACGTTGTCAAAAAGACAAAATAAATAATGGCTGAAGCCTATCCAGAGATAGATATTGCTCCACTAATCGATCACGCACTGCTGAATCCAACGGCAACACCAGAGCAAGTGAGAAAGTGTTGTGAAGAGGCAGACCGCTACCAGTTTGCGGCGGTGTGCGTGTATCCGGTTTATGTGAAACAAGCAGCGGAACTACTGCATGGTAAATCGCCTCAAGTTTGTACTGTGATTGGGTTTCCCGCAGGGGCAACCACTTCCGCTACCAAGCTCTATGAAGCCCAAGAGGCGGTAGAAAATGGCGCAACAGAATTAGATGTGGTGATGCATCTGGGAGGGTTGAAAGCGGGGAAAACGGATGAGTTATATCGGGAGATTGCCCAAATCTGTGAAGAAACCGGGAAACTGGTGAAAGTGATTTTGGAAACTGCCCTGCTGACAGATGCGGAAAAGCAACTGGCTGTGGAAATCTGTAAAGATGCTGGGGCACAGTTCGTGAAAACTAGCACGGGCTGGCAGGGCGGTGCAACAGTTGCTGACGTTCGCTTGCTCAAGGAACTCACTCATGGACAAATTGGCATTAAGGCATCAGGAGGTATTCGGACAATTCAGCAAGCCTTTGAGTTGGTGACGGCAGGAGCAACACGCTTAGGAACATCTCGTGGCCCTGAATTGTTGCAACAACTCGATATGCTGGAGTAGGAGTAAAAAGTTAAAAATATTACAGTTTTACTTTTGCCTGTTGCTTTCGATCATCACTCCTTCATCTCTAGTCTCAATGAGCCGAACTTACAAAGCTACTGGAATCAATCTTAAAAGTATGCCTCTAGGTGAGGCGGATAGATTGGTAACGATTTTGACGCGGGAGTGTGGCTTGATTCGAGTTGTAGCACCGGGAGCGCGGAAGCAAAACTCGAAGCTAGGGGGAAGAACTGGTTTGTTTGTGGTTAATGAGTTACTGCTGGCAAAGGGGCGATCGCTCGATAAAATTACTCAGGCGGAAACCTTGGAATCCTATCCGGGTTTGAGCCAAGATTTGGGTAAGTTGGCTGCCAGTCAGTACTTAGCAGAAATCGTTCTCTACCAAGCATTGAGCGAGCAGCCGCAAGTAGAGCTTTATGAATTGTTGAGCGAACATCTGCGGCGAATTGCCGTTTTACCAAACACAAAAAGCCTTCAGGCTTCAGGAACAGGGGTGTTTGCTCATCTTTCTCAAGGTGTCTTTCACCTACTTGCCCTAGGAGGTGTTGCTCCTCAGGTGCAAGCTTGCTGTGTCACCCAACATCCGCTCAAGCCGAATTTTCTCGACCCGGACTGGCGAGTCGGATTCAGCATGGATGCGGGCGGAACAGTCACTTTGTCAGGAAATGAGTCTGGATTGAGAGGCTTGTCTCCTATGGCTGTTAGAGAAGGACGGGTGGCAGAAGCTACCAACAGTTACCAAGTCATTCCTGCCCCCATACCCCCCAAGATTAACGTCAAACTGAATGCCGTAGAATTAGCGCTACTGCAGCAGTTAGGGGAGGCAGATTTACCGCAAATTGAGCAGGTATCAGGGGGACAGCCGTCTACCCAAAGAGGCTGGGTGACGATTGAGCGGCTCCTGCGAGATTATGCTCAGTATCAGTTCGGTCGCTCGATTCGCTCGGCAACTTTAGTCGATGCGATCGCTTTGCCCGAATGAGTGAGATCAACACAACATATAACTGATGTTTAGTAAAGATGGGTTCTATTAATCACCCGAAAATTAGCGAATGCAATTATCTGAATTTGAACGACCTATACAATATCCAGTTAACAAACAGTCTTCTGGTGTGACGGAAAAATCCCTTCCTAAAAAGCAGCCGTCGAGCGGGACTTCCCCGTCACCCGGTACAGACAAAAATTTACAACCGGACGATAAGTCCCATCGCCCACTAACTGATTTGTCAGCCAGCCTACCGGAATCACGAGGGTTTATACCGGTTCTCAAAAACCGTAACTTCCTAACCCTGTGGAGCGGTCAGGTTTTTTCCCAGCTGGCAGATAAGATTTATCTGGTGCTAATGATTGCCTTGATTGCCAGTCACTTTCAGGACGTGAACCAGACGATTAGCGGCTGGGTGTCGGCGATTATGATTGCCTTCACAATTCCGGCGGTACTGTTTGGTTCGGTTGCCGGGGTATTTGTAGACCGTTGGCCAAAAAAAGCTGTTTTGGTATCAACCAACCTCCTGCGCGGCATCTTGGTGTTCGCGGTGCCGTTTTTACTCTGGTTATCTCAAGATTTGGCACCGATTGCCGGGTTGCCTGTCGGCTTTTATCTGCTTTTGTTGATTACTTTTTTAGTTTCAACACTGACGCAATTTTTTGCCCCTGCCGAGCAGACGGTGATTCCGTTAATTGTGAAGCGACAGCACCTACTACCAGCAAATTCCCTATATACAACGACAATGATGGCGTCGTTGATTATTGGCTTCGCCGTGGGCGATCCGCTCTTAGCACTCGCCGACAAAGCGGCAGACCTTTTAGGAATTGGGTTTAATTTTGGTAAAGAGCTAATCGTTGGGGGCAGTTATGCGATCGCAGGAGTGCTGCTGCTGTTCCTAAAAACAGGCGAACAAACGAATGCTCCTGTAGGAGAAACACCCCACGTTTGGGAAGACATCCGCGATGGTATCCGCTACTTAAAAGAACATCACCGAGTTCGCAATGCTCTGGTTCAACTCGTGATTTTATTCTCTGTATTTGCCGCTCTATCCGTGCTAGCGGTGCGCTTGGCGGAAATTATTCCCGGTTTGAAGGCGTCCCAGTTCGGATTTTTACTCGCGGCTGGCGGTGTCGGAATGGCAGCCGGAGCCGCAGTTCTTGGTCACAGGGAACAGCAGTTTTCCAATACACGACTCAGTTTAATTGGGTCATGGGGGGTCGGCATTTCATTGGTAGGTCTGGCATTTTTTAATCAGCAGCTATGGATGGCATTGTTTTTCACTGCCGTACTGGGGATTTTTGCGGCTTTGGTGGGGATTCCCATGCAAACCACAATTCAGGCAGAGACTCCCGAAGAAATGCGCGGCAAGGTGTTCGGCTTGCAAAATAATGCAATTAACATTGCCTTAAGCTTGCCGTTAGCTTTAGCCGGGGTAGCGGAGACATTACTGGGATTGAAAGCCGTTTTATTAGGTTTAGCGGCATTAGCAATCGCGGGAGGGTTCTTAACCTGGTATATTTCCGGTACAGGATCAACGGTATCAACTAAAGCTGACAAATAAGAGTGAAAACATTTGCTGTTAGCTGTTGGCAAGTTGATTCAGTGGGTTTCCAGGATAGACAAAAATTCGTATATTCTATCTGACCTCGACAATTCCAACGCTAACTGCTGAACGCTAAACTTGCTAAAAGCTAAATGCATATCGCCTGGCTCGGAAAAAAATCACCGTTTTGTGGCAATGTTACCTACGGTCGTGAAGTTACAAATGCGCTCCTAGAGCGGAACAATCAAGTCAGTTTCCTGCACTTTGCTCAAGAGGAATCTGACCCCGGTACTTGGTCAGGATGTCAAGAAGTTTCTCTGCCTTTCTTGTACAAGTCTCAGATTTATACAATTCCGACCTTGAAGGCGAGTAAAGTTTTGGCGCGATCGCTCCAACGACTCAAGCCTGACGTTGTCCATGCATCCCTGACTCTTTCTCCTTTAGACTTTCTCCTGCCAGACATTTGTGAAGAGTTAAATCTTCCCTTAGTCGCTACTTTCCATCCGCCCTTTGATGGCAAGCGGCGCAATCTCAAGTCAGGAACTCAACTGTTTACTTATCAGTTGTACGCACCCTTCCTGGCGCATTACAACCGTGTGGTGATCTTCTCCCAACTGCAACGGGACTTCCTGGTGAAATTAGGTGTGCCACCAGAGCGAGTGGCAATCATTCCCAACGGAGTTGATGTGCAAAAATATTCCCCTGGTATCAACAATCTCAAAGCCCGATTTGATGCCGAACGCTTATTTGTTTACCAAGGACGCATCTCTACAGAAAAGAACGTAGAGGCCATGCTACGCGCCTGGAAGCACTCGGATATGGGCCCAAAGTGCAAGTTAGTTATTGTCGGTGATGGCCCTTTAAAGCCTTCTCTAGAGCCTTTCTACGACTCCGAGTACGGCGTCATTTGGCTGGGATTTGTTGAGGATGAACACCAACGAATTGAGATTCTTCGTGCCGCTGATGTTTTTATTTTGCCGTCGTTTTTAGAAGGGTTATCGTTGTCGTTACTAGAGGCAATGGCGTGTGGTGTTGCCTGCGTTGCCACCGATGCCGGGGCGGATGGCGAAGTCCTGGAAGATGGCGCAGGTGTGATTCTCAACACTCATCGCGTTGCCACCCAGCTACAAACCCTTTTCCCCCTCCTGCGCGATCACTGCGAATGGACAAAGTTATTGGGGAAAAAAGCCCGCTCCCGCGTTCTAGAACGCTACACCCTTAGTCGTAATATCACTCAGCTAGAAAAGCTTTACGTCGATGTATTACAGCAGCAGCAGTTGCCGTTGAGCGGTCATGCTTTATCCTAGCGGTTACAAATTTACCTAACTGGCAGGTTTTGGCGATAGAAGGCATTTGGCGATCGCTACTCTCTGTCTCGTCCTAGTTGCCGCTACTTGTACAGATGGAAGAGAACGCCTGGCAGTAGTTTAACGGTTAATTCTCAGGCATTGCCCATCCTAAGCGCGTTGGCTGCTGATAGATGCGCTTGAGGGTATTGATGTCTCTGGGAGAAATTGGCGGCGGATTCCGCACTTGGGAAAAATACAAGGCATCGGTTTCTACAGGACTATGACCCCAGATCCCCAAAGCGTGACCGAGTTCGTGACGAGCTGTGGCGGCGGTGTACTCGTTACTTTGGTCTGGGCTGAGGTGAATGGTGCAGCGATGGGACAAGACAGTGGCATTGTTTGATGTTGGGCGCAGGTAAAATTCGTAGCGTGTCTCAGCAGCACGAGCGCGAGGAATTTGAAATTTGCCGTTTTCCCGGTCAAGGGAGGCTATAAGGGGAGGACGCGATCGCCAAATTTTAATATCAGCGGCGGCGGAGTCTTCCACGACTTCTAAAGGCAGGTAGGCACTCCATGCTTCTACCGCTGGCAAGACCGCCTCAACCCACTCCTGGAAGCGCTGCTGGCTACTGGCTGACAAGGAGGCATTAACGGGGCGCTCAATGTAGAGCTTGAGGGGAAATTGCGACCAGATTAGATAGCCAACTGGGGTAGGTTGGATTTCCTCAAAGTAATCCCCTCTACTATTTGTGTCTTGCCATTGGCTGAGGTGAGGGGGCAAGGAGTGTGCTTGCAGGGTAGGCAGAAATTGAGAGGGATCGAGGCTTTGTCCGGGCTGCAGTTGCGTGAAAATGACTCCTAGGCTAGTGGCGATCGCCACAGCAATGATTATTAGCCGTCTCGCCAGCAAAGGCTTCTGACGGCGGTTTGAATAGCTTCTGGGAGACTGTTGAAAACGAATCACTTACCGTGCTGTTATTAGTTGATGTCAAAACTCTAGCTAATCTCACGGCTGAGTTTGGAATAGATGCTGAAAAAGCGAAAGCTTCCCTTTTGTCTGATGAAGGTATTGAGGAAGTTAAAGAACTGGAATAATACGCGATCGCTCTTGCAGATGCTCTCGTTAAGCATAACCATGATGTCGTCAAGGCACTGAAAGCTTGGGAACTTGCTCAACTCGCCTACGGAAACCAACTTCTAGTACAGGGTCAGATGTTGGGCGATCGCTCTCAGTTTAGCTATGCAACCGGGCGGGAGACGTGAAAATGTGGCTACCTTCAACTACGTTGAATGTCGAAGCATTGAGACATACACGACAGCTAACGATAGACGATTCCAGTTGGGTTGGTTAAGCGTAAAGAGAATGCTCCCAGCTAGTGCTACCCATCCCACAGGCCCCAGGATAAACGCAATAGTTTGACTCATGCCCATGTAAACTGCAAAAGGCAGAGTGATTCCCAGAGCATTAGTAAGGCTGCCCAGTACAGTACTTGCTAACAAATACACCCCAAAACCACTCATCCTTGCAACAGCCATTGCACTACCACCTAGTAGCAAGCCTTCAAGATGTGGGTCATCAGTCTCTTTTTTCATCTCCATGACAATCTGTTGTCGCTGCTCTGGTGAGAGTTGAGATAGCATGTTTTGAAATAATTTGGCAACAACAGCAGTTTCTATTTCTTGAGATTCCAAGTTATGCCAACTACGACCTTTTAATGTGCTAAACCAATCAATATCAATGTGGTCAGCAACATCTGTCACAACTTGCTTCCAAGAGTTATTCCAGAAAAGTTGACCAATACTTCCAGCCCTGAGATAGCGTATATGATTGCAAAGAGTTTCCGGGGAATTACCAAATGCTGAATCGGTCAGCTGGGCCATGTTCTGTCGTTGCTCTTCCGTAACCAAACTGACAATTTTATGAAACTCTTGCATGGTTGTGATTCGATCCCAATTTTAGGATAGTTTGCGAGCAGAATAAAGCGCCCCAACAACTAAATTACACAACACATTTTCTGATTGTCCATAGACAACACCAGGTTACCAAGATGGTTAGTCAACAGCGATCGCTCTCAATTTAGATGCGAAACTGGGACAGAGGCGTGAAAAAATGGCTATCCTTGACTCTGTGAGAGGGAGTGCGATCGCTCCTGGCTGTCTTACTGCTATCTTCTCTGATTCCTTCAATCTGTAAAGAATTTTCAGATACCAAAACCTTACCAACGCAGTGTTAGCTAGCTCGGACAGGACACAGATATTTGCTGACTCAGGGGGATTAGAATAATAGACGTAGCGAGGAGTTTAGCCATGAGTGTTGTTGTCCCCAACGAAATTTTAACTGCAACTCGCATGACTGAGGCTGAAATGCGTCAAGAAATCGCTGTCATGCTCTTTCAGCGTGAGAAGCTTACCCACGCTCAAGCCAGCCGTTTTGCAGGAATGCACCGTGTTGCATTTCAGCACCTACTTGCTAGTCGCCGCATTCCAGTGCATTACGGGGTGGAAGATTTTGAGCAAGACATTCAAAATCTGCGGGACATGGGCAGATTGTGATTGTTGTTAGCGATACATCACCCCTTAACAATCTTGCCGCAATAAATCAGCTTCATCTTCTCCATCAACTTTACAGAACAGTTCTTATTCCTGAAGCCGTTTATCGGGAACTAACTGATCCAAATTTTCCCATTGCAGGCGCAACCGAAGTACAAACCATTGAGTGGATTCAAACTCGTGCTGTTAGCGATCGCACTCTTGTCGAAGCACTAAGTAACGAACTTGACATTGGAGAAGCTGAGGCGATCGCCCTAGCAGTCGAGAGCCAAGCCGAGCAAGTTTTAATTGATGAGCGCCGGGGTCGGCTAGTAGCAACTAGGTTAAACCTTCGATATACAGGTATTTTGGGAATCTTGGTCGAAGCTAAAAGTCAAGGCTTGATTGCTGAGGTAAAGCCTTTATTGGATGCTTTGGTCAACGACGCTGGATTTTGGGTTGCAGAACCTCTATACAACAGCGTTTTACAGCTTGTTAATGAAATTGACGAGATTGACTCACTCTGAGTCTGGGACTAGCAGGTAGTCTGGGAGGTCTTACAGATAGGCTAGAGCCAGCCAACAGCTCGAATCAGCGGCGGGTATCCCTCTTGCTTATGGTTAGTTTGAAAACATGCCCTCGCCCTCAATAAGCGAAAACGCGCCAAGTTGCCTAGGCGCGAGAGAAGTCTGAGTTAAGCACAGTGGTGGTTACTACACCCAACCTGCACTTAAGACGATCGTCAAGCCAATAAACGTAATGGCTAGCGCCCAAGTAACGCGGTTCAGGGCTGTCTCTGCACTTTTGGTACTGGTAAAGAGCTGGGCTTGACCGCCGATACCGCCAATACCATCGCCTTTTGGGCTGTGCAGCAATACTAAAACAATTAACCCAAGAGCAGACACTGCCCAAATGATTTGGATGACTTGATTGATCGTCATAGCGAGAACATTAAATGCAGTTTAAAGGTGACTGGTGATGAGCCTAATTGAAAGCTTGCGCCTTGAGAATTAGCACTTTTCAGTTTAGCTCTTGACCAGTTTCAAGAGAATGAGATAACTATAATGCTAACAGTTAATCGCTTCCCTTGCTTACAAAGCCACTCGCACAGGAGTCCGGTTCGGTTTAACTTCAATACCTGCAGGTTCTAGCAGCGAGTGTCCCGTCATTTCTGGCGGTTGGGGCAGTTTCAAGATTTCAAGAATCGTCGGGGCAATATCCGCCAGCCGTCCATCGTTACGAAGCCGAATTTCTGTGCCGTGTCCGGGGATTTTCAAACCTTCACCTTCTATGAGGATGAAGGGTACAGGGTTGGTGGTGTGCGCTGTCCAGGGGTTACCGTCTTCATCGCGCATACATTCGGCGTTGCCGTGATCCGCCGTAATTAACGCGGCACCACCTGCTTTGTTAATGCTTTCTACCAAGCGTCCAACACAGGTATCAACGGTTCTAACGGCTTCCACGCAGGCTTCGATGTTGCCTGTATGTCCCACCATGTCGGTGTTGGCGTAGTTAATGACGATCAGGGAGTAAATACGTTTTTTGAGTGCCGCGATCGCTATATCTGTTACTTCTTCAGCAGACATGGCGGGGGCGCGGTCGTAGGTAGCCACCATCGGGCTTGATACAAGTTGACGGTCTTCCCCAGGGAAGGGCTGCTCTAAACCACCGTTGAAGAAGTAGGTGACGTGAGCATATTTCTCGGTTTCGGCGGTGCGAAACTGCCGCAGATCGTGATTGGCAATGACATCTCCGAGGATATTCGTCAAGTTTTGCGGCTCAAATGCCACCAAGACGGGTAAGCTGGGGTCATACTGGGTAAACGTTGCCAAGGTTAGAGGTTGGATTTGCTCCCGCTCAAAGCCATCAAAGTTGGGGTCAACTAAGGCTTGTGTTAGTTGCCGCGATCGATCGGGACGGAAGTTAAAGAAAATGATTCCATCTTCGGGTTCTATAGCACCGCTAGTCAGGCGGGTGGGCAAAATGAACTCGTCGGTTAGATCTATTTCGTAGGAGGCTTTGAGCAATTCGACAGCGGAACGACTATCACCGGGTGCATCTTGAGTCATCACCTCATAAGCTTTTTGAATCCGATCCCAACGGCGATCGCGATCCATGGCGTAGTAACGACCGCTGATGGTGACGATTCGTCCTATGCCTATTTTTTCCAGGTGGTCTTCAATTCTTTGAATGGCTTTAACGCCATCAACGGGCTTGGTGTCGCGACCATCTGTGATGGCGTGAATACAGACATCTCTAAGGTTTTGCGACTTGACTAAATCCAACAATCCCAAGAGATGATCGAGATGGGAATGAACTCCTCCTTCTGAACACAACCCGACTAGATGCATTTTGCCGCCCCGGACTTTGACATCCTGGCAAATTTGCAACAGAGCACTATTGCTCAAAAGGGAACCATCTTCGACAGCATCAGAAATTCGCACTAATTCTTGTGGAACAACTCGTCCGGCACCAATGTTCAAGTGACCGACTTCTGAGTTGCCCATTTGTCCTTCTGGGAGTCCTACATCTTTACCAGAAGTACGAATTAATGTACTAGGATAAGCTGCCCAGAGGCTATCCATCACGGGTGTTCCTGCGGTGGTAAGGGCGTTACCGTACGTTGCCTCGCGGTATCCCCATCCGTCTAAGATGACTAGCACCACAGGAGAAACAGGTGCTTGCGCCATAGTGTTGCCTTCTCTTTACATAAGAATTTCACCGCAATGATACCACTGGGGCTTAGATTGGCAACGAGTTTTTACCGTTGATCTGCCTTACTAGGCATTTTCGCGGAAATTTGGGGGGATCTTAAGACAGAAATATTACTATTTAGTCCACTCTATCTTCCCCCTCAGTCAGTATCGCGTTAGCTCTGTTTAGCGGTGTCTTTCTTAGCAGCTTTGGCGGCTTTTTTGGCAGCTTTGGCGGCGGAGATGGCGGCTAATCTTGCTTGCTCCTTTTCTTCAGCAATTTTCTCTAAATAATACTGATAATCACCTAGATAAACCCGAAATTCCCCCTCGCGGATTTCAACAATTTTATTGGCAACCTGGGAGATAAAGTAACGGTCGTGGGAGACGATAATCACTGTACCGTCATAGTTCTGGATCGCTTCTTCCAGCATTTCTTTTGCCGGAATGTCGAGGTGATTGGTTGGCTCGTCGAGAATCAGCAGATTAGCGGGTTGTAGCAGCATTTTAGCCAATGCTAGCCGCGCTTTCTCGCCCCCGCTAAGAGCGGCAACTTTTTTAAAGACGGTGTCGCCACTAAAGAGGAAACGACCGAGTAATGTCCGGACTTCTTGATTTTTCCAGTCTGGCACTTCGTCGTGGATCGTTTCCATAACTGTTCTGTCCAAGTTCAAAGCTTCGGCTTGATTTTGCTCGAAGTAACCTGGAATAACATTATGATTTCCTAACACAATGCTGCCTTCAGTGGGCTTTTCCATCCCCATCATCAGGTGCAGGAGAGTGGATTTTCCGCAGCCATTGGGGCCGAGAAAGGCAACGCGATCGCCTCGTTCAATCAACAAGTCTGTCCCTAAAAACAGAATCTTATCGTCGTAGGTATGCACCAAATCTTTGATAATTACTACTTCCCGTCCGCTGCGAGGTGCGGGGGGAAAGCGGAAGTGCAAGGTTTTCAGTCCCCCCGTAGGGGCTTCAATGCGTTCGATTTTGTCTAGTTGCTTCTCGCGGCTTTTTGCCTGGGTACTGCGGGTTGCACTGGCGCGGAACCGATCCACGTAGGCTTGCTGAGTAGCTAGTTCCTTTTGCTGACGTTCGTAAGCACTCAGTTGGGCGGCAGCATTTTCGGCTTTGAGTTGTAGGTAAGCCGAGTAGTTACCGAGATAGGTTGTAGAGACACCGTGTTCAGTTTCTACAATTTGGGTGCAGAGGCGATCGAGGAACTCCCGGTCGTGAGAAACGATTACCATCGGCGTTTTCAGCCCCTTGAGGTAATTTTCCAACCATTCGATGGTTTCTAAATCCAGATGGTTAGTTGGTTCGTCTAACAGCAACAAGTCGGGTTTTTGTAGCAAAATTTTGCCTAAACTCATCCGCATCTGCCAGCCACCACTAAAGGCACTGACGAGGCGATCGCCATCTTCCATTTCAAACCCCATCTCTGGCAAGATTTTCTCAATCTGTGCATCTAAGCCATAGCCATCAAGGGCTTCAAATTGACGCTGGAGTCGATCCATTTGATGAATCAGTTTGTCTAATTCTTCCGGATCGGCTGATTCCATCTCCCGATGCACCTGTGCCAAGGTTTGCTGTACCTCGTTGGCTTCTTTAAATACTGTCCAAAATTCTTCTCGAACCGTGCGTCCGGGATCAACTTCAAATTCCTGGGTGAGGTAGGCGATGTGCAAACTCGCAGGACGAATTACTTCCCCCGATGTGGGTTCCATTTCTCCGGCGATGATTTTCAGTTGGGTAGATTTTCCGGCACCGTTGACGCCGACTAAGCCGATGCGATCGCCTGGCTTAACTTCCCAATTAACATCCTTGAGAACTTCGCCTGTGGGATAAATCTTACTAATGTGTTCAAGTCGCAACATTACTATGTCTCCAAGAATTGCATCTAGGGAAGTTGAGCGTCAGACCTAGATTACAGTCGTAAATGGCTCACTATCCAAAGCTAATCGTAACAAAATTTAATGACAAATATAAAATTAGTGATTCTACTACTAAGTTCAAACCTTACTTGTATCTCCTTTTTAATAATTTTTGGTTGTTTGTAAAAAACAATCGTCTCTAGCAATTCTCCATATTGTTGACTTAGCCGCTTCATCGATCATTTTCACAACCAAACAAAAATTTGCTAAGCATTGCCATCACGTATACTAATTATTCTGTCAATTGATAACCCTAAAATTCTAGATAGTGGTAACAGTAAGTCATCCTCAACCGGAGTGCCAGCAAATATCTTTCCTAGCTGTTTTGAATATAATCGGTAAGAATCACAAAAACTGAAAAATTCTTGATCGCTTAAATCTAGTTCCTTTTGTCGATCTCGTAGTAAAGCTGCGATTGCAGCAGTTCCATATTTTGGACGACTGACAACTTTCATGTATTTTTTCATTAATGCTTCAGCTTGGGTAATATCGCCATTTATTTCATCGAGTAAATCTAAACAAGCTAACTTTAGAGCCTTGCGAAGTTTTTCATCTTCATTGAGAGCCTCAACAATTCGACTTGCATGTTTAGGCTTGCAAAACCCTACTATTTCGCCTTGATACAAAATTGGTATATAAGAGCTTTTGGGATTAGTTTCCCAGTCCAACGGTAGATTGCGTAGATTCATCCCCATCTCTCCTCTAAAAACCAAGCACAGTTTTTGCGGTTTACTCGATTATTATCTCGTTTGTTGAAAACTCAAGGAAATAGCTTTTCAAAAGCCGTTATTCAGTAAACAGTAATTGCGGTTAAATCATTTAAAAAATTCAGAAATTAATCAGCTACTATTTTATATGATTTGTTTCATCTTTGGGTGCGGCATTGATTAATTTCTTTCACCTTCATCCCCAGCCTTAAACATTTGAGAATAAAGAAAGGTTTCAAAGCAGATATCAAAATAAGTAATATCTGCCTTTAAAACTGACATCTACAGGTTTATCCAAACACGATGAACTTTAGAAAAGCTCAGACCAAAAGTGTAGAAATCATTAAAGACAACAACAATTGATTGCTCGCTGACTGCCAACTCAAAGGTACAGGAATAAAGATAGCTCATTTAGAGATTCAGGTGTAGATCCGGAATAAATCAAACTTTGTGTTGCCATGTAAAACATTTTGAATCGGTTCATAGTCAGAGCTTAGGCTCTATTTTGAGGGCTGAAGACCTCACTACAAACCTTCAAGTATTGACTTCGTCCTACTTACTGCAATCTTAGATAAGTCATGAAACATCAATCAACCGTTCACGAACGGATTTATGACGAGTATTGCCGTCAGTTCAGCAAGGTTTGCTGTGGCATGAACATTCCACCTCCCTGGGTTGTCAATGCTCTTGCTTGAGTGCTGCTTTGAGGTCAGTTAGCATCGATTACATCTACTGTCTCACCGCCAGCCACGGCGGAATGAGAACCTTTGAGGTGACAACTTGGTAAATTGCTTGTTCTGCGATTCGCTAACGTTTGGCTGGCGTTTCAGTTCGGGCAAAATTAGCAATAACTTTTAGACCACAGACAGCAATTACTTTGCTTGAGGTGTATTGGCGTTGAGCCTACTCTTCCCACCCTGTGACTAAAGATGATCAACTTTAATGACAGCATCAAGTTTCTACCGTCAGTATTCAGCCATCAGGTGGTGATGACAATAGTGAGATTTTGCTTCACTGCACCGTAAACACTCACTATCTAAACGCTCAGGAATCGCTTTTTTATGTATTTATTTAAAATATTTTCTATTAGTACTAAATCAAAGAGATAAATATACTTAATTTTATTAATTTTAGAGTGCTTTAGAAGTCTTTGCTCTAAACACTCATGCAATTCTAAATCACTAGTTTTAAGGATATGCCTAATATCTAATTTAGTATTTTTTAAGTACTTACTAATAAGAATTGCTCTGTGACAGGTGATAGGCTCTTGTTCTGCACTCCAGGGGGCGACAAGCGCTCCCTGAAGTCGGTCAGACTGCAAGCGCCTAGATGAGAGGGTTCCTGGCTATTGCCATTTCTACGGATTGTTTTAGGGTTTGAGCACGACCTTGACGCAGTTGTCCTGCTTGTTCTTGAAGATATCGTAGCCATGGGGTGCTTGATCGAGTGGCAGGCTATGAGTAATCAGAAATGATGGATCGATCTCGCCATTTTGGATACGTTCAGTTAGCGGACGCAAATACCGATGCACATGGGTTTGTCCTGTTTTCATGGTTAAGCCTTTGTTCATGAAAGCGCCCATCGGCATTTTGTCAATAAAGCCAGTATAAACACCGGGAACGGATACTGTGCCGCCTTTGCGGCAGGCAACGATCGCTTGTCGCAGAACATTGGGTCGATCTGTCTCTAAACGTGCTGCTTGCTTCACTTTGTCGTAGAAGCCTTCCAGACCCATGCCGTGTGCTTCCATACCGACGGCATCCATCACCGAATCAGGGCCACGACCCCCGGTCATTTCTTTGAGGGCTTCACCCACTTCTATTTCCTCAAAGTTGAGAACCTCTGCTTTGCCGTCTTTCGCCATCTGGAGGCGTTCGGGAACGCGGTCGATGGCGATCACACGCTCAGCACCTAGCATAAAGGCGCTGCGAATAGCAAACTGCCCCACTGGGCCGCAACCCCAGATGGCGACGGTATCTCCAGGCTGGATATCGCAGTTTTCTGCTGCCATATATCCGGTGGGGAAAATATCGGTGAGAAACACGACTTGTTCGTCTGTCAGTCCATCTGGAATTTTGAACAAGCCGACATCGGCAAAGGGAACGCGGGCATATTCAGCTTGACCGCCTGCGTAGCCTCCCGTTAGATGGGAGTAGCCGAAAAGACCTGATGGGGAATGACCCATCATTTTTTCCGCCATCCAAGCGTTGGGGTTGGAGTTATCGCATAAAGACCATAGGTCGCGGTTGCAGAAGAAGCACGATCCGCAGGAAATGGTAAAGGGGACGACTACGCGATCGCCTACGTTCACATTCTTGACGGAACTGCCCAGCTCAACAACTTCCCCCATGAATTCATGACCCAGGATGTCACCCTGTTGCATCGTGGGATTGTAGCCGTCATAAAGATGTAAATCAGAACCGCAAATTGCCGTTGACGTGATTTTAATGATCGCATCACGCGGATTAAGAATTTGGGGATCAGGTACGGTTTCGACTTCTACTTTATGAGTACCTTGCCAGCACACTGCTTTCATTGTTTTTTCCTTTTTTATTACTTTCTAATAGCTATTGGCGATTGCTCATCCCCAAGGGGATTGACCTTCGGTTGTGGCAATCTCGCCAAATCTACGCAAACCAGCTTTGTCGCCATACTGTGTTGGTTAAAACATCGGACGCCAGTATCCAGAATCTCTAGGCGAGCAGCCGGATATGAGTGCGGTGATGGTGATGTTTGTGCCTTTCAATTTATTGCGTAGCCCCTCAAAAAGGGAGTGCAGCAAAATATTGGGGCGGGTCACACATTGTTCATAACTGTTCAATCTGTAGGACTACCACGCTTATTTGCCAGGACTCGCTGCTGTCTCGCTACCAGACAATCTGCCGAGATTGTCCTTTTAACTCCTGCGATCTTAGGGAGGCAGGAGTGTGATTGCGTCTTTCCAACGAAGTATTAAGGAGATCGCCACAAAAAAAGCGAGGCGATCGCTGCACCTCGCTGACTGATATTTAATTACTTATCTACTTATTAAACCGATGTGGGGGCTGAAGTCGAAGCGGCTAGCTCCTCCAATCGCTCTTGCTGATCTTGAGAAATGCAAGATTGAATCATCGTATCAATGTCACCTTCCAAAGCGGGAGTAAGACTAAAATTTTGTCCTAAACGGTGGTCAGTGATGCGATTATCTTTGTAATTGTAGGTGCGGATTTTTTCAGAGCGAGAACCTGTACCGACTTGCGATCGCCGCATTGAAGTTACAGCGGCTTGCTGTTCCTGCAACTTCAGCTCGTACAACTTCGCCCGCAAAATCTGCATTGCACGTTCACGGTTTTGTAATTGCGATCGCTCTTCGGTACAGAAAATCCGAATTCCGGTTGGCTTATGAAACAAGTCAACGGCTGTCTCTACCTTGTTGACATTTTGTCCACCTGCACCACCAGAACGGGCTGTAGAAATTTCCAACTCTTTTGGATCGATTTCCACTTCCACCTCATCTACTTCCGGCATCACAGCGACCGTTGCAGTAGAGGTGTGAACCCGTCCGCCAGCTTCGGTTACAGGGACTCGCTGCACCCGATGCACCCCCGCCTCGAACTTCAGCTTGCTGTAAACCTGATCGCCCTGAATTTCCAGAATTGCTTCTTTAAATCCACCCATATCTGCCAGGGACTCGCTCAACAGCTTTACCCGCCAGCTCTGACCTTCGGCGTAACGAGAGTACATCCGTACTAAATCTCCAGCCCAGATACTGGCTTCATCTCCCCCAGTACCTGCCCGAATTTCTAGCATGATGTTCTTATCATCATTGGGGTCGCGGGGCAGCAGTAAAAGTTTTAGGTGTATTTCTAGCTCTTCTAGCTTATTCTCCAGTTCCTCAACTTCCAGCGCTGCCATCTCGTGCAACTCTGGATCGCTGTTAGTTTCCTTGAGGACTTGTTTGGTATTTGCCAACTCCTCTTGAGTCGCTTTCCAGACGTCATAAGTATTTACTACTTCCTCCAGAGAGGAACGGGCTTTTGCTACCCGTTGCAACTCGTCTGGATTCGTAGCAATATCTGGATCTGCCAGACGCCGCGTCAACTCATGAAAGGTTTGCTCAACCGATGTTAGTTTCTCCAGTAAGTAAGATTCAGCCATGACTTGTGCAATGCTCCAAAAGAAAAATAGTGTTTTGGCTTACAAAAATTACTATCGACCCAGCACGCCAAGTTACCGGGCGATCGCCGCACAAGTCAAGCCGCTACTTTTCTTTGGAATCTGCGTCGGTTGTCGAGGGTTCTGTGTCCAACATGCCATACTTCCGCATGAAGCGCTCCACTCGTCCTTCCGTGTCGATCATTTTCTGGGTTCCGGTGAAGAAGGGATGGTTCCCTGACCAGACATCAACGTGCATTTCTGGTTTGGTCGAACCAACGGTCATTACAACTTCGCCGTTGCAGTAGACCTTAGCGTCCGGATACCACTCCGGATGAATATCAGCTTTAGCCACGATCGCTCCTTTGATTGTTACTGTACTTAAATTCTAGCGAGGGATAGGTCGCTAGGGATTGATTTCGTGGTTGTCGATTCTTAGTTAATTATTCTCATCCCTAAAAACCAACAACCAACCCTTGATTTAGCGCTTGGAGTACTGTGGTGCTTTGCGAGCTTTGTGCAAACCATACTTCTTACGCTCTTTCGCCCGAGGATCGCGAGTTAAGTACCCTTCAATCTTCAGCGGCGGACGGTTTTCGGGATCGAGCTGGCACAAGGCTCTGGCAACACCCAACCGAACTGAGTCCGCTTGTCCAGTCAAACCGCCACCATGGGCATTGACTAGAATGTCATACTCATTTTCCAACCCTAGGGTTTCTAGAGGCGCTTTGGCAGCGGTGAGGTAGGCAGCGTTGTAGTTGAAATAATTATCGCCTGGGCGTCCATTGACAATCATCTGACCGCTACCGGGGACTAAGCGTACCCGTGCCACTGAGGCTTTGCGACGACCTGTTCCCCAGTACACGACGCGATCGTTCGTTGATTCGGTAGCTTGCATTACTTATCTCCTCCGGGAATAGTTTGAATGTTGAGTTCTTGGGGTTTTTGAGCTTCGTGGGGATGAATTGGTCCAGCGTAAACTTTCAGCTTGGTGAAGAGTTTATTACCGAGAGAATTTTTCGGTAGCATTCCCTTAACGGCTTTCTCAATAATCCGTTCGGGAATTCGGGCTTGCAGCTTGGCGAAGGTTTCCGTTTTCATTCCACCGGGACGCCCGGAGTGACGACGATACAGTTTTTGGGTACGCTTTTTGCCAGTAACTGCTACTTTTTCAGCATTGACGACAATCACAAAGTCGCCTGTATCCATGTGGGGGGTGTAGGTAGGTTTGTTTTTCCCCCGCAAAATCATGGCAATTTCACTAGCCATACGTCCTAGACGCTGATTATTGGCATCAATGACATACCAGGTAGGTTCTAGGGATGTCTGAGGAGGGAGGTAAGTCTTTTCCATTGGTCTTTTTTTACACGCGTTATCGGCTTAAGTTTAACGTTAGCGCTATTAGGGAAAGCTCCCAAGGCATTCCCGTTTTAGCTATAGGCAATATCTGCGGGGACAATAGGGGGTAACACAAAGCCTGGCTGAGTGTCGTACCAGATGTCACGGGGGAAAGGCGAGTTCGGGTAGCCTACTCGCAATAAGCACAATCCTTTGGCTGGGGCAGCATATTTGACTTCTTCTCGCCGTTGGTTCACCCAGATCTGGGTGAATTCTTCGGGCGATCGCTCTTTTGTTCCCACTTGTACCAGCATGCCCACCAAGAGGCGCACCATCCCATATAAAAATCCATTGGCTTGAATTTCCAGTTTTAGGAAGGAACCCTGGCGAGAACATTCCACCGCCTGTACCTCCACCCAAGAGTGAGTGCGGCTTGATCCAGCTCGGTGAAATGCCGCTAAATGATGGCGACCGAGCAGTGGATCTAGGGCGGATTGAATCAGCCCCTCATCTAGTGGGGCAGAGTAATAATGCCAAGTAAAAGGACGAACAAACAAGTTAGGGCGAGAGTCGGTGTAAAACAAGTAGCGGTAACGACGCCAACTGGCAGAAAAGCGGGCATGCCAGGTCAGAGGAACTGACGCTGAGGCAAGAATTAAAATGTCGTCTGGCAGTTGGCTATTGAGTACCGCCGCCCACCGTGCCGCTGGGATCGGGCTGATGTCATCAAAGTGAGCGACCTGCGCCGCTGCATGCACTCCCGTATCGGTACGACCAGCACCATACAAGGTGACTGGGCGCTGTTGCACCACCGCGAGTACAGTTTCGATGTCTTCTTGGACGCTGCGATGGGATGGTTGTCGCTGCCAACCATGAAAGTGAGTGCCCAGGTATTGGATTACCAGGGCAACTCGCTTTGAGGCTGGTGCTTGTGTTTGAGACATTCCAAGAGGGTCAATCTATTTAGACCAGTTCAATAATTGCCATTTCGGCATTATCACCCCGACGGCGTACCGTGCGGAGAATACGGGTATATCCGCCATTGCGATCGCCGTAGCGGTCTTTTGCCTGAGAAAACAGGGCACTTACCAACTGTTTGTCGTAGATGTAGCCTACTGCTCGGCGTTGTGCTGACAACGAACCATCCTTTGCCAGGGTGATCATCTGATCAACTTCTGCTCGCACTGCCTTGGCGCGAGTTTTCGTTGTCGTAATGCGACCGTGGCGGATGACTTCGGTTGCCAAGGCTCGAAGCAATGCTTTCCGCTGATCGGCGGGTTTACCGAGTTTGTGCACGCGACGTCGATGACGCATCGTGTTGTCTCCTTTATCAAATTAAACGAACAAAAATGGCAGAGATTTGGAACTTAAGGGGTTTTTGCCGCCTTTTCTTGGGGCAGGGTAATACCCAAGCGACGCTGTAAGGCTTCGATCACTTCTTCTGCAGATTTTTGACCGAAGTTTTTGATTTCCAGTAAATCCTCTTGACTGTAATCCAGCAAGTCGGCAACGGAGTTAATTTGTGCCCGTTTTAGACAGTTATAAGCCCGTACTGATAGCTGTAATTCTTCTATAGGAATTTGACTGGTGGGGTCGTCATCCGTAGGATACTCATCCTTGAGCGACTCCAGCGTGATATCCTTAAGCGGATTGAACAGATCTACTATAAGGCTGGCAGCTTGAGACAGAGCTTCTTGAGGAGCAATGCTGCCATTAGTCCAAATTTCCAAAATTAGTCGATCTTTTTCGGAAGAGCCATCCATGCGGATGTCCTCAACACTGTAGTTCACTTTGCTGACAGGCATGAACACTGAATCGATTTGGAGAAAGTCTAGTGCCGCTGCCTCATCACGCCCACCGCGTTCTACAGCTTTGTAACCTTTTCCTCTTTCGATGCGAAACTCCAGCTCTAGCCTCGCACCCTCTGCTAAAGTAGCTACATACTGACCAGGATCGACGATTTCCACTTCAGAGGGCAAGTCAAATTGAGCGGCTCTGACTGTCGCTGGCCCTGTAATCATTACTCGACCAATTTGGGGTTGAGACGAGTAACTTTTGAGGACAATTTCCTTCATATTCAGAAGAATTTCCAGAACGTCCTCTCGTACCCCTGGGATTGTAGCAAATTCGTGATTCACTCCGGCAATGCGGACGGATGTCACGGCGGCCCCTTCCAAATTGGACAGTAAAACCCGCCGCAGGGCATTCCCTACAGTTGTGCCTTGACCGCGCTCTAGAGGTTCCAGCACAAATTTGCTATATTGACTCTGATTCTTCAGAGGTTTAGACTCTACACACTCGATCTGAAATTGCGCCACGGAGTGACCTCCCTTACTGATAAAACCCAAAGTAAGCATGCTTGTTGCTTTCTTTGTAATTTGCTCGGTGAGCTGATTTTTTTTGGTATTAGACACTAAAGTTTCGAGGCTTCAGCTGGCTTTGCCTTGGAAAACATGGGGCTTTTTCCAGGGTTGATCCAGCTGACACTCCTCGAACCTCAACAAGCGCCAGTTTTGTTTAGACCCGACGCCGCTTGGGTGGACGACAGCCATTATGGGGAATTGGCGTCACATCCCGAATCAACGTAATTTCCAGCCCAGCTCCTTGGAGCGCCCGAATAGCTGTTTCTCGACCAGCACCGGGGCCGCTTACCATCACCTCAATTTGACGCATTCCCTGGTCAATGGCTCGACGAGCTGCACCATCAGCCGCCGTTTGCGCGGCAAAGGGAGTTCCTTTCTTCGCACCTTTGAAGCCACTTGAACCAGCCGATGCCCAAGAAATCACGTCTCCTTTGGTATCTGAGATTGTGACGATGGTGTTGTTAAAGGTGGACTGGATGCAAGCGACTCCATTAGGAACGTTACGTTTTTGTTTTTTTGTACCTGATTTCTTGGTTGGTCGCGCCATGTCGCTCTAAAAATTCCTGTTAGTGTGACTTACAAATGGATTACTTCTTAGCTGGTACCTTTTTCTTGCCGGCAACAGCAACACGCCGACCCCGACGGGTTCTCGCGTTGGTGCGAGTCCGCTGTCCCCGCACAGGTAGACCCATGCGATGACGACGACCGCGATAGGTACCAATTTCTACTAAGCGTTTGATGTTCATTGATTCCAACCGCCGGAGGTCGCCTTCGACCTGATAGTTGGAATCAATGTGGGCTCGCAGGGTAGCTACATCGGCATCACTTAAATCTCTGATGCGTATATCAGGATTAACGCCGGTTGCTGCCAAAATTTCTTTCGACCGCGATAGCCCAATTCCATAAATGTAGGTCAGACCAATCTCTACGCGTTTGTCGCGTGGGAGGTCTACACTGGCAATCCGTGCCACGCTTTTTTCTCCTGTTGAATAGGGTTTGTGCTACAAATGAGTGTTAAGAGTCAAAGGAAGTTATCCCTGACGCTGCTTGTGCTTAGGATTTTCGCAAATCACCATAACTCGACCGCGACGGCGAATGACGCGGCACTTTTCGCAAATTTTTCGGACGGATGCTCGAACTTTCATGCCTTCTCTGGCAACACTGCAAGCTTAATATTATAGCAATTTTGGGTATTTTTGTCAGTTAAGCAAGTTGACTTATTGAACATCAATAAGTTTTTTTGTAAGCTTACTTTTTACGCAAACGATAGGTGATCCTCCCTTTGGTTAAATCGTAGGGAGTCAGTTCCACTTTGACGCGATCGCCAGGAAGAATTTTGATATAGTTACGGCGAATCTTGCCAGAGATATGGGCAAGAACATTAAAGCCATTTTCTAAATCAACGCGAAACATTGCATTAGGCAGGGACTCTGTGACCGTGCCTTCCATTTCAATTAAATCTTGTTTAGCCAATGGGTTCAAACCTCAATTCTGCTTTTATGCTTGGGAAAAGTACTGCTAACGTTTGAGTACTTCCTGGATCGTTGGCGATTTGTCCAGGGTTCCTTAACATATTTTATCAAATATCCACAACAATCAGCGGAGCTATGTTCCGAAACGGACTGTTGGACTACCGCTGGTGAGTTGGTCTAGGGCGCTACTTGTTGCATGAGAGACTCTGTAACAGCGTCTAACGAACGATTACCATCGATTGATAACAACTGCTGGCGATCGCTATAAAAGCCAATTACAGGAGCCGTCTGTTCGTTGTAGACCTTTAAGCGGTGAGCGATCACCTCTTGCGTATCATCTGTACGCCCTTGCTTATGTCCTCGTTCCAACAATCGCTCTACTAAAACCTCCTCCGGCACCACCAGATTGATTACATAGTTGTAAGGCTGATTCAGCTCCTTAAGCAGTTGCTCCAAAAAGTCAGCTTGGGAAACAGTTCGCGGAAAACCGTCTAAAATCCAGCCCTTCTCAGCATCCGGTTGGCTCAAACGTTCCCGCACCAGTTCCTGGGTTAACTCATCAGGTACCAACGCCCCTCGGTCCATATAAGACTGAACTTGCAAACCCAAAGAGCTTTGTGCCGCCCTCGCTTGCCGGAAAATATCCCCCGTAGAAATGTGAGGAATATGCAACTGTTCAGCCAAAAGTTGCGCTTGAGTTCCCTTTCCAGCTCCTGGAGGTCCTAAAAAGATTAATTTTGTCATGAGTTTAACGATTACCAATTAGGGGCTAGCCTCTCAAAGACCACTGTTGGGACTGACCCGCTGCATATAGTCAGCAGCTAACCCCTAAGTGCCCTATTGTTTGACCATACCTTCGTAACGCTGGGAGATGACATAGGTCTGAACTTGTTTGGCGGTGTCAATGGCAACGCCTACCAAAATCAGTAAAGAAGTTGCGCCTAAACCTCTAAACGTTGTCACGTTCGTGGCACTTTCCACCGCTGTTGGTATAACGGCGACTAATCCTAAGAAAATTGCGCCCAAGAACGTCAGCCTGTTTAAAACCCGTTCTACGTAATCACTCGTTGCCCGTCCTGGCCGAATCCCAGGAATACTCGAACCCATCTTTTTCAAGTTTTGGGATAAGTCAACCGGGTTCACAATCAAAGAGGCGTAAAAATAGCTAAAGAACACAATCAATACAAGGTAGACCAAGGCATACAGCCAGGGAGCCGGACCATCTGGTCGCAGATAGGTCGAAAGCTGCACCAGAACTTGATTGACTGGAGCTAAAGGCCCTTCAGTAGCTCTGCCGGCGGTGAACCCCGCTAGGGATGCCGGAAGAATCAAAACCGCTGAGGCAAAAATGATCGGCATGACCCCCCCCTGATTCAGGCGTAGGGGTAGATAACTAGTACGTTCGCGGTAAAGGCGCTTACCCACCTGACGACGGGCGGAAATAATCGGAATGCGACGAGTTCCCTCTTGAACAAACACGATTCCGACAATCATGACGAGGAAAACCAGCAGCAAGATAATCACATTTCTTACCGTTTCCGGGCCGCCAGTTTGAGCAAGTTCAATGGTTTGACCAAGAGTACGAGGCAAAACGGCAACAATGTTGACAAAAATCAACAATGATGCACCATTACCAATTCCTCGTTCAGTGATTAGCTCCGACAACCACATGACGAACATTGAGCCAGCTGTCAGTGCTAGCGCCGTTTCAGCAACGAATAATATTCCAGGATCGACGGCATAGGGTCGTAACAACCCGAGGGTAATCCCCAAACTTTGAATGATTGCCCATACAAATGCTACATAGCGGGTAATTTGGGAAATTTTCCGCCGTCCTGCTTCTCCTTCATTTTTTTGTAAATTTTCCAGCGCCGGCAGAGCGGCTGTCAGCAACTGTAAAATGATTGAGGCGTTAATGTAGGGCAAAATTCCTAAAGCAAAAATTCCGACGGCAGAGATACCGCCCCCGGAGAAAATGTCTAGAAATCCCAGTACGGGGCTATTTTGAATATCCGCTGCAAATCTAAACCGGTCAATTCCCGGTATAGGTAAAAAGACTCCAAAGCGAGCCAAAATCAGCAGACCGATAGTGACAAGCAGCCGACCACGAAGACCGGCAGCTTGTGCCATCTGCATAAAAGTTTCTTGAGCCGTTGGGGCTTTGTCTCGACTGACGGCCATAAAGAACTACCTCTACAAAACAGGGGAGGGGGACTGGCAGCGCTTGATACGCTGGGTCTAATTAAGATGAGGGCGCATTCGCCGACTCACAACTGCCACCCGCCGCCTCGATTTTGTTCCGAGCCCCGGTTGTAAAGGCAGCCGCTTTGACGTTTAATGCCACATTCAGCTCCCCATCACCCAGCATTTTGAGCGGTCCATCATTGGTAGTAACGATTCCCGCTTCCATGAGAGAAGCTAGGGTTACTTCAGTATTGGCAGGGAGTGATGCCAGTTTACCCACATTAATCGTAGTGTACTGGCGACGGTTGATGATGGGGAAGTGCTTTAACTTGGGCAGACGCCGATACAACGGCATCTGTCCTCCTTCAAAGCCAGGACGGGTACTACGACCGGATCGTGACTTTTGACCCCGCATCCCCAAGCCAGCGCTAGCGCCTTGACCCGCAGAAATGCCCCGTCCTACACGGCGACGGCGTTTTTTAGAGCCTTTTTGAGGCACTGCATCGTTTAGTCTCATTATCTTGCACTTAAGTTAAGGAAATAGCTTGTCTTTCAGCTAGAGCCGTAGTGTTGGGGGAGGAAATTTTCTCAAAGGCTTTTGAAAGCGGTTTAGCCGTAAAGGTTCTCGACTGGAATACCGCGCTCTTCTGCCACTTCTGAAAATGTCCGCAAGGAAGCTAGGGCATTGACGGCGGCTCTAGCGTTGTTTAAGGGATTGTTAGAACCCAGTTGTTTTGCCAGGATGTTGCGAACGCCAGCAAGTTCTAGCACAGTTCGCACTGCTCCCCCAGCGATTACCCCCGTTCCGGGAGCAGCGGGTCGCATCATCACTTTTGCTCCCACAGCCGCGCCTTTAGAGGGATGGGGAATTGAGTTGGATTTGGTCAGAGGAACGTCAATGAGCTGCTTTTTGCCATCGGCAACGCCTTTACGGACAGCGCCAATTACATCGCTAGCTTTGCCGACTCCGACTCCCACTTGACCTCGCTCGTTGCCAACGACAACGATCGCGCGGAAGCTTAATTTTTTACCGCCTTTGACGACTTTGCTGACCCGGCGGATTTGAATTACCCGCTCTTGCCAGGTGGTGTCTTTTTCTTTGGCGCGGCTATTTTTTCGACGAGTTGCCATAGTTTTGTTAGTTATTAGTTGTCAGTTGTCATGTGTGAGTTGTTGCCAACGACTAACTCATGACAACACAAATTAAAAGTCTAAGCCTGCTTCCCGAGCTGCTTCTGCCAGCGATTGCACGCGACCGTGGTAGAGGTTTCCCCCGCGATCAAAGACCACTTGGGAGATGCCTTTTGCTAGTGCTCGTTCAGCAATTAACCTGCCAATTTCAGCAGACGCATCACAGGTTGCGCCTGAGGTTGACTCTGATTTGAAGTCTTTTTCCAATGTTGAAGCAGCGGCTAAGGTTTGCTGCTGAGTGTCATCAATCACTTGTGCATAAATATGCTGATTGGAACGAAAGACAGATAATCTCGGTCGTTCGGTGGTGCCCTCAACTTTCCGACGCACCCGCTGATGCCTGCGCCGTACTGATTCTTTACGCGTAAGTTTCATCGGTTACTTCTTACCTGCTTTACCAGCTTTACGTCTAACTACTTCTCCGGCATACCGAATGCCCTTCCCTTTATAGGGTTCAGGCGGACGGACTGCACGAATCCGGGCGGCTATGTTGCCGACAATTTCTTTGTTGATGCCGCTAACAATGACATTGGTATTGTTTTCCACTGCCACTTGAACTCCCTCTGGCGGGACGATCTCAACAGGTTTGCTATAACCAACGTTCAAAATGAGATTGCGACCTTGCACTTGTGCCCGGTAACCGACGCCCTGGATCTGTAGGCGCTTCTCAAAACCGTTGGAAACTCCTTCTACCATGTTGGCTACCAATGTTCGAGACAAGCCATGGCGCTGACGAGCCGTTCTTGACTCATCGCGCCGCAAGACTAGCACCGTTTCACCTTCTTGTTCAACGCTGACTTCAGCAGGTAAAATTCGGCTCAGTTCTCCTTTGGGCCCCTTGACCGCGACCTGTTGACCGTCGATCGTCACTGTGACTTTATTGGGAATGTCTATAGGGCGTTTGCCGATACGAGACATGTCTTCTTTGTCCTTTGTCTTTATCAGTTGTCCGTTATCTTTTGACTTATGACTACCAGATGTAGCAAAGTACCTCACCGCCAATTCCCTGACGCCGTGCTTCCCGATCGGTCATGATGCCATGGGAAGTAGAAATGATCGCAATGCCAATTCCACCCAAGACTCGGGGCAACTCCTTACGGTTGGAGTAAACTCGCAAGCCGGGTTTGCTCACCCGCTGCAAAGCGGTGATGATCGGTTGGCGGTTCTTGCCTTTGTATTTTAGGGAAAGCACTAAGGTGCGCTTGATCCCTTCGCCAGTTTCTTCAAAGTCAGCAATGAAGCCTTCGTTTTTAAGAACTTTGGCAATGCTATGAGTCATTCTAGTTGCAGGGACGTTTGTTGTTTGATGCCGCACCAGCCCTGCATTCCGGATGCGAGTCAACATATCTGCAATTGTGTCGTTTGCCGCCATTTTTTCCTCTTTCGGTGTACTGCCTTATTGCTCTCGGAAGGGCATTCCCATTTCTTTAAGTAAGGCGCGACCCTCTTCGTCAGTCTTTGCCGTTGTGATGATTGAAATGTCCATGCCCCGGATTTGATCGATGCTGTCGTAGTCTACTTCTGGGAAAATCAGTTGCTCTCGAATTCCCAAACTGTAGTTACCCCGACCATCAAAGCTTTTGGGGCTAACGCCGCGAAAGTCCCGAATCCTAGGGAGGGCTAAGTTGAGCAAGCGGTCTAAAAACGCATACATCCGTTTTGAGCGTAGGGTAACCATGACGCCAACGGGCATTCCTTCACGGATTTTGAAACCCGCGATCGCTTTTTTGGCTCGCGTTACTACAGGCTTTTGTCCTGTAATCAGCGCAATTTCAGATAAGGAAGAATCTAGTGCCTTGGCGTTTTGAGATGCTTCTCCTAAGCCCCGGTTGACCGTAATTTTAACGACTTTAGGGACTTGATGGATATTTGTATAACCAAATTGCTCTTTAAGCTTCGGGACTACTATTTCTTCGTAAGTATTTTTCAATCGTTTTGTCATGGCTGTTAGTTCCTGTTAATCCCTGGGCTTGGTCAGGGAGAGTTTAAGGGTAAGCCTCTAGGCGCTGACTTTTCTGTTTTCAAAGGTCGCCAATGACTGCACATCTGAGGCTGCTAGTCAATAATTTCACCAGTTTTTTTGAGCATTCGCACCTTACGACCCTCGTCGCTGTAGGTGTAGCAAACGCGGCTTGCCACCTTTTGCTTGGTGGAGTAGAGCATGACATTAGAGCTGTGAATAGCGGATTCAAAGGTGACAATTTGACCCGTTTCCCCCTCTTGTTGGGGTTTCACATGCTTGGTTTTGACATTCACGCCTTTGACAACGACCTTACTGAGCTTTGGCAAAGTCCGCAAAATTTCTCCAATTTTGCCTTTATCACTACCAGCGATCACCTGAACGGTATCGCCTTTTTTTACGTGCATTTTGTAGCGCTCGTTATTATTTTTCGCGCTCATCAATTTGCTTGCCATCAAAGTACCTCTGGAGCCAGGGAAACAATTTTTGTGAAGTTTTTGTCGCGTAGTTCCCGCGCCACAGGTCCGAATACGCGGGTTCCCCTTGGGTTACCGTCTGGGTTGATAATTACGGCAGCATTGTCATCAAAGCGAATGCTCATACCGCTGTCCCGACGCAGACCTTTACGGGTACGCACGATGACGGCTCGCACTACGTCTGATTTTTTGACAGCCATATTGGGGGTAGCGTCTTTGACAACGGCGATGATCACATCACCGATACTGCCGTAGCGTCGATTCCCAGCGCCCAAGACGCGGATGCACATTAGTTTACGGGCACCGCTGTTATCAGCGACATTCAGGTAAGACTCTTGTTGAATCATGGGGGGTTCTCCTGTTGAGTTGTTAGTTATTAAGTGTTGGTATTGTTCAGTTGTTAGTTCTCCAAACACTACAAACTAACAACACCTCATTAAGATTGAGCAGCGGTGGTCAGGATTTCTATGACCTTCCAGCGCTTGGTGCGACTTAAAGGGCGGGTTTCCTGAATGCGGACGCGATCGCCCATTCCACACTGATTTTCCTCATCATGCACTTTATATCGCTTGGTTCGGACGACAATTTTGCCGTATTTGGGATGAGGAGCTCGGTTTTCAATAGCGACAACGACTGTTTTGTCCATTTTGTCGCTGACAACCAAACCCACTCGTTCTTTAACTGCCATTTGGGTTTACTCCTCTTCTGTGCTTGATTGTTGGGTGCCAGCAGTTTGAGTTTGAGCATCGGCTGCCAGTTGGCGCTCTCGTTCTACTGTCATTAACTGGGCAATGCGGTGCCGCGTGTGCTTAAACTGGTGAGGTGTTTCCAGACGGCGAGTTGCCTTTTGCATCCGCAGTTGAAACAACTCACGTTTCGCGGCTAAAATTGCATCCGCCAGTTCTTGATCGCTCAAATTTCTGGCTTCTTCTATCTTTGGTAAAGGCATAACCTATACTTGTTCCCCTTCTCGGCTAATGAACTTCGTTTTAATCGGCAACTTGTTAGAAGCCAAGCGCATTGCCTCACGGGCAGTTGCTTCTGGAACACCAGCAATTTCATAGAGGATTCGACCGGGTTTGACGACGGCCACCCAAAATTCTGGAGAACCTTTACCAGAACCCATACGGGTTTCAGCCGGACGCATCGTTACTGGCTTATCCGGGAAAATCCGAATCCAGATTTTTCCACCCCGGCGGATATAACGGGTCATGGCTCGACGACCCGCTTCAATTTGACGGGAAGTAATCCAAGCTGGCTCAATGGCTTGCAGAGCGAAGTCACCAAAATTTAAGCTACTACCACGAGTGGCTAGACCCCTCATGCGGCCGCGCTGCTGTTTTCGGAATTTTGTTCTTCTGGGACTTAACATGATGAAAAAAGTTATGAAGTGTGAAGTGTGAAGTGTGAAGTGTGAAGTGTCAAATTCTGACTCTAAAGAATGACTAATGACTTGCTAATTCATGATCATCTTGGGCTATGCCCCACGGCGCTGATCAGCGCAGCCACCCTTAGGGTATACATCCTTTACACCTCAGCCTTCGATTTTCATTCGTTGGAGCGGTCTTCAAACTGTTGACGGCGTCGCTGTTGACGACGACGGGGTTGGGCATTAGTCGGGGCAGGAGCTTCCTCTTGACCCGGAATCACTTCACCTTTGAAGACCCAGACTTTGACCCCTAAAATTCCATAAATGGTTTTCGCTGTCTTGTAAGAATAGTCAATATTTGCCCGGAGGGTATGGAGGGGAACGCGTCCTTCGCGAGTCCATTCGGTACGGGCAATTTCTGCCCCGTTTAACCGACCGCTCACTTGAATTTTTATTCCTTGAACATCAGCCCGTTGCGCCCGTTGAATCGCCTGACGAACAACTCGTCGGAAGGAAACCCGACGTTCGAGTTGTTGGGCGATGTACTCAGCGATTAGAGCGGCATCCGCATCAACCCGTGCTACTTCAATGACATTAATGCGGATTTGGCGGTTGCTACCTAACTGGTCTTGCAGACCTGTCCGCAGCGACTCAATTCCACTACCACCACGTCCGACGACGACGCCAGGACGAGCTGTGTGGATTTCCAAATCAATTTGATCGGCTTTGCGCTCGATGCGAATTTCGGAAATTCCAGCGTTGCTGAGGTTCTTTTCGACGTATTGACGGATAGCGTAGTCTTCTTGCAGCAGCTCTGGGTAACGCTTGGTGTCAGCATACCAACGAGAGCGGTGCTCTTGAGTAATGCCTAGGCGAAAGCCAATTGGATGAATCTTTTGTCCCACGAGTCGTTCCTAATAAAATGTTGTTTGCATCTTCTAAAAGCTTGCCTTAGGCTTCTTCTACTTCTGGAGAAACTGCCACGGTAATGTGACAGGACGGCTTGCGAATTTGATAAGCACGACCTTGGGCTCTGGGACGAAAACGCTTCAGGGTAGGTCCCATATCCGCATAGGCTTGGGTGACATAAAGATTCGCCGGGTTTAGACCTTGGTTATGTTCGGCGTTAGCAACGGCGGAACGCAAGGTTTTCAAGACGGGTTCGCAAGCCCGATAGGGCATAAATTCCAGAATAATCAGGGCTTCCCGATAGGAGCGTCCCCGAATTTGATCGAGGACTCGCCGCACTTTATTGGGAGACATTCGGATGTAGCGCGCGATCGCTTTGACTTCTGCTGTAGTATCTACTGCCATAGTTTTCTCCTGTTTAAACTCTAGATTTTTGAGGAAACCTAAAATTCAACGTTTTAAATCTTTCCTAACGACCAGCTCGGCGATCGCTTTTTGAATGACCTCGGAATGTCCGCGTTGGAGCGAACTCTCCTAGCTTGTGCCCGACCATCTGCTCGTTGATAAAAATCGGCACATGCTGACGTCCGTTGTGGATAGCAATCGTGTGACCCACCATCTGCGGCACAATTGTTGAGGCGCGAGACCAGGTTTTGATTACCTGTTTCTCCCCTTTAGCATTGAGCACTTCGATTTTGCTGAGAAGACTATCTGCAACAAAAGGACCTTTTTTTAAAGAACGACCCATAGTAAACCTTACCTACTTGCAATAGCGATAACGGGTGCTGACTGTTTGTCTATAAAGCATTGAGCAGTGACAAACCAAACAACACAGAATATTTTTTCTAGCTTTGACGACCGCCGCGTCCTCGCTTAGACGATTTCCGACGCCGCCGTACAATCAAAGCATTGCTTTGCTTCTTCGGCTTGCGGGTTTTGGCTCCCAACGTGGGCTTACCCCAAGGCGTTACAGGTCGGCTGCGACCGATAGGAGCTTTACCTTCACCACCACCGTGGGGGTGGTCTACCGGGTTCATGACGCTACCTCTAACTTTGGGTCGGCGTCCTCTGTGACGGCTGCGACCAGCTTTTCCTAAACTCAGGTTACGATCTTCAATGTTACCCACTTGTCCGAGGGTGGCATAGCATTCCCGGCGTATCAGCCGCACTTCTCCAGATGGGAGCTTGAGGGTAACATAGTCACCTTCTTTAGCAACAACTTGAGCGGTTGCACCGGCAGAGCGCACAATCTGTCCGCCACGTCCAGGATAGAGTTCAACGTTATGGACGTTAGTACCTAGAGGAATACGGCTCAATGGTAAAGCGTTACCCGTCTCGAAAGGAGAGTCAGGCCCAGCAATAATCGTCGTACCAACTGCTAATCCAGCCGGATGCAGGATATAGCGCTTTTCTCCGTCTTGATAGTAGAGGAGCGCAATTCTGGCATTACGGTTGGGGTCGTACTCTATCGCTGCAACTCTTGCTGGGATATTACGCTTATCTCGGCGAAAGTCGATGATGCGATAAAGACGCTTATGACCGCCACCGCGACGGCGGCTGGTAATAACACCGCGATTATTGCGACCTTTGGGGCGATGGGAGGATCTAGTAAGGGATTTTTCCGGTTCGCTCTTGGTAATGTCGGCAAAGTCAGAAATTGTGCCTTGGCGAGTACCCGGCGTGTATGGTCGGTAAGAACGAATGCCCATAACTTAAAGAGAGATTTGAGGTTTAAATGCTTGCCTATTAATAAAGGGAAGTTAGCGAGGTTTTTTCCTTGAAGGACTGACTAAACTTCCGGGAAGAGGGTGATGGAGTCTCCCGGTGATAAGGTCACGATCGCTCGCTTATACTGGGGTTTATATCCCAAGAACTTCCCTACCCGACGCTGTTTGCGCGGTGGACGCAAGGTATTGACACTGATAACTTTCACATCAAACAAGCTTTGAATCGCCGCTTTAATTTCTGGCTTGGTTGCTTTCGGTACGACTTCAAACACGTACTGATTTTGTTCCAGTAGCATAGTCGCCTTTTCAGTGACAATGGGGCGAAGTACCAGATCCGCTAGCTTGCGGGGGTCTTGTTCAATCACTGTAAACCTCCTGAATTTTGGCAAGGGCTGATGAAGTTGTCACGATTTTGTCAGCATTGAGAATGTCGTAAACATTCAAGTTGGTCGCCCCGATTAACTTGAGATTCGCTACGTTACGCGCTGACAGATAAACCATTTCTTGGGATTCGCTCAGAATCAGTAGCACTTTGGCGTCCGACTCGATACCCCACCGGGTTAGCGCTTCCACTAGTTCCTTTGTTTTCGGTCTGGACAACTGATCGGCAAAGTCTTCAACCACAGTTAAGTCGGAAGCACGGCTTTGGAAGGCAGTTCTCAGTGCCAA
The DNA here is from genome assembly GCF_059505785.1 of Kastovskya adunca. NCBI lineage: Bacteria > Bacillati > Cyanobacteriota > Cyanophyceae > Coleofasciculales > Coleofasciculaceae > Kastovskya > Kastovskya adunca. Next base: position 21,238 of record NZ_JCACLG010000028.1, on the reverse strand, counting down.
CCGACGCTCCTTGCGATTCATTTTGATGTCATATTCTCTGGGTTTGGGGCCAAAGATGACACCGCCACCACGCCATAGTGGTGAACGAATTGAACCGGCCCGTGCCCGTCCCGTACCTTTTTGCCGCCAGGGTTTGCGTCCACCTCCCCTAACTTCGGCTCGGGTTTTGGTCGAAGCCGTTCCCTGCCGGGAATTTGTCATTTGCCGGACGAGTGCTCGGTGGACAACATGAGCGGCACTATCTTCTTTTGCCACTTTTAGCTCTAGGGTCGCTTGTCCAACTTCTTCCCCTTGCCAATTTCGTACTACACAATCAACCATTCTTTCTCTCCTAAACAGCAACCTTAGCTATCTCTTCAACAGCAGTCAGCTTTTTGATTCTTCCTCGCCGTCGGTTTGACTAAGCGTCTGTTGAACCAATTGATCAGCTAACTCGTTGACTAAGTAGCTGCGTTATCTTGCTGAACGCTATTAACGTCCTACTCGATTGGTGGGGGCAATACTCAGCAGCGCCCCTGGTTTGCCGGGAACGGCACCTTTAATCAGCAGTAAGTTACGTTCAAGATCTACCCGCACCACTTCCAGCTTGCGAATTGTGGTTTGTGTGCCACCTAAACGACCGGCCATCCGTTTACCGGGGAAGACGCGACCAGGAGTTGTTCCAGGGCCTATAGAACCGGGCGCTCTGTGGTTTTTGGAACCGTGTGCCATAGGACCACGCCGGAAATTGTGACGCTTCTGGAAACCAGCAAAGCCACGACCAATACTGGTACCTGTGACATCAACAATTTGACCAGCCGTAAACATATCGGCATTGAGCGCCTGACCGAGTTCAAACTCGCCAGTGTCGCTCAACCGATACTCCTGCAGATGACGCAAGGGTGGGGCATTGGATTTTGTTAGGTGCCCCAATTCTGGCTTGGTTAATGATTTGGGCTTAACTTCTTTGTAACCAAGTTGGACAGCCGTATAGCCGTCGGTTTGCTTGGTTTTAATTTGGGTTACGGTACATGGACCTGCTTGAACGACGGTGACAGGAATGGCTCTTCCTTCTTCATCGAACACTTGGGTCATGCCGAGTTTGGTGCCGAGGATACCGACAGACACGGGCTTCTCCTTTTTAGACATACAACGAGGCAGGATATTTAGGATAACTCCTGACAATCCGCTTGCCTCTATTAACTTTGTCACGACAGTGACTAACAAGCCTACTTACCTTGATAGGCAAGAAGACTTGCTGCAGGGGAAGTCCTGCAAGACCTGTAACCAGATAAGTGTGAACCTAATTAAAGTCGGGCATTGGCTACTAGCGCTGCCTGGAACCGTTAAGACTTAAGGGCGAATCCCTCAGTATCTCAACGAGGCAAAAGTGCTGCATCTGGGTCAAAAGCTGTCTTGAATTTAGTGAGGAATTTTGAACAGATTTTTTATAAGGGCAATTAATTGTACGTATTTCTCAGCTTTAAACTTAAGAAAGGTCATAGATACCCGAATAATCAGATATTTTCCCTTAATAGAACCTGTTGATAGTAATTCCTACCTCAGCCTCACCCAACTTCAGTTGCCACAGCAACAGTCATTATGGTCACAATCGTCTACTATAAATGATCTCAATCACCTTGTCTAGTCAACGATCAAACTTAACCGTGCAAATTGGCTTGAAGGGGAGTGCTTACCCCTCTATAATTCAGGTTAACAAAACTTAAGCCAGGCGAGGAGGTAGCGGTGCCACTAGTTACAACAGGTAATGGATTTATTCGCGACTTAGAAAAATCGGGAGCGCTGGGCATCTATGCACCTTTAGAAGGAGGCTTTGAAGGACGCTATCAACGGCGTCTGCGGGCTGCGGGCTACTTTTCTTTTAGCTTCAGCGCCCGGTCGTTGGGAGATCCTGCGGCTTATTTAAAGGGTGTCCACGGAATTCGTCCGCCTCACCTTGGAAAAAAAGAGATTCGCGTTTACTACCGACCCCCAATTGTGGACTATTATCTCGAGACGATTAATCCGCAGTCGAAGGGGTTGGTTCTGTGGCTGATAGATGGTGCGGTTTTGTCGCGCCAAGAAGGAGAATATCTAGTTACCCTGACTCAGCAAGACCCCCGGGTCAAAATTGTTGTAGAAGTGGGCGGCGATCGCTTTTTCCGCTGGACTCCGCTTAAAGATGTCTTGCCAGGACTGATGTCGGCAGGTACACCTTAAAATCAACGACACGTCACTACAATTAGTGCCTTTCACCGTTATCCCCAAAGCGAAGCGCTGGAATTCTAGGTTTTAATGAACTTAGAAAGTACCAAGCTAGTTGGGGATAAGTTCATGCTGGAACAACGAGACTACACGTTAATCATTGATAAAAGTGGCAGCATGTCAGTTCGGGATCAGGTGGGGGGCAAAAGCCGTTGGGTTGCCATGCAAGAGTCCACTCTGGCTTTAGCCAGCAAGTGTGAAGAACTGGACTCTGATGGCATTACGATCTATTTATTTTCCGGTCGCTTCAAACGGTACGACAATGTAACCGCTAACAAAGTACCGCAAATTTTCAAAGAAAATGAACCCTCTGGGCGCACTGACTTGGCTGGCGTCCTGTTAGACGCTACAAATAATTACTTTCAGCGCAAAACTGCCAAGCAGACGCAAGCGAACGGAGAAACAATCTTAGTGGTTACGGATGGGGAACCCGATGACAGGAAAGCGGTGATGAAGGTAATCATCGAAGCCTCGCGACGGATAGACCGGGATGAAGAACTGGCGATTTCCTTTGTGCAAATTGGCAACGATCCCGATGCAACCAAGTTCCTCAAGATTTTGGACGATGAGCTGCAAGGGGCGGGAGCAAAGTTTGACATTGTAGACACCGTCACCATCGACGATATGGAGGAGATGACGTTGACGGAAGTATTACTTAATGCAATTACGGATTAAGGGAATGTTGCTGGAAGTTTGATGGAGGAAAGCAGGATTTCAATGCTTCTAGTCATTCTTGCAGTAAAGAGCGATCGCCTCAAAACAATAATCATGTCGTCCTAAAAGCCGCCGTTCACTGAGGTCTTGCAACATGGAATCAATCGACGACTTATTAGCGCAAGTCAAGGCAGAGTATCAAGAAGACGAAAACCCCGAACAATCAAAAAAGCAGCCTCTTTTTAAAGAGGAAGAGTTAAATACTCCACCCCCAACTTATCAGCCTCAGCCGCAGGAACAAAGTTGGATGTCGCCTATTGAAGAAAGTTTGCTGGCGCAGGTAAAAGTGGAATTTGAAGAAAAAGAGCAAGCGGAAAAAACAGCTCTACAGCAGCAAGAACAACAAGCACAACTCCGCAAAGAACAACAGATTCAAGAAGAACAACAACTCGCAAAACTGCGACAACAACGAAAACGGGAGGCGTTAACTCAGCAAGCGCAGGAGTGGCTAAAAAACTTAAATCTTCATTCGGAAGAAGGGCTGTGGTTTGAAGAGTTTTCCTACTCCTATTCTTCCAAGTTAGAAGCAGCTATTGATTACTTGCAAGCGCTACGAGAAACTAAAACCCTGAATTAGGGTATTAACAACCAGGCTCTATCTTGTGAATGGTGTTTACTTTTTGTCACTGGATGCAGTGAGATTTCGTATAGCCTGTATGAAGTAGCCATAACAATTGGCTTTTGAGCGATCCCGAATAGGAGGTTCCCTTGGTGGAAGACCGTGATTACACGTTAATTTTGGACAAAAGCGGCAGTATGTCTACTCCTGATCAGCCGGGGGGTAAAGACCGCTGGCAAACGGCGCAGGAGTCTACTTTGGCACTCGCCCGTAAATGCGAACAGTTTGACCCTGATGGCATTACGGTTTACATGTTTTCCAGCCGCTTCAAACGCTACGATAATGTGACGTCTGATAAGGTTGCCCAGATTTTTCAGGAAAACGACCCGATGGGTAGAACTGACCTTGCCAGTGTGCTGAAAGATGCCACGGATAGCTATTTCCAGCGTAAGGCAGCAGGACAAACAAAACCTAACGGTGAAACGATTTTGGTGATTACCGATGGAGAACCCGATGACCGCAAAGCTGTTATGCGAGTGATTGTTGAAGCTTCTCGGCATATGGAACGGGATGAGGAACTTGCCATTTCCCTGATTCAGGTGGGTAGCGATGCAACGGCAACTCGATTTCTCCAGGTCTTAGATGATGACTTGCAAGGTGCTGGGGCGAAGTTCGATATTATCGATACGATTACCCTCGATGACATGGAGAACCTAACGCTGGTAGAGGTACTGGTCAACGCTGTTAGTGACTAAGGGGAGAACGTTTTCTCAAATCTTGTATTTGTAAATATATAGTCACAAAGATCAATTAGCGGTGGGGAAATTTTCCTTACCGTTTTTTCGCGTTTAATGAAAGTAGCTAAAATTTCCTAGATTTAGGGGAGAGATTAGGTATAGTTCGTCACATCTGTGGGGTTCAGTGAAAATGTCTTATTGCCCTGGGGGCGAGTGTTCTCTGTTATTGAGGGTTCGGCAGTCATCCTCAGGACAGAATCGGGAATTTCACTTCCCCATTTTCTTAGCAAAGATTTAGCATGGAAGGGTGATTGATATGTACTATCCCTTACATTCTCTCAGAGAGGGTCACTGGTTCAAGCTAATCTGCGGAGCTAGTTTTCAACACCTCCCTGCTGTTCGGAATCTTACCTTGGCTTATACGCTTGCCGGGGCTGATTGTATTGATGTTGCTGCTGATCCGGTGGTAATTGCGGCGGCGAAAGACGCCCTACAAGCGGCTGGGAAATTTGCTCAGGTTGCTCAAGCGCAAGGCTTTGGCTTCCGGAGCTTACCGTGGCTGATGGTGAGCTTGAATGATGGTGAAGACCCCCACTTTCGCAAAGCCGAGTTTGATCCAGAAGCGTGTCCTACGGACTGTCCTCGCCCTTGTGAGTCGGTTTGTCCAGCACAAGCGATCGCCTTTTCGGATTCGGGCATTGCGGCTTCGGGAGTAATCGATCGCCGCTGCTACGGCTGCGGTCGTTGTATCCCTGTATGTCCTCAACAGCTAATTTTTGCTCGTTCCTATGTGTATACACCAGAGGCGATCGCTCCTCTGATTTGGCAAAGCGGTGTTGATGCTTTGGAAATTCACACCAAAGTCGGACATGAAGCAGATTTTAAACGGCTCTGGTCGAGCATCAAACCGTGGGTAGGCAAACTTAAGCTGATAGCCATTAGCTGTCCAGATGGCGAGAATCTGCTTGACTATTTGTGGACTCTGCATGAGCTGATGATGCCTCTGCCTTGTGCGTTGATTTGGCAAACCGATGGTCGTCCAATGAGCGGTGATATTGGTTCGGGAACTACTCGCGCCGCTGTCAAACTTGGTCAAAAAGTCCTCGCTGCCAATTTACCGGGATATGTACAGCTTGCTGGTGGCACCAATGATTGTACGGTTGCTAAGCTTCAGTCAGCGGGATTGCTGAAGGATCGAGAGCAGGGGCATGGGGGCGCAGGAGTGCAACAAACTATTGATACTCCTCAGAACTCTTTTTCCCATTACCAATCACTAGTGCCCAATCCCTTTATCGCTGGTGTGGCTTATGGAAGCTATGCCCGCGTTCTCTTAGCACCAGTTTTAGATGAGTTAGAAAAATTCAAGGGGGAAGATGTTGATACCAATTCGATTACAAATTCCAACCCATTGTCCCACCGTAAGCTCGAACAGGTGCCGGAGTTGCTCTGGCAGGCTGTGGCGCAGGCAAGTTCTCTAGTCAATCAATTGAAGTTATTGACACCTGTACCGCAGTCCGTACCTGATTAATAAACACGAGCTAAACAAATTTCCTGCTCATATAAACCTACTGACGATAACAGCGATCGCTGTATTTAATACAAGCATCATGGTGAATTTCGACGGTATCAACCCTTTGGATCAACAACTTTCCGATCAACTCTCACCAACCGAGGACGAAACGAACAACTCAGGGAGAATGCAGATTACAGACAATCTGCAAAAATTATTCGATATTCTGCCCGATGAGATTCGTGCTGCGGTTGAGAAACACCCCCAACGCAACAACTTAATTGAAGTCGTCATGGACTTAGGGCGCTTGCCAGAGGTGCGCTTTCAAGATCAGGCGGAGTATCTCCTGGAAGCGCCTGTTTCCCAGGAACAGCTAAACTACTGCATTGCCAGAGTTGGCAGCTTTAGCGGTGATAACCGAGCCGGGATTGAGCGAACGCTGCACCGAATCAGCGCTATTCGCAACCGTACTGGGACAATCATTGGCTTGACCTGCCGTGTCGGTCGTGCTGTTTTTGGCACGATTGCCATGATTCGCGACTTGGTAGAAACAGGTCAGTCGATTCTGATGTTGGGGCGTCCGGGTGTTGGTAAAACAACGGCTTTGCGAGAAATTGCCAGAGTCCTCGCTGACGATTTGCAGAAACGAGTGGTGATTATTGACACCTCTAACGAAATCGCGGGGGATGGAGATATTCCCCACCCAGCGATTGGTCGGGCGAGACGGATGCAAGTTGCGCGTCCAGAACTTCAGCATCAGGTGATGATTGAGGCGGTAGAAAACCACATGCCAGAAGTCATCGTCATTGATGAAATTGGTACAGAATTAGAAGCCTTGGCGGCAAGAACCATTGCCGAACGAGGAGTGCAACTGGTAGGAACTGCCCATGGTAATCGGATCGAAAACTTAATTAAAAACCCGACTTTATCCGATTTGGTGGGTGGTATTCAGGCAGTCACCTTAGGCGATGATGAAGCTAGACGCCGGGGTTCTCAGAAAACGGTATTGGAACGCAAGGCACCGCCAACGTTTGAAATTGCGGTGGAAATGCTGGAACGGCAGCGCTGGGTGGTGCACGAAAGTGTCGCTGACACCGTGGATGAGTTGCTACGCGATCGTCAGCCGAATCCGCAGGTGAGGACGGTTAATGACAACGGTAAAGTTGCCATTACTCGTGAATTTCCTAACGCCCCGGTGGCTATCCGACCGGATAGAAGCGTTGCGGCATCTGCCCCACCTAGACCGACGGGTTGGCGGGCATCAGGACAAATGCGCCCCCTAGAGCGTCAGACTCCGGTGTGGTCATCAGAGAGTAGCGATTTCGATCGGTTGCTGAATAAATCCTGGCAGCAGCAAGATGATGGGAGCGGGATGCGGTATGCCGGGCCAAATGGCGAGGACTTCCCCCTGCACATTTATCCCTATGGAGTTAGCCGTCATCAGTTAGAGCAAGTGATTCGGGTGCTGAACTTGCCTGTGGCGATTACCAAGGATATAGACAGCGCCGATGCAATTTTAGGGTTGCGATCGCATGTGAAAAACCACGGTAAGCTGCGAACGATGGCACAAGCCCGTCAGGTACCGATTCATGCGGTGAAAGCTAGCACCATCCCTCAGATTACCCGCGCTCTGCGGCGACTGTTGGATATGGATGACCCGAAGATCCCAGATGCGGCTGACATGCGCTTATTCACCCACAATGGCAGTGAAGACGAAATTGAAGCACTAGAAGAAGCGCGTCTGGCGGTAGAACAAATTGTGATTCCCAAAGGGCAACCGGTGGAATTATTGCCGCGATCGGCACAAGTGCGGAAAATGCAACACGAGTTAGTCGAACACTACCGCCTGAGATCTGACAGTTTTGGCGATGAACCCAACCGTCGCCTGCGGATTTACCCCGCCTAATCAAATGAAGAGACGCGGAGACGACTATCGCGTCTCTTTTTTTATATGAGCAGGATTATTTAAGAGGTGGCAACTTTTCAACCACCTTCTGAAGGCGCACGGCGTGCGCCCGTACCTCAATCCTCTACCTCACGAACTACCGTTCCATCTCCTCCACTGATTTAGGTACGCCAGCCGTCAGCACTTCCTGTCCCTCAGGGGTGACTAAGACATCATCTTCAATACGAATGCCAATACCGCGCCAGCGTTCATGGGGTTCCGGCTGTTCTTCTGCGGGTTTTACATTAGACCCAATATAAAGACCCGGTTCGACGGTGACAATATGACCAGATTGCAAGGTTTGCCAGTTCTCACCGTGCTTGTAGACGCCGACATCGTGGACATCTAACCCTAACCAGTGTCCGGTACGATGCATATAGTAAGGCTTGTACTTCTCTTCTTCAATCAGTTGGTCAATTTCTCCTTTGAGAATTCCCAAATCAACTAAACCTTCAACCAATACCCGCACGGCTGTGTCGTGGAATAAATTATAGGGGTTGCCGGGTTGGACTTGGGCGATTGCATGAAGTTGTGCTTCTAAAACAATCTCGTACAGCGCTTTTTGTTCCGGCGTAAATTTCTTACCAACTGGGAAGGTACGCGTAATATCAGCGTTGTAATACCCATAGGCGCAACCCGCATCGATCAGCAGCAACTCATTGTCCTGCATTTGTCGGTTGTTCTCGATGTAGTGCAGGATACAAGCATTTGCTCCCGACGCCACAATCGAAGGATATGCTGGGCCAATTGCGCCCCGTAGACGGAAAAGGTGTTCGATTTCTGCCTGAACTTCGTACTCATTACGTCCCGGCTGGGCGAAGTGTCTAGCATGGTTATGAGCTTCTACGGAAATTGCAGCGGCTTTCCGCATCATCTCCAACTCTGAGGGGCTTTTGACCAGCCGCATCGCGTGGAGAATCGGGTTAGTGGATTCAATCGCTATTGGTCCCGTACCGCGTTTGGCATAGCCCATCATCAGGCGTTGCCAGTGAGTGAGGAGAGTTTGATTGAAATCGCGATCGCGTCCCAAATGATAGTAAATGCGATCGGCATTAATTAAATATTGAGGTAGCTTCTCGTCGAGTTCCGCAATCGGATAAGCCTCATCTGCCCCATATTTTTCTTTCGCCGCTTCTACTCCCGTGCGATAGCCTGTCCAGACTTCCTTCTCCGGATCTTTCGGCTGCACAAACAGGATAAATTGATGTTCTTCATGATGCGGTGCTAATACAGCCACCGCTTCTGGTTCATTAAAACCCGTTAAATAGAAAAAATCACTATCCTGTCGAAACACATACTCAACATCATTGTGCATGACAGCCATCGGGGCGCTGCGAAACACAGCCGTTCCCGTGCCAATCTTCTCCATCAACTGCTCGCGACGAGCTTTGTACTCTGCTTGCATAGCGACCTGATTGCCTTAAATACTCCTATATAATGAACGGTTATCTAGGAAAATTGGGCATTAAAAAACGCCTCTCCACTATTCACTGCTGTTTATAAAGGGAGGCGCAGATTGATTAAAAACTGATCAGTTGTGAGTTGAAACGTTCTGACTTAAAATTCAACCCTCAAAACTTCTTTCTTTCCTTAAAACTGATAACTCATCACTTGAATCACCGAGCTATCTTGAGGCAAATCAGCAGGTCTTAAAGTCAGCGTACTGCTACTGACTCGACGCACGGGCGTTCCTTCGCTTAAGGCTAAAAACTCATCTACCGCCACAATATCACAGGCATTATCATCAGCCGCTGCTGTTCGGTAATGCGTAGGAATGGTGATTTTAGGATTAAGCACTTGCATTGCCTGTTTGGCTTCGCTAGAGTTATAGGCTTTTGGTCCACCACCTACTGGTATGAACGCTAAATCAGGACGCCCCATGAGGATCTTCTGCTCAATCTCAATTGGTGCTGCTGCCCCACCCATGTGCAAGATATCAATTCCTGCTTGTGTCCATTTCCAAGCCACATTATTACCAAAGCGCCGTCCTCCTTCGCGGTCATGAGCGCTACTGATACCTTGAAATTGGGTGCCCAGCTGATACACACCCGGTTCAAACAGGAGCTTTGGCTGTCCTGGTAATCCTTCGGCGGCCCCTTCATCAAAAAGCTGGCTACTGATTAAAACGATATCTGCCGCTACCTTTGGCGGACGATACCCAGCCGTACAACCAACGGGTCGAAAGGGATTTACCAAAACTCGCATACCACCTCCCGTAAACAAGAAGCAGGTATGACCTAGCCATTGCACTGAAAGACTATCGTTGGTTTGTGCCTGGTAAGACTGAAATCCTGAGGCCAATCCTGTCCCTGCCGCCGCGAGCAAGCTTGCTCCAGCGTAGCGTATCAACTTTCGCCGTTTCATCAAACTTTTGTCCGTTATCAGTTGTCTGTCTTGTCAGTTGTCCCTTTTGGGGGAATCGCTAAAGTGATTCCAAGAAATTTCGTAGGAGCTGTTTTCCGGAAGCCGTCAGAATACTTTCCGGATGAAATTGGACGCCTTCAATGTGAGGATAGTTCCGGTGCCTTACACCCATAATCGTGCCATCCTCAACCCAGGCGGTAATTTCCAGGACATCTGGGCAGCTATCGCGATCAATTACCAAGCTATGATACCGGGTGGCGGTAAAAGGATTGGGGAGTCCTTGGAAGACGCCGACACCTGTGTGATAAACCTCTGACGTTTTGCCATGCATCAAGACGGGTGCAAAAACAATTTTACCGCCATACACTTGACCCATACTTTGGTGACCTAAGCAGACACCAAGAATAGGCAGGGTGGAACTGAGTTGATGAATCAATTCCTGAGAAATTCCCGCATCTTCCGGACGCCCTGGGCCCGGAGAAATCACGACGCCATCGGGTTTTAGCTGCCGGATTTTCTCAATATCAATTTGGTCATTCCGGTAAACCTGAATCTCAGAGGCAACTGGCAACTCAGCACCTAGTTCTCCTAGATACTGCACCAAGTTATAAGTAAAACTGTCGTAGTTATCAATTACGATAATCAAAATTCATACTCCTGCTGTCTTCTTCTTAAATGAAAAAATTAGACACAATTAAGGTAAACAGGGGAGGAAGCAGCAATGCACAGGCAACTAATACAGCTGCTAAGGCTGAAATTAGTACGGCTCCTGCGGCACAGTCTTTCGCAATTTTAGCAAGCTCATGGTAGGACTGCTTCACCGTCAAATCAACGACCGACTCAATGGCAGTGTTCAGTAACTCCATCGCCAGTACTCCCCCAATCGTTAGCCCAATCACTGAAAGTTCTATAGGTTCTAATTGTAAAAAGACACCTAAGCCGATCGCTAAGGTGCCAATTATTATATGAATGCGAAAGTTGCGTTGGGTGATAAAGGCGTAACGGACTCCAGCCCAGGCATATTTAAAACTAACCAATAAGTTGGGAGCAATCTGCCAAGCTAAATCCCGGTCGGGTTTCCCTGCCTGATCGGAGCGCTTTGAGGTCGGCATTGAAATTTCTTGGGACATTGACGGAAATATTAACAGGTAAGAGTTGGCGATCAGTAGACCAAGCCTTTTTCAGGGAAGTTTAGCGTAGATGTTGATCATTAACATCGTAGTGATAGCAGTTATTAGACGCATGGGTGTAATCATCCTACACTGACACTGCCAGAATAGGAGGCTACTGTTTGGGAGCAGTAATACCGATAGTTTGCAGTAAAGTTTTTTGCTGGTCGAGCATCGCCTCTAAACTCTCGTCGTTTGGATGATCCCAACCTAGAAGATGAAGTAAACCGTGGGCAGCTAACCAGGCAAGTTCTGTTTGTAAGGTATGTCCTTGTTGTTGAGCTTGTTTAAGGGCTGTCTCAACAGAAATGATAATGTCGCCGAGATACAAGGGCATTGATAAACGAACTTCTTCAGAAAATTGAGGGTAGTCTACCTCTAAAGCGGCAAAGGATAATACATCGGTGGGTTGGTTTTTGTGACGGTACTGAGCGTTGAGTTCCTGAACTTCTGTATCATCGCTGAGACGAAGGCTGAGTTCATAGGCGATCGCTTCTGGTAGATCTGACTGCATGGCTTTGAGCCATTGACACAACCAGATGCGCCAGGTTTCCTCAGAAATTGGGCGATCGCCAAACTCAGAATCCCTTACTGTTGTAAAAAAACAATCCTGTACGCTGACTTCTATCTCTAAAGTCTCTGTATCTAGGGGCGGCGTCATGAGTTTTTAATGAGTTAAGTAGGCAAGTCCCACCAAAACCGCGAGCAATCCCACGGTTGTCAGGAAAAAGTGCTGTAGAGATTTGCCGCCTTTACGTACCATATTCCGCATCGCCAGTTTGATAAAACTGGGTTGTGGCTCACTGGAAGAAGTTGATTTTTCAGGGATTTTACTCGGTGAGGTGGAATTACTCATAGAAATCTGCGTTAAATCAGGGACACAAGTTACTAGTCAACTTCAATGTAACAGTTGACTTAAAAATCTCTAGGGTCAAACCAACTGATTTTCCTGGCGGAGATAGGCTTCAATGAAGCGATCAATCTCACCATTCATCACATCCGCGATCGCGGTAGTTTCCACGTTGGTGCGTAAGTCTTTTACCATCTGATAAGGATGGAAGACATAGTTGCGAATTTGGTTACCCCAAGCGGCATCTACTATATCGCCTCGAATTTCCGCAATTTCTGCTGCCCGTTGCTCTTGGGCAACTATCAACAACTTGGCTTTCAAGATAACGAGGGCTTTTTCTTTGTTTTGCAGTTGCGATCGTTCCTGGGTACAGCGCACCGCAATACCTGTGGGAATATGTACAATGCGTACAGCAGTTTCTACCTTGTTGACGTTTTGCCCACCTTTCCCGCCAGCACGAGACGTCGTAACTTCCAGATCCTTTTCCGGAATATCAAGCTCAACAGAACCATCCACATCGGGCATTATTTCCACACCAGCAAAGCTCGTCTGCCGCTTGTCATTAGCGTTAAATGGTGAAATCCTCACCAGTCGGTGTGTTCCTTTTTCAGCTTTCAGGTAGCCATAGGCATACCGCCCCATAATTTCTAGAGTTGCAGACTTGATCCCCGCTTCATCACCTTCGGAAAGTTCTGCCAAAGTTACCTTATAGCCATGACTTTCTCCCCAGCGGGTATACATCCGCAGCAACATTTCCGCCCAATCAGCCGCATCGGTGCCACCAGCGCCAGCATTAATCGTCAGTACTGCTCCCTTTGCGTCGTAAGGGCCAGATAGTAACTGCTGCAACTCCCAACGATCGAGTTCTTGATTAAGCGTGCTTAAGTTTGTTTGCGCTTCAGTTAGTAATGCCGCGTCGGCTTCTAATTCCAGTAGCTCCAGCACTGCCTTGGCGTCTTCCAAGCTGGCTTGCCACTGCTCATACTGCAAAAGATTTGTTTTTAAGTCATTGAGTGCTTGCAGCGTCTCCTGGGCCTCGGTTTGGTCGTCCCAAAAATCCGGTTGAGCTGCCTGCTGTTCCAAGTCTTGAATCTTTGCTTGCAGAGCAGGTACGTCAAAGATAGTCCTGGGTTTTACCCAGGCGCTCTGACAACGTTTCGACTTCGCGTTTAATTTCTAAGGTTTCCATGATGATTTCACTTCCTTGCGACTGTGAGCGCGTCCTAATGAATCGATCTTAACGAGAGAGAGTCTATCCTAGCGACAAAGAAGGGGTACAGCTTCGGCACCCCTTCTTAGTTGAGTTTTATAACTTTGAGTTAATCGCGACCATTCAGGGCGATGAGCAACCGCAAAATGAAGATGAACAAGTTGATGTAGGTCAGATACATCGACAAAGCCGCAGGTAAGTACTGATCATCCCGGTAAGTGCGTGGCAGGATAAAAAAATCAACCACAGCCGCACCCGCGAACAAAAAGACGCCTATACCAGAAATAGCAATTTCTAGGAAAGTAGGCGTCGTGCCGCCAAACACGGCAAACAGTAGTTGACCAACCATAACAACTAGCAGCGCAATGATGCCTAGCTGTATTGTTTTGGTCAACGCCATGCCGTCTTCCTCAGAGAGGTTTGAGCCAATTTGACGGGCGGCGACAAAGGTTACTCCACATCCAAGGGCGGCAATGCCAATGCCTTGCAGACCGACTCCCGATGAACTCAGGGCGAGAAAGACAATCCCGCTCAGGGTGTAGCCGGAGAGGAGACTATAAAGCGCCAGCAGGGGCAGTGCAACACCATTGTTTCCTTTTTCCGCAACACCACGGGCAACAAAGAAGAGTACCAGTTCGGCAATTAGCGCTCCAATGAAGGTGGGCATAAACAGCCCTGGGTACGTATTGATGACTCCTAAGCCCCCGTAGGTTCCGAGAGCAGTCAAGACTAGTCCGCCACCTACGTAGGGGAGAGCATTGGCAATGACATTAGGACCAACTAGTTCGTGACCTTTGGCTTTCCGAAAGGCTTCACGAAAGTTACTAGTATTGCTCATGAGATTTCCTTTGATAATTATTTAGTAGTTTATGAGCAGAAATTGAGGATTACTTCTATTTTGGCTGAGACTAGGACTGATTCGCTAGTCGAGAGAACCGCCAGTCTATATTGCCGCCTTGTTAGCTGCGTGTGAATCCAGCCGTCCTACAAAATTGGGTTCCCCTCTCCCATTTTTAAGACAATAGGAGGCGGGAAAAGCTCAAAGCATAAAAAGGGGTTTATGAGTCAGATTTTGCCCCAAAAAGCACAGTTTGCGTGTTTGTGCGTAGACAGATCAACTCCCCTGTGCTTATTTCCGTAGAAGAACGATGGTTTGTTCGCTGCTGTGTGAAGACAATAAGTTCCAGATAGTTCAATCATTCCGGTGACAAGCAGGGATGGGTTTCTAGTTCTGGGGCTTTTTTTAATGATGGCAACTCAGTCTTTACGTTTTCAGGGAATGGAACTTTTGATTACCTATTACCGGAACCCCTCCGTTCAATTACGTAATCAATTGGTGCAGCTCAACGCCGGATTAGTACGGAAGATTGCTCATCGGCTAAAGCAACAGTGTACGGAGCCTTACGAAGACCTAGAACAGATTGGCTATCTTGGTTTGATTCGTGCCATTGAACGTTTTGACCCCCATCAAGGCTGCGCGTTTAGTTCTTTTGCTGTTCCTTATATTCGCGGTGAAATCTTGCATTTTCTGCGCGACCAAGGCAGTGCGGTGAAGATTCCCCGACGCTGGCAAGAACTCCAACGGGAAGGTCAAAAAGTTCGCAAGCAGTTAACAGAGACCCTGGGACGCCTCCCCAAGGATGCTGAAATTGCTCAAAGTCTTCAAGTCTCTCTTCAAGAATGGCGAGACAGTAAGTTAGCGGCTCAGAATCGTTTGCCTTTGAGTTTGGATGCAACGGTCAGTCAGCAAGTCGATTATTCTTTAACTTTGGGAGACACACTCCCTGATACTTACGGACAAGCTTTGCAGCATGTAGAAGAAGACAGACAACAGTTGCAGGGAGCAATGAGTCAGCTAGAAGCAAAAACCCAAGCGGCTCTTGAGCTTGTCTATTTAGGGGAGTTGCCACGTAAGGATGCGGCAAAGCGGATTGGAGTTAGTCCGATGACGGTGACGCGACATCTGCAACGGGGAATTAATGAGTTGATGTTTCTCCTTCAGTCTCAGGCGTCTGAACCGCTGGCTAGTTAGTGATTGGTTATCTAGCCTGCTCCATTTCTTGGTCTGGTTTTAAGGCAGCAAATAGGCTTTTCCAATCAGAAGCGATCGCACTAGAATTTTCCACCTCTTTGACTTCAAAGGTGACATTGCAAGCCGTAGGTTCCTCCAATGCTTGCAGGCAAAGTTCGGCAATCTCTTCTCGGCTGACTTGACCTCTAATGTTGTCGCCTTGGGCAAAGCTCAACGCCTTACCGCCGGGTTCTTCCGTCAAAGCACAAGGTCGGACAATCGTGTAAGAAATTCCACTGTCGCGGACGCACTCTTCTCCCTTTAACTTGCAAGTCAGGATACCTCCGAGTTGGTCGTTCATCCGCACGGCGGGCGGTTCTTCTTCTAAGTTAATGCCAGGACGTCCTGGACGAGTGACGCCAGCAGAACTAATCATGATCAACTGTGGCTTTGGTGCACCGCCATAAGCGTTAATAGACTCGACTTGCAAAGCAAAGTTACCCGGCTCAAACTTCGGGTTGAGTGCCCCGTCATACTCAAATTTACTGAGCATTAATTGCACGGAGTAAATGTTTTGAACATCAAACGGCGGAGCATCTGGCAGGGTTTTGGCGCGAAAGATGGGAGTCAAGGATTCAAAAGGGATACGTATATTAATCCAGCTATCTTTTTCAGTATCAAAAGAACAGCAGTAGGAAACGCCATCCCAACGGGCTTCGGTGCGTAGGATGAATTTGTATCGCTGACCGTCACCTTTTACACGCAGTTCCATACCGTCGTATCCGGCTAAATTTAGCGGCGGTTCAAAGTTGCGAGTGCGGACGGAGACAAAGCCGCCTGAGTTCTGAGTTGATACGTTACCCGTAAATAGTGCGGCATTATCTATTAGTCGGATAGAACTCTCACTAACACCCCCCATCACCACGTCATCAACAGCACCCCAGCTTTCTTTCAGGTCGTCTGAAGGGTTTTTGAAGTCAAACAGGAGTCTATCGCTGGTGGGTTTTATGTGTTTAGCAACCGTTTGTACCAGATTTTTGATGCCTTGGTATTCCACTACTTCTGGGCTATCAACGACTTCTGGCATATAAAACTTGATGCCCTGGTAGTACTTTTCGCGGGTGGGAGTGTCGCCTTCCACAGGCTGAACACGAGTTCCCGTGCAGCAGATTACGGCACTAACGTTGAACATCAACTCTGGTGTTAGTGTCTCCGGGATAGAGATGTCTGCCTCGAACAGTTCCAGATTTTCACCTAGCATCTCCCGTCCTCTTTTGGCATCTCTGACTAAGGCACGGACTTTGTAGTTTCGTTCCAAAAGTCGCCGTACAACTCGCTTACCGACACCACCTGTTGCCCCAGCAACTAGAATTACTCCCACTCGTCTTTCTCCACCTCGGTTGACTTGTTTAGGGTTTGCACGACCTGTAAAAAGCCGTTTCAGACAGCTAATAAAAGGAATAACTTCAAAATAGGTCAGTGTATCCAAAAATCTGCCTATATCCCATTGAGAGCGATTTTTGTCTGTCATAATCGCCTTTTCAGCGTTTTTTTTAGTTTATCTAGTCACACATTGGCGAACTTCACTCTATGGCTATACAAATTTAATCAATCGCCAAGACACAAAGGGCACGCACAAAGGAAAACGAAGATAAATTCTGATAATTAAAAACGGCGTTGTAGGCTGCCTGTGCTGTG
Organism: Kastovskya adunca; assembly: GCF_059505785.1. Classification (NCBI taxonomy): domain Bacteria; kingdom Bacillati; phylum Cyanobacteriota; class Cyanophyceae; order Coleofasciculales; family Coleofasciculaceae; genus Kastovskya; species Kastovskya adunca. The sequence continues at coordinate 4,227 of NZ_JCACLG010000028.1, read as the reverse complement.
ACTTTGCTAACTTGCCACAGTACCAGTTTCACAAGAACATAAGAAGGTCGCGATCGCCATAATTCATGCTCTTTCAACCTCCTGGTTTCGGGCAAAAGGTGAGCAACACCTCCTTAGGACTGATGGTGTATTACACTCAAACCGCTGCACCCTGGACAACGGAGGAAGATTTACCTCCACTCATCTTTTTACACAATTTTGGCGGCGGGGCTTCGGCTTACGAATGGTCGAAGGTTTATCCCGCTTTTGCCGCTACTCACCGGATCATTGCGCCTGACTTGATTGGCTGGGGACAATCAGCCCACCCAGTGCGGGACTATCAGGTGGATGATTATTTGATAACATTGGCGGAGTTTATTTCCCAAGCGGCTGATTCGCCAGTCCCTGTGGTAGCGTCTTCTTTAACGGGGGCGATCGCCATTCGTCTCGCTGTTGAGCGTCCAGAGTTATTTCAATCACTATTTTTGGTTTGTCCTTCAGGGTTCGCTGATTTTGGACAGGATTCGGGACGCAGGTTACCGCTAAATGTAATCAGAACTCCACTGTTGAACAGTCTGATTTACACGCTAGGAGCAACAAACGATCTGGCAGTGCGTAACTTTTTGGTGCAGTTTCTCTTCGCCAACCCAGAGCGAGTCTCTGATGAAATGGTGGCAGCTTATTTAGCATCAGCACAGCAACCGAAGGCAGAATACGCGGCGCTTGCTTTCCTTCGGGGCGACCTTTACTTTGACTTAGCATTGTATATCAGGCAGTTAACGGTGCCCACTGTAATGTTTTGGGGGGAGGAGGCACAGTTTACTAATATCAAACTTGGTCGGCGATTGGCGAGTTTGAATTCCCAAGCGATTAGGGAATTTGAGGCGATCGCGGGGACGGGGGTGCTACCGCATTTGGAGCAGCCAGAGTTAGTGATTGGGCTGTTGTGGCGTTATTTGCAGTCTGCTGGGGTTTAATTGAGGAACGAACCACATGCCTACGCAGAGGGAGAGAGAAGAGGCTAGTGAGTTCTGCCATCAATCCTTAGAGAGCGTTAAGCTAAGTTTTATGTACTCTACGTTTCTCCCTTCCCAGGTCTCGCAACTGAAGAAACCAACAGCAGTTGCGCTTGCTCAACAAATCGAGCGTCAATCAATTTTCCTTCCTCAAGTAGGACAAGCGAGCGGTTCTGTACTTTATAAAATCAAAAACTGTGGTCATGTTCCCCAATTTGAGCAATCAGAAGCGAATCAATTGATCATATCCTCGCCTTTTGTAGTTGATTTGATATGAATGCACTCTTAGCGAACAACCTGCGGAAATCCTACCGCTCTAGGGGCAAACGCTTAGAAGCTGTGCGAGATGTTTCTCTGGCGATCGCGCCAGGAGAAGTGCTGGCATTCTTGGGTCCGAACGGTGCAGGCAAAACCACGACCATTAAGATGATCGCTGGGTTGGTAAGACCGGATGCAGGACAAGTAATGATTGCGGGTGTTGATCCTCACCATAACCCCAAAGCCCTAAAGCTGTTGGGAGCGGTGCTGGAAGGCAATCGCAATCTATATTGGCGACTGACTCCGGTTGAGAATTTGGAATACTTTGGAGTTTTGAAGGGGCTGACGCACAAAGAAGCTCGCCGCCGAGGATTGGCACTTTTAGAGCAATTCGACCTTTTATCGAAACGACACGCCCCAGTACAATCCCTATCGCGAGGTATGCAGCAGAAGTTAGCGATCGCGGTTGCCTTAACTCACCAACCTCGACTGCTACTTTTAGATGAGCCAACTTTAGGGTTGGATGTTGAAGCGACTCAGAATGTCAAGGCTTTGGTGCGGGCGATCGCTCAAGAAGGTTGCGCAATTCTACTGACGACTCACCAGTTAGATATTGCCGAAGAACTTTCAGACCAAGTTGCAATTATTCAAAAAGGGGAGATCATTGCCTCATCGCCCACTCACGAATTGATTCGTCAATTTTCTGGCAATACTTACGCGATCGTCATTGAGGGCGAACTAAATCCAACACAGATTGAAAGGTTACACGCCCTTGGAGCCACCCTACAAGCCGGGCAAGTGATGTATTTGGGTAGCCCAGAAGGGCTTTATCAAGTTTTAGAGATACTTAAACCTTTACCATTGCTACAGGTGAAAAAAGGTCAAGCCGACTTAACAGAAATATTCTTGAAACTAGTGCGAGAAAAACGAGATGTTTGAATTGTTTCTGGCTGAATTTCGACGGAGTTGGATTCAGTTTATTCGTTACCCAGTGGAGGTAATTGGAGGAATCTTCATCACCACTTCCATCTTCTATGGACTATTTCTTAGTGCCAGTTATATCGCAGGACCAACTTTACAATTTGGCGATCGATTGGATGCGATCGTTGTCGGTTATGTGCTTTGGAACTTAGTTCTATTTATCATGAACGACATTGCCTTAGGGCTACAATACGAATCTCAAACTGGTACTTTAGAGCAGATTTTTCTCTCCCCATTTGGCGCACCAATCGTTTTTTTAATGCGTGCTTTGGCGAGTCTTGTGCTGCGATTAGGTTTAACTTTCAGTGTTTTGCTAATCATCATGGTACTGACTGGCAGTCGTCTGGTCTTTCCTCCAGCGATCATTCTGCCCTTGATTACAGTACTGTTAGGAGCCTATGGTCTAGCATTTGCAATGGGGTCTTTAGCTTTGTTGCTAAAGCGCGTTCAGCAGTTACTAGGTATTTTCCAGTTTGCCCTATTGTTTCTCATGGCAGTACCCACAGAAACCTGGGTTGGTTCTCTACGAGTAATAAGTTGGTTCCTACCAATGACTAGTGGTGCCGGATTGTTACGAGGTTTAATGGCACGCGGCGAAGCATTAAATCTATTGGCGTTTGCTCTAGCACTAGCTAATGGTATGGCGTATTTTGTCTTAGGTTTACTAATTTTCCAAGTTTGTGAGCGCGAAGCTAAGCGAAGGGGGATGTTGAGCGGATATTAATACGAATGTTTTGAAAGTTTGGGTAGAGTCAGTAGAGGTACCACCAATGGCTTGACACCTCATACTATGAGCTAATCTAGTCCTAGTAAGGCATGATGAGAGATTACCCTACCCCTCTTCTGTCACTCTCCGAAAAGCCTTGTGTTTTCTGAATCCTAGAGCGTAGACGGAACAAGCGATCACGCAATTTTTTCTGAGTAGAATTTCTTGGAGATACGAAATTGGTCAAAATGCGATCGCCAACCCCCGCATGGCTCAGCATACCTTGTCTTTGGGAATTACTAATCCTACGAAAAACTGGAGAGTGACAGAAGAGGGGTAAGCTGAATAATGAGCATCTTGCCATACTTCATCGTTTGGTCGAAGAGCGCAATGACGCTACTTTAGAAGAATCGTGGAATCTGTTAGTTGCTCAAGCAAATGTTGATGTCAGTCGCTCAACGGTTGATAGAACACTAAATAAATTGGATCTGACATTAAAAAAAAGACGTTCCATGCCGACGAAAAAGAAAGTGAGCGTGTCCGGCTCAAGCGTGTAGAATTTTGGCAATTGCTTCAAGGCATACTGGTTCATAATCTGATCTTTCTGGATGAATCTGGTGTTATATCTGACCTTGACCCGATTGAATGCCCGTTCAGCTAAAGGTAGTCGAGCCTATGGAAAACGACCTCAAAAGCGGGGTTAAAAATGTTTCCATCATTGGAGCCATAGGCTTGAAGGGCGTTGTAGCTAGTGCAAATATTATGGGAGCCGTTGATGGTTTAACATTTGAAGCTTTTATTGCCCAGAGATTAGCACCAAAGCTATGGAAGGGAGCTGTCGTCATTATGGACAACTGCTCAATTCATTTAGGAAAAGAGATTGAAAAATTGATTAGTCAGGTCGGTGCAAGACTCATTTATTTACCTCCCTACTCTCCTGAATTTTCTCCAATTGAAAACTTTTGGTCAAAGGTCAAGTCCATACTACGTTCCTTCGAGGCGAGGACTTATCCTGACTTAGAAAAAGCACTTGAAGAGGCATTTGAGCAAGTTTCCTTGAAAGATATTGAAAACTGGTTCACTAATTGCTGTTACTGTACCTCACCTGACTGAGAAAGGCTGTATAAGTCCTTACCGAGCCTAGAAGTTGTCTTACTCCAAAGAAGTGCCATAGAGAGTAATAAAGTTACGTCAGTGTCACAAAAAGAAAAGCCCCTTTCTGGATGAAAGGAGCTTGTGCTTTTGTTTAAAGAATATAGACCTGGCATTGAGCTATTTTCCCGTAGG
>NZ_JCACLG010000027.1:0-58231 GCF_059505785.1 Kastovskya adunca | reverse complement strand
ACTGTGACTTTCTTCAACTCCGCTTGATTGTAAAAAACCTACACCTGTGAGAGGGGGGCAGGGGGGCAGAGGAGCAGGGGAGCAGGGGAGCAGGGGAGCAGGGGAGAGAAAAATTGACGACGATTAGCCATTATTCCAATCGCCTATTTCATACTTCATACTTCACCCTTCATACTTCCCCCTTCATCCTTTCCCCTCAAGCTCCCATTCCAGAATATTGCTTCAACCCTTTGCGCCAAAGCCAGCGGTTGCAGATGAAAAACACTATCCCCCAACCCAGCATCACTAACAGCCCTCGCACTATATTGACTGGTAAACCAATCAAAATTGAGGCGGGGAAATGAATCATGTACGGAAATGGAGTCCATAAAGCTATTTCTCGGACGGTGGGAGGAAACACTTCTAGAGGCGCAATTAAGCCAGAAAGAAATAGATAGAACAACAGGGAAAATTGCTCAATTGCACTAGCACGTTCTGTCCAGAAGGCAAACAGAGCAAAGGTGTACTGCATGAGGAAGCGCAGGGCAAATGCCAACGCTAAGACGGGAAGAAACAGCAATACCCGCCCCGGATTCGGCACCCATGCAGCTTGGGGATAAAGCAGGAAACAAAATCCTACTAACCCTAGGGCAAAGGGCAGACGCGCTAGTCGTTCTGAGAGGTGCGAGGCGACGTGGTGCCATACCGGGTCAATCGGCTGCAATAGACGTGGGGAAAGCTTCCCTTCTACAACTTCCTTTTCAAACTCCCAAATCACCCAAACAACTGTGAACTGACGGATGAGGAAAACGATCAGGAAGTAACGGACGAAATCGGTAGGAGTTAACCCAAATTGCCCTTCTTCGGAGGCTTCTACCCAGACGCCCATCAAAATCAGCGGCAATGTTCCGGATAATGCCCATAACAATAATTCCGCCCGATACTCCAACATATAGGCGTAGTAAACCGAGAGAAAGGCGGTGGCTTTTTTAATTACCTGTTTCATGAACTACTCCCGCCTGGAATACTCGACCAATCACTTCTTCGATAGGTGGTTCTGTCACTGTTAAGTCCAGCACTTCTAGCTCTGTCAAAATTCGGGATACGGTGCGGGTGAGTTGATCTCGCCGTACCAAAAAACGTACGTTTCGACCTGTTACGCTTTCCAATTCCCCAAAGCGGGAAAGCTTTTGGGCGGATAATTCATCAGCCAGCTCTACTTTTACCTCGCGATAGGGAGCAAAGCGATCGAGTAATCCTTCTAAGCTGCCATCGTAAATCAGTTGACCGGCGTGAATCAGTAGCACCCGCTGGCAGAGGGCGGTAATATCTGCCATGTAGTGACTGGTCAAGAGTACTGTGGCACCTGTGTTGCGATTGTAGTCGCGCAAAAAGTCCCGGACTCCTAGTTGGGCGTTGACATCCAATCCGAGGGTTGGTTCATCGAGAAACAAGACCTGGGGGTTGTGGAGGAGGGCGGCTAATAACTCGGCTTTCATCCGTTCCCCTAGGGAGAGTTTCCGCACGGGTTGGGTGAGCTTGCCTTCTAGAGAAAGCATTTCTGTAAGTTTGCCGATGCGATCGCGAGATTCTTTATGAGAAAGTCCATAGACGGCGGCATTAATTTTCAACGAATCTAGGGCGGGTAAGTCCCAAAGTAATTGCTGCTTTTGCCCCATCACCAGCGTAATCTTCTGCAAGAAGTTGGGTTGACGCCGGAAAGGAACATGCCCTGCAACGCGTACCTTACCGCTAGAGGGATGAATCAACCCCGTCAACATTTTTAGGGTAGTGGTTTTTCCGGCACCGTTGGGACCAAGAAACCCTACCACTTCACCCGCTGCAATCTCAAAGGAAACGTCTTGCACTGCCTTAACTGGGCGATAGGTGCGGCGAAAAAAGTGAGTTAGTGTTCCTTTAATCCCCGGTTCTTTTACGGCTACCGGATAGACCTTACTCAGGTTCTCAGCCACAACAATAGACATACATTCACTGTAGTTGGAAAATGCTCAAGCCTATTCTTGACGGTATCGCAAGCAGCTTGTAACTTACTTTATTACACATGAGTTACAAACTGTGCCGCGACAAATCCTGGCAAAGTAGCAAAGCAGGTTGAAGACAAGACTTCTTGGAGAGAATATCAGCATCAGTAGGAGGCGCGATTTTTCTAGGCGATCGCTTCCCTAATTTCACTTGCTAGGTGATGTAGACTTCAAGCAACTTATCCAAATTTTTCTCTAAAGTGGCAGTTGTAGCCCAATCAACAGAAGACTAAAACCCCAATGCAAAAATTTACCACCCAATTACGCGTGCGGTATCACGAGATGGACGCTTTGGGGCATGTCAACAACTCTGTCTACCAACACTATCTCGAACAAGCGGCAGTTGAACATTCCGAGCATCTCGGCTTCAACCACGCTAAATACCAAGAATTCGGTGGCATTTTCGTAATGCGGCGCATCGAGATTGACTATCTCCGTCCCGCTGTGGCGGGTGACATCCTGGAAGTTACAACCTGGCTACAAGAACTGCGGGGCCCGCGTGCCATCCGGCGTTACGAAATTCACCAACAAGGCGAGGAGCAACGGCTGGTGACAGCAGAGGCGTTGTGGGTTTGGGTAGACACTTCCTCTATGCGTCCCAAGGCGATTCCTCGTCAGATCCTTGAAGCGTTTGAACAAGCCAGTCAGGTGGAGAAAGTGTGAGTCCTGAGTTCTGAGTCCTGAGTCCTGAGTTTTGAGTAGGGGAGAAAGTATGAAGGGTGAAGTATGAAGGGTGAAGTATGAAGGGTGAAGTATGAAGGATGAAGTATGAAGGATGAAGTATGAAGGATGAATAGGGTTGGTTATTTTCATCCGCTGCTCCCCTGCTCCTCTGCTCCTCTGCTCCCCATTAGTTCTAGATAGGGGGGTGGCGGGATGGGATTGGTGCCTAGGGATGAATCATGGCTAGCCTTTAGCTAATAAAAACCGAACGTTGACAAGGTTGTTGAAACAATCTGTAACTCTTTAGAGGGCTTGAATGTATCTTCCGGCAGAAGGGGCGGGGATCGCCAGAACCGTAGGATATCTCAAGGGTGCGATGGAGGTTTGAGCCTCAAAATCGCTCTAATCGTCTTGTAAAGGCGAATTTTAAAGAAAACTAGGAGAATGATTGTTATGCAGCGAATTTTTTCAGCAATAGCGAGAGTTTTGGGCAAGCGTGTCTTAGTTATGGGTCTAGTGAGTTTGCTGAGTTTATCAAGTTTGTTGATTTTTGCTAATCAACCCGCTTTAGCTCTATCAGACAAGCCTCTAAATTCTCCAGCTCGCTCGGAGGAAGCTATTGACCGTGCCTATACGCTTAGTCATGGCACAGGGCTTCGAGAAGAAGACCGACAAAAGGCTTACAGCGAGGAGGCAAAGGCAATCACAGATCCTAAAGGACTAGACAAGATTTATGAGGAAGATTTGAAGCAGTATAAGGAAAGTCAGCCCTCCGAAGGTATTGTTGAAGGGGCGAAAGACCTAGTGAATAAGGTGACTGGCAAGGACTAAGTCAACGGTAACTCCACGAATCGTGCCCAGTTGCATTCAACGGCATAAGCGATCGCCTTCAGCAGGACTGGAAAGGCGATCGCATTTTTGAATGTTTTTAACCCCACCAGGCACAAAGAGCAACCTTAGAGAAGGTACTTTGTGCCTGAGAAGTTTTGATCACCTGATGGGGGGAAGTTTAGTGAATTTTGTTACGGCTAAGGTAGTTGGAAGCGATCGCCACAAGCTTCACGCCTAAAAAATTAGCAGTTATTAAGCGTCTTTTTATACTACAACTTGTATTACAATAGACAGGAAAACAAACAGTATCAAAGCTGTGCTTTTTGCTAGAACTCGATACTAAAACGTGACCACTAACCAACCTGCAATTCAACCAAAGTTATATGAGACTTGCTGCGACAAGACAAGTCACGGAACCAACAGCGCTCAAAGCCTACGACCTGTGGAAAACCTATGGTGAGCGTCAGGTCGTTCAAGGCGTCAGCTTTACCCTCAACCCTGGCGAGATCCTGGGTCTTCTCGGCCCCAATGGTGCAGGGAAAACAACAACCCTAGGGATGTTGTATGGGTCGGTGATCCCCACCCGTGGCTTTGTGCAACTGGGGAATTACCAGGTGCAAACCCAAGGGCGACAGGCACGATTTTCCATGGGAATTGTGACTCAAGAGGACAATCTTGACCCTGACTTTACGGTGTTTGAGAACTTAGTTCACTTTGCCCATCACTACCGGATTACAGGTAAAGCCGCACGCAAACGAGCGGGGGAATTACTGGCAGACGTAGGGCTGCAAGATTTTGGCAGCAACCTCGTTGATGAGCTTTCTGGCGGCATGAAGCGGCGGCTGGTGTTAGCACGGGCAATGATCAACAACCCGCAAGTTGTGTTTTTGGATGAGCCAACTACAGGACTTGACCCCGATGCGCGGCAGGATTTTTGGCGGCTGGTGAGTCAGTTAAAACACAACGGTAGTGGAGTCTTGTTGACGACACATTATATGGATGAAGCGCAACGATTATGCGATCGCCTCATCTTACTCCAGCAGGGAAAGATGATTGACCAAGGCACTCCCGATGAAATGATTGAGCGAACTGTCGGCGCAGAAGCCGTAGAAGTGGAGGGTATTGCAGAACAAACCCTGCAACAGCTAGCGCAGCATTACCAAACCTGGTATCGCCCCTTCGGTAACAGCCACCTAATTGGCTTACCCTCAGACAATCCTCAAGCCCTATGGGAACAACTGAATGCGGCTGAACCCTACCGTCTAACACGCCGTCGCACAAATTTAGAAGATGTATTTTTGCGATTGACTGGAACACCATTGGAATAGGAAGGCAAAAAACATAGTGAGTATGAAAGGTTTTCCCGTCACCCCTTGGGGCGTCTACTCAGTCTGGCATCGTCACGCCAAGGTGTATCAAAAAACCTGGCTGGTTAATAGTTTGCCCCCTTTGTCTGAACCCCTGATTTATCTGATTGCTTTTGGGTATGGCTTAACGCCGTTGATTGGGGAAGTTTCTTATCAAGGTCAAGCGATTCCCTATCTCAATTTCATTGCTCCTGGAATGATTGGCGTTGGGGTACTTTTCCAATCCTTTTTTGAAGGAGCGTATAGCAGTTTTATTCGCTTAAGTTTTCAAAAAACTTGGCAAGCTTTATTAACGGCTCCGTTGAGTTTTACCGAAGTGTTTCTGGGCGATTGGTTGTGGGCAACAACCAAGGGAACCCTCGCTGGCACCCTAACGGGGTTACTGGCGGTGGCGTGGGGGCTTTATTCTCCCGTGGCGCTTTTGCTATCAATGCCGTTGATTATTTTAGGCAGCATGTTATTCGGCGCAGGCGGGTTGTTTACAGCAGGAACAGTTCGCACCATTGACCAGATAAATGTGCCAGTTTTCCTAGTTGTCGTTCCCATGTTTACCCTCTGCGGCACCTATTTTCCCCGCGATACACTGCCACCTTTTTTGAGAACTGTGGCAACAGCTTTACCCCTAGCATCGTTGATTGATTTGTTACGTTGGCCTTTAGGTCTACCGCCGTTTTGGTTTTTGGAGTTGATCTGGTTAATAGTTTTGGTGGCTAGTTTTGGTGTGCTGGCTTGGCGACAGATTTACCCTCATTTATTTCGCTAAAAATCATATTTGGAGCTGGCATTTTTATCAATAAACCTTTAGATTCTCTAAATCACTTGTGAAGACGAAACCCCCGAACTTTTAGAAAATTCAGGGGTTTAAAGTGCTAGCAATTACTAGTTTTATTCAATGGTGAACCCATGCTCTAACCGCCGATTCCTAATCTGCCTGCTAATCCAGGAGTGAGGGGAATTAAGGTGGCGACCATCAAGAAAAGTGCCAAAAGTCCTAAAGCAGCTCTGGCGTCATCAGGTTCGGTAATTTCATTCAGGCTGGGGCGCTCTAAGCCACGCTGTAAGAATAAAATCACGATCGCCCAATACAGAATGATGGGATTAGCCGGATTGACCAAGGCGACAATTGCCAACACAATCAGGGTGGCAATGGTAGCACGTCGGGCAGTTTTGCGTCCGTAGATGGCTTGAATAATCCGCCCTCCGTCTAGTTGTCCTGCTGGCATTAAATTCAGGGCGTTGATGACTAAACCAATCCAACCGATAATCGCCAGCGGATGGACATCAACCAGAGGAGTTTCCAAGGCAGAACCGAGGACGACTTTGGCGAGGGTTCCCACCAAAATCGACCCTTGAAAAAACTCCGTGGGGACTTGAAAAATACTGCCCGTGTGTGAGAACAGCAAGCCTACCACGAGCATCAGCAAGGAGACAATTCCCCCTAGGGCTGGCCCGGCTAGGGAGATATCAAATAGCACCGAGCGATTGGGTAACAAAGACTCAAAGCGAGTCAGCGCCCCAAAAGAGGCAATTTGCCAACTGGGAATGAAATAAGGCAGACTGAGCCGGATGTTGTGACGCTGTGCGAGTACCAAATGACCAATTTCATGGGCAATTAAAATAATCCAAATGCCAGCCGCGATGGGGAGGGCGTCTCGATAGCGTTCCGGGCTACTGAAAAAGTCAAAGCCTTGTAGTAAGCCCCCGGCTTCTAAGGTGGTGGCAACAGTGGCGAGAAAGAGGACAAAGGCGAGACCTTTTTGCGTCAGGGTGGAAGGTTGCGGGTCATTGCTGCTGGGAAGCACGATGACGACGGGTCTACCTTCCGGGCTTTCGACTAAAAATAAGCGGTAGCGATCGCCTAATTTTTCCTGCAAACTTTCAGATAGACGCTGATGAATCTGACTCGGATCTCCCCGCATATTACCTTTGAAGATTGCCCCTTCCTGGTAGGGAATTGTTTCGGTGGCAAAAAAGGTATCAATGCCGAAAATTCCCTGAATCGCTTTTAAGTCTTCATCAGGAATTGGCACAATCTCTAAAGTTGGGAGGCTGATGAGTGTTTCAGGTGACTCCTCTTGTAATGAGTCTTTTTCGGCTGGCATTTCAGCACCGTTTGACTCTCTTGCTTGCAGCATCTTGGCGGCTTTCTCCCGCAATAGCACATCATTACCTTCAGCTCGCAAGCGCTGTCCTAAGTAGATGTACAAACCCGCTGAAACCACCAGCAAGAACAAGATACCGACAAGGTTGATATAAAGCCCAGCGGCAAATAAGCCAAAGAACAACAGCCAGGGGGTCATCAGTACAACCGATTGCAACCAGGCTAAAATTCCTAGCTTTCCATACGTCCGGGCGCGGTTAAAACCCCAACCCAGAATGCCCGCCGCTAGCAGGACAATTAAAACTGTTGCAGTGGTTTCTGATCCAGTAAACATTCGTTGCTCCCCTCGCTTCTAAAACAGAATTTATACAAAACCCTCCGCCTTGGCATCGAATGACGCCTGCGGGCGTTGGGAATGCTCAGGCTTATACCACGGTGTATATAACGTAAGATTCCCCTAACCTTTGTTGAGTTGATTAGATCTAATCTAACGAAGTCGGCACTCTTGTTGAGTCAAGGGTTCTAATGATTGAGGGCAGAGGTGCTATTGACAGCGGCTCTGAGGTTGCCCTGATGTTGGGTGAGAAGCTGTTCGCCTGCTGCTTTTTCCACACCGAGCATGTGCATGATCAATGCCAGCTTTACCTGTCGTCCGCTACGCTCTAGCAAGTAGCCAGCTTCTTCTCGGCTTAAATTGGTGAGGTCTTGCAGAATCCGCAGGGCGCGGTCATGGAGTTTTTTATTGGTCACGGCGACATCGACCATACGGTTGCCGTAGACTTTGCCCAACTGCACCATTACGCCTGTTGAGATGATATTTAGTGCCATTTTGGTAACCGTTCCCGCTTTGAGCCGGGTAGAGCCAGCGAGGATTTCTGGCCCCACCAGTAGGCGAATATCGAGGTCGGCATCGATGCTGACTTGCTCGGAAGGGACACAGGCAATCAAAATTGTCGTGGCTCCTCGCTGTTTGGCGGCTTGTAGGGCACCGTGGACAAAGGGCGTCGTTCCCCCAGCCGTGATGCCGATGACGACATCCAGCTCGGTAATATGACGATGGGCGATCGCTTCTGCTCCATCTTCGGAACGGTCTTCCAAGTCTTCCGAACTCCGCACTAATGCCCCTGCTCCCCCAGCGATAATCCCCTGTACCAGTTCTGGGGGGGTGCAGAAGGTGGGGGGACATTCCGCCGCGTCTAACACGCCTAAGCGCCCACTCGTGCCTGCTCCGATGTAAAACAAACGCCCTCCCTGACGCAGGAAGTAGGCGGCGCGGTCAATGGCTTGAGCCAGTTGGGTTTGGGCAGATGCGATCGCATTAATCGTTTCGGCATCTTCTTGATTAAATAACTTCACCAACTCCAGGGAGGTAAGTTGGTCGAGGTTCTGGCTATTGGGGTTAGCCTGTTCGGTAAGCAGATGTCCGCGTTCCTCTAAGTTCGTCATAGCAGTCCTTCTAGCTGGCGGCGAATGCGATCGAGATCGGAGATTTCTGGTTTAGTGACCGGATCATCTAAATCTAAATCGTCCTCGTCTGAGTCTTGTTCGATTTTCCAGTCCGTCTTTTCCAGATTAGTTTCTGGAGGCATTGCCAGCATTCCTTCCTCAATTAGCTCCGCGTCGTAGCCTGCACCACTACAGAATTCTTCAATTTCCTCCGCCTCAAATGCTTCAACCGTAGCTTCCGGGAAATCTTGTGCTTCTAACATCAAAGCAAAGCGCAGGGCGTCGTCTTCTGACTGAAACATCAATACCTTGTTGCGATCGCCAATCTGAATCGAATGGATGCCTTCGTTTTCTGTGCGGGCATTAAATAACAAAACAAATACAGGCATAAATGGACAACTATAAAACTTCTTTGTTTAGGATATCTGAGATTAGCTCTGAGTCTTTCTAAGTCCTGAGTCCTGAGTCCTGAGTCCTGAGTTGGGAAGAAAGTATGTTCGGCGAAGCCGTTGCCGGAGGCGCTTGGTGAAGTATGAAGGGTGAAGTGTGAAGGATGAAGTATGAAGTATGAAGGGTGAAGTGTGAAGTATGAAGTATGAAGTGTAGTTATCCCCTTGCTCCCCCGCTCCCCCGCTCCCCAGCTCCCCAGCTCTCCAGCTCCCCTGCACCCCAGCTCCCCCGCTCCCCTGCTCCCCATCCATCTGATCAACTTCATTCCACTGCGCCGTAACGAGCGGTGACAGACTGTTCTGGGTTTATTTGGTTATGTTGCCACGCCCACAGTTGATCGCCTAGGGAGAAGTGCCACCACTCGTTGGGATGACGCAGAAATCCGGCGCTGTGCATGACATTGTGCAAGATTTGGCGATGAGTATGATAAGGCTGGTTGGGTTGGTTGGTGTAGTAATTGGGATGCGATCGCGCTGATATTTCATCAATAGCTGAACCCATATCCACTGCTTTACCTGTGGCATCTACCAGGGTGACATCGACAGCCGCCCCCGTGCTGTGAGGCGGTGGTGTGGCAGGGTTAGAGCTGGGAACTGCCCAAAATTGATAGACTTCCTCCCAAAGGGCAAGCTGCTGCTGTTCTGATTCTGCAAGGCTTAGTCCTTTTGCCTGCAAAACTTCCGTAAAGGTGTAATCCACCATGAATTGTTGCACCGCCACGGGGCGATAGGCATCAAAAATCTGAATGCGCCAGCCGGGATGCTGATGTTGCAAGTCGGCTTGGGCATTGATCAGCGCTTTGAGGACACTCTGACGGAGATAGTAGGGAGAAGCCTTGCCATAAGGCGCACCCAACTTTTCGTAGGGATGGGGCGACTCAACGGCAAACTGTTCTAAGGGAATCGATGTCAGGGGTTCTCCGCATTCTACAATGGGAATCTGCTGATAAGGTTTCATGTATTTTCATCCCCATAGCGCGGAGAGGTAGGTGTTTTTGAGGCTTGGGTGAGTTTTGCGGCAAGAAGCTTTACCTAGCAAGGGTTTGAGAGTTTTACTCAATTTATCGATCCGCGCAATTTCCAGAAAGCTTACTACAGCTAGCTTTGAGGCAAAATCATCTCTACTCCTATTCCCAATTTATAGTCTGAAATGATATGCTATTATCTAATCCGCGCAACAGCACCTTGAAAACTAAATACTGTCTACTTTCCAGGTTGCCGCAGTTTCAAAAACCACTAATCCCTATCAGGGATTGAAACTATAAAAGCAGTATTAGCTAAATCAGCACCATTAACTGTTTCAAAAACCACTAATCCCTATCAGGGATTGAAACTTGGGAACTGTCCTCCGACGAGCTTCTGGAGAGTTTCTATGTTTCAAAAACCACTAATCCCTATCAGGGATTGAAACACATCAACGCCATTACACCACCAGCCGCCATGCTGTTTCAAAAACCACTAATCCCTATCAGGGATTGAAACTTGTGCCACCTTACGGCGAGTCTCGATGTAGGGAGCCTCAATAGTTTCAAAAACCACTAATCCCTATCAGGGATTGAAACGGGGAAATAGATCTCCCAGAACCTATCTCTTCGGTTTCAAAAACCACTAATCCCTATCAGGGATTGAAACCGCCACCAGCACCGAGCGGGATCTTTTGAGTGAAGTTTCAAAAACCACTAATCCCTATCAGGGATTGAAACTCACCACGCTAATATCCTACCGACAGAAGGCAAGTTTCAAAAACCACTAATCCCTATCAGGGATTGAAACAACTATACAGACGGCTCTATTTGGATTAGTAGGCTCAAAAGTTTCAAAAACCACTAATCCCTATCAGGGATTGAAACCTTGAGGCTCTATCCGAGCATAGGCAGGGGCAGAAAAGCCAAGTTTCAAAAACCACTAATCCCTATCAGGGATTGAAACCGACTTGACTCAGCCGATAGCTCACAACCATTTCGTGTTTCAAAAACCACTAATCCCTATCAGGGATTGAAACAGCGAATCGCAGCAGACCAAAAGCAACAAATCGATGTTTCAAAAACCACTAATCCCTATCAGGGATTGAAACGAGAGGGCTTAGTTGTCCGGGTAGAGCGCCGCGCGTTTCAAAAACCACTAATCCCTATCAGGGATTGAAACTACCTGACGGTTAAAGAGGAATTGAGGATTATTGGTTTCAAAAACCACTAATCCCTATCAGGGATTGAAACTTGATTCCCGCAATGATGATTACTCGAAAAACCTGTTTCAAAAACCACTAATCCCTATCAGGGATTGAAACATTAATTAAGGATTTTATGCAAGAAATCACTGCTGAGTTTCAAAAACCACTAATCCCTATCAGGGATTGAAACACAGGGGCGATCGCATTTCTGGACACCTCTAGCAAGTTTCAAAAACCACTAATCCCTATCAGGGATTGAAACAGTTTGACTGAGCAGCGAAAGAGCAAAACTCTCGTTTCAAAAACCACTAATCCCTATCAGGGATTGAAACGATGAATTGGTCGTATTGAAGTAGAAAGTCTCTCTCGGTTTCAAAAACCACTAATCCCTATCAGGGATTGAAACTGAACTTCCTATAATTACCCGTGCTAAATCCGACGTTTCAAAAACCACTAATCCCTATCAGGGATTGAAACTTTTAACTGCTGCTGATATCTATTTGTTCAGAGTTTGTTTCAAAAACCACTAATCCCTATCAGGGATTGAAACCACCCACCGCACATTCCCGCTGTCGGGTTTGTCGGTTTCAAAAACCACTAATCCCTATCAGGGATTGAAACATGCCTTGAGTAAGTGATCGCCTATTTGGGCAAGTTTCAAAAACCACTAATCCCTATCAGGGATTGAAACGGGGCTTTATGAATCGCAAAAATCAAGCCGGAAGTTTCAAAAACCACTAATCCCTATCAGGGATTGAAACAGGCAGCCCAAAAGCTGGACTTCGAGCTAGTCAAAGTTTCAAAAACCACTAATCCCTATCAGGGATTGAAACATAGCGTAATACTTTTTCTCTTTAAGAGAACCGCTGTTTCAAAAACCACTAATCCCTATCAGGGATTGAAACAGAATGAGATTGCAGAGTATTGATTAAGTGCGATCGCGTTTCAAAAACCACTAATCCCTATCAGGGATTGAAACGTGAACAAGTCACCATAGTTTCCACAATCACCGAGTTTCAAAAACCACTAATCCCTATCAGGGATTGAAACTTGATAGCCAGACGCGCTCCCATCGCGCCAAGTTTCAAAAACCACTAATCCCTATCAGGGATTGAAACGCCATTTTTGCAGTGCAGCTCTAGGATCTCTTTTTCCGTTTCAAAAACCACTAATCCCTATCAGGGATTGAAACGGTTGTCAATGACGCCGAAGACTTCATTCATCCGGTTTCAAAAACCACTAATCCCTATCAGGGATTGAAACTTGTATAGGAGTATACCAAATGAAGAAAACAAAAGTTTCAAAAACCACTAATCCCTATCAGGGATTGAAACTGCAATTCACCGCCCTCAGCGAAATTCAAATCGACAAGTTTCAAAAACCACTAATCCCTATCAGGGATTGAAACTGAGCTAGAGCGGCTTCGTGTATCTCAGTCTTTGTTTCAAAAACCACTAATCCCTATCAGGGATTGAAACTTTGTAGGAGATTTTGTTTCATGAGCGAATACCTGTTTCAAAAACCACTAATCCCTATCAGGGATTGAAACCAAGATTCAACTGGGCTTTACCGAGCTGGGCAGATGGTTTCAAAAACCACTAATCCCTATCAGGGATTGAAACACTTATCGCCCTCAGGTGACGCTCTTTTTCTATCGTTTCAAAAACCACTAATCCCTATCAGGGATTGAAACAACTTTGACAACCGCTGTGATGCCTTGTCTGTAAGGTTTCAAAAACCACTAATCCCTATCAGGGATTGAAACTGATGTACGCAATCCACAAAGCACCAACGGGCAAAATCTACGGTTTCAAAAACCACTAATCCCTATCAGGGATTGAAACAATGCACGAAAATACATTAAGGAAGCTTCAATTAGTTTCAAAAACCACTAATCCCTATCAGGGATTGAAACGAGCGATCGCTATTGTCGATTTTCGGCACCATCCAGGTTTCAAAAACCACTAATCCCTATCAGGGATTGAAACAGGCAAAGGAGAGCCATATAATGACAATTACCCAACGTTTCAAAAACCACTAATCCCTATCAGGGATTGAAACAGACCCGGAAATCAAGGCATTCATTCGTAGCATTTAGCGTTTCAAAAACCACTAATCCCTATCAGGGATTGAAACCATTAGTCGCTGACTGTGTTAGAGATTCGTTCTGTCGTGGTTTCAAAAACCACTAATCCCTATCAGGGATTGAAACATACATGGTAGTTAGTGGTAGATGATGGTCTAGAGTTTCAAAAACCACTAATCCCTATCAGGGATTGAAACTGGGTTTAGCTTCTTTTCCCAGCGCTCGACGATTTTGGTTTCAAAAACCACTAATCCCTATCAGGGATTGAAACCTTAAACTGATGCCCGTGCCGCTGAATATCCCTCGCCGTTTCAAAAACCACTAATCCCTATCAGGGATTGAAACTCGATCGGCGAACCGCGCATAGGTGACGCGCTGGAAGTTTCAAAAACCACTAATCCCTATCAGGGATTGAAACCCGTTTTCGATGGTTGGGGTTTGGTTGGGCATGAGTTTCAAAAACCACTAATCCCTATCAGGGATTGAAACAATTTCGTTTAGGTAGGCTCTTACATCTAGAATCGTTTCAAAAACCACTAATCCCTATCAGGGATTGAAACTTCGATTGCGAAGAACTTTGGTTTGATGGCAGCGAGTTTCAAAAACCACTAATCCCTATCAGGGATTGAAACAACGGTGGAGGTGGTGGGGCGCGGTGATCTGGAGGTTTCAAAAACCACTAATCCCTATCAGGGATTGAAACCCGCTGGATCAGGGATTCAAAGCCGTCTTCCATCGTTTCAAAAACCACTAATCCCTATCAGGGATTGAAACTATTCCTAAAGGAGTAAGTAATCAAGCATGCCTGAGTTTCAAAAACCACTAATCCCTATCAGGGATTGAAACAAGAAATTAAAGCCCAATTTCTACACTTTGCGCGGGAGGGTTTCAAAAACCACTAATCCCTATCAGGGATTGAAACGGGGCGGTAAAGTTCCTGCCCTAGAATTACGGGTTTCAAGTTTCAAAAATCACTAATCCCTATCAGGGATTGAAACAAAATGATAGACGATAGTAGACAACTTCGTCTCAGGTTTCAAAAATCACTAATCCCTATCAGGGATTGAAACAGCCCTTCTCTGAGCCAGTGCAGCTCGATTTCTAGTTTCAAAAATCACTAATCCCTATCAGGGATTGAAATCGTGATTCGCAGTTCTCAGCCGCCAGGGCTTGCAGATTATCCCGTTTCAAAAATCACTAATCCCTATCAGGGATTGAAACGCTTTCCTTTGGAGGTACAGGATCGTAACCGCCGGGATGGAAGGGGTGACAGCGTAAGATGCGCCGAATGGCTAGCCAACTACCACGCCAAGCACCAAATCGCTCTACCGCTTCGAGAGCATAGGTAGAACAGGTAGGGGAAAAACGACAAGATGGCGGGAATAGGGGAGAAAGAAGCATCCGATAGCCCCGAATTAACCAAATAAGCAACCTTTTCATTCTGTCTTGTGTGACTCAAATCGAATAGAGTGGTAATAGCAGACTCTAGCGTGCGGTTTAAACAATACTTTGAGCGGTTCTGTGGCTTGGTTCGCTGTTTATCCCAATTTCTGGCTCCACATTGGTCTAGTGGGAGTTTGTTTAGGTGTCCTCGTCTTATTTGCGGAAGGACTAAATCGCTTTACCTCCACGGGTTCGGAGACGGTACGGAAGGTCGTGCATATCGGCACAGGCAATATTATTTTGCTGGCTTGGTGGCTACAGATACCGACTTGGGTCTGTATTGCTGCTTCGATCGTAGCGAGTGCGATCGCGCTTTTATCTTTCTTCATCCCATTTTTACCCGGCATCAACAGCGTTGGACGCAAAAGCCTAGGTACATTCTTCTACGCCGTTAGCATTGGTGTTCTCACCGCTTGGTTTTGGTCGCAACGACAATATGAGTACGCCGCCCTTGGCATTTTGGTGATGACGTGGGGAGATGGACTCGCCGCACTAATTGGACAGCGCTTTGGCAAACATCACTACAAAGTCTGGGGAATTCAAAAAAGCTTAGAAGGCTCACTAGCAATGTTTGTCAGCAGCTATATCGTCAGTAGCTCGATCTGGCTCGCCGTGCAAGGTAACGTCTGGCAAACTTGGCTTCTACCCGTCGCGATCGCTGCTTGCGCCACAGCCTTAGAAGCCTTCTCTATATTAGGCATTGACAATCTCACCGTTCCCATCGGTAGTGCAGCAATAGGGTTTTTCTTAAATCAACTTTTCCCCTTGCAGTAGTTGGCACCAGGATTTTACTATTCCCCGCCGCGATTTCTATCTCCTCAAAAATAAATCTTAGACTTTATCCAAAAACTCAGTGAAGTTGAATTG
This sequence comes from Kastovskya adunca, assembly GCF_059505785.1. NCBI lineage: Bacteria > Bacillati > Cyanobacteriota > Cyanophyceae > Coleofasciculales > Coleofasciculaceae > Kastovskya > Kastovskya adunca. The sequence continues at coordinate 42,787 of NZ_JCACLG010000027.1, read as the reverse complement.
GCTTTATTACTGTAGATAGATTGAAATTTCCAACCTTTATTACCCTAGAGTGATGGGGAGCAGACAGGGCGATCGCTAACCTTAGGTAAGTATAGAGACGCACTGAAGGGAATTTACACCACAGTGGTTCCTTGTTACACATCAACACAGAGCGACCTTAGATGTGAGAACAGTGCATATAAGAAGCAGATAGTAGAGCGGGATGAAGTTTTTGTCGCTTCCTTCACCTTATTACCACCAAAAGGAGACTAAACTCTCTATCAGAGCGCCCTTAGGTGGTAGACGTTTCACATCTGTCTGTAAAACTGATTATATTAAACAAGCTCTGGCTCTTAATAGAGTCAGGGCTTTATATTGGTAATAACTAAAAACCCGATCTCAACAAGCGGACAAGGAAGTAGGAAGTAGGACAAAGTAAATCATTAAAAGTTGAGAACGAAGGCCTCAGCCCTTGCTGCGAAGCAACTTAGAAGGTTTTATATCACTCCCCATCGTTTAATTTATTCCCGCCTATCTATCAAGCAAAATCCGGTAGGAAGAGTACAACTTCCCACCGTTGCTCGCGAGCAGCCTAGGAACAACTACCAAAATACTTTTGTTAATTACTACCAATCTGAATTATTGCTTTCATAGAAAGGATCGCCGTCAAAGGGTTGTACGCCAATGACAGGATAGGCATCATCACTAGGCCCAAAAATACGTGCAACGGCTTCAGAAATATACTGAACCATGCTGTCAAACAGATTGTAAATACCCATAATCTTGCTCTCCTTTTATCCCTACGTGATAGTTGGAAGTGAGATGTAGCAATCTTTAATCTGAATCTACTTCTAATTATGGGAAAATATCGCGGGTTTGTGGAAGCTTGCAATATTTGTTTGATTATATTTGCAATACTTTTCTTCCACTTGTAGAAAAAGGGAGTTTTTTCTGCAAGCTTCTCTACTGTTTTTTGGAAGCGATCGCATCCCCCTAAATTAATCCCAGGAAGAAAATCGACGAAACGTAAGGACACGGTATGCCGTGCCCCTATACCTATTGTTTAACCTGAGCGCCATGGAGGCGGGGGTCGTCGTTGGCTGTTTTTGGGGTGGTGACGGGGGCTTTGAAGTTGGACACCACCCCGGTTCCCTGGGTATAAGGGAGAGGTAATTCGGCAACGAGGGCGTCTAGGTTAGCTTGAAGAACGGGACGGGGTTGTTCTCCGATAGCTTGGGCGATCGCTTTTCCGTCACGATTGAGAAAGGCAAAGTGGGGGATGCCATCAACACGGTAGTTCAAAATTTCTGGCAGCCATTTGGTGTTGTCTACGTTGAGCATGACAAAATTGAGCGAATCTCCATACTGCTGTTTGAGTTCGCCCAAGTCTTTTGCCATCGCTTGGCAGCTCGTACACCAATCGGCATAAAACTCCATCAACGTCGGTTTGTCGTTGCTGAGGGCAACTTCTAAGGGAGTAGATTGCTCGGCCTGGACGGCGAGAGTGGCTTCAGGAGTCAGGGTTTTTAAGCCGAGGAATAGGGCAACGCTTAACGCGATCGCTACCAGTGCAATCAAGAAATTTCTGACGCGGGTGCCCCCAGACACTTCCGATTTTTGGGGAGTGGTTGGTGCCGAGTCAGGGGATTTCGTCGCCATGTTAAACCAACTTTATTGTTAATTAATGTTCACAAAAACACTCTAACAAGCTCATGAAAAAACGGGTAACGCTGACTTTTCCCAAGCGAACGGTACATATGCCAGTCACCTATCGACTGGCAAAGGACTTTAATGTCGCTGCTAACATCATCCGCGCTCAGGTAGCACCGAATCAGGTGGGCAAGCTGGTGGTGGAATTACTGGGTGATATCGATCAGGTAGACGCGGCAGTCGAGTGGATGCGATCGCAAGATATCCATGTCTCCCTAATCAGCCGCGAAATTGCGATTGATGAAGAAACTTGCGTGGATTGTGGCTTATGTACTGGTGTTTGCCCCACAGAAGCCTTGAGCCTCGATCCGGAAACCTTTCGGCTCAACTTCGCGCGATCGCGTTGCATTGTCTGTGAACAGTGCATCCCCACTTGCCCCGTTCAAGCAATTTCCACCAGTTTCTAGAACGCTAACCCAAAAATGTGAAGTGTAATTACCGACTACCGATTGCTGTTATTCAACAAGGGACGCACAATTACAAAGCCTGTACCAAAGGCTGTCGCGACAATCAGAAAGATTGCCACAACCAACAACCAGCCGCTGACATCGGTGGAACGCTCCGCTGAAGGAACGCGGCGAGGACGGCTTTCCTGTTCAATGATCCGCTTTTGCTTTTTCTCAGGATGGATAGGGGCAGGAGCTTCAAGCTGGCGAGGGGGAGATGGTGGTGCGACTTCTTCAATCACCGGGACATGAGCAACCGGTTGAGGTGGCTTCGCGGCTGTCATGGGGCGGGGCTTGTTCAGTGGTTCTGGATTCGGCTGAGGTACTTCCAAGCGAACCCCTTGTGGCAAGTAATCAACGACTTGCTGTAGATGTTGGGCAGATTGAATAACTTTTTGAACTTCTTGTCGCAGTTGCTGATTTTGCTTGGCTAACTGCTGATTTTGGACGCTCAGAGAGTCGAGCCTCGCTTGGGCAGATTGCAACTCGGCCGAGAGTTCCCGATAGACAGAAATCGGCACCGAGGGGCAGTAGGCGGTGGATGGTGTGGGGGGAGTGGAGCGGTCGTCGCTAATGGAATTTTGCATGGCAGGATCAATACGGGGCTTCGAGGTCATAGCTATAGCAAAACTTCTGTAAAGCAAGGATAGTGGATTTTGGAAGCCAAGCGCAGCACTTTTTTGATAAAATTTCCGTTCTCAGCAAATCAGGGCTAGGGAAGAAGATGCGGTCTTATGCACTCCCTAGGAGAGGAAGGGTTCTTCTCTTCACTAGGAAAAACAGCTAGTGTTTCCTCTTCAAGCTTGCATCAGGGGGAAAAAGTGTCCCACAGGCCCAGACCCCTCACCAATGTCCAAAGCATACTGCAAAGCGGTTGTCACGTAGTCCTTGGCAAGCCGCACAGCGGTTAGTGGCTCTTTTCCTAAGGCGAGATTTGCCGCGATCGCACTACTGAGGGTACAGCCAGTACCGTGATTATTCTGAGTCTCTACCAGAGTAGTTGTTAGAGTTTCTAGCTTTTTGCCATCAAACAAAACATCTACCCCCCGGAGGCTACCCATCATCCCTCCCCCTTTCACCAATACAATTGGTGCCCCCAACTGGTAAATGCGCTGTGCCGCCGCCCGCATATCATCCAGGGTATGAATTTGCAGACCGCTCAGGATTTGGGCTTCGTAGCGATTGGGCGTCACGATTAGGGCTTTGGGGATCAAAACATCCCGCAACGATGCCACCGCCTCATTATCAATGAGTTGGGCACCTGTGCGGGAAACCATCACCGGATCGACTACCAAGTTTGGAAGTTTTAACGCCTCAACTTGGGCGGCAACGGCTTCAATAATTTCCTGATTCAGCAACATCCCCGTTTTCGTTGCCTGCACGCCGATATCTTGGACGACTGCCTCAATTTGGGCAACCACCGCAGCGACAGGCAGGGCATCTACCCTCGTAACCCCCTGAGTATTTTGCGCCGTCACGCAAGTCAAAGCGCTGGTGCCATGGACACAGTGAAAGGAGAAGGTACGTAAATCAGCCTGAATCCCTGCCCCTCCGCCACTATCTGAACCCGCGATCGTTAAGGCAACTGGAATTTCAGTCAGCCTGGGTTCTGAGTCCTGATTATTAGGGGCAGGGTATTGCCTTCCCCTGACTGAGTTGGTGAGTTGAGATTTGTTCATGGCTAATGGCGAAGACAGTCATTAGTTTTTCTCTCCCCATTCCCCAACACCCGATCTCCGACACCCATCACTAACTAGTTTCTAGGGGTGCGACGTCGTTGGAGAAATTCCGGAATATCCAATCCCGTTTGGTTTTTGGGTTGAGCGGTAGGAGGAGGAGCCACAGGTGATTGCTTCGGTATTGCAGCCACTCGTTTAGGAGGAGGAGATTGCACTTCTCCAGTAAAGCCTGTAGCGATGACGGTAATTCTGATTTCACCCTGGAGGCTTTCATCAATCACGGCACCAAAAATAATATTGGCGTTTGGATCGACGACTTCGTAAACCGTCTCGGCGGCAGCATTGACTTCGTGGAGAGTCAGATCGATGCCACCAGTGATATTGAGGACAACGCCTCTTGCACCTTCGATAGACGATTCGAGTAGGGGAGAAGAAATTGCCGCGACTGCCGCTTCTCTTGCCCGTGATTTCCCTGAACCGATCCCAATTCCCATCAAGGCTGATCCGGCATCTGCCATCACAGCACGGACATCAGCAAAGTCAACGTTGACCAAACCAGGAATTGTAATGATATCGGAAATTCCTTGCACACCCTGACGCAAGATATCATCTGCGACGCGGAAGGCTTCTTGCACCGGAGTTTGTTCGGAAATAACCGACAAAAGTTGATCGTTGGGGATCACAATCAGGGTATCGACTCGGCTTTGTAAGGCAGCAATGCCTTCTTCGGCTTGAGAGGTGCGACGGCGTCCTTCAAAGGTGAAAGGACGAGTCACAACCCCCACCGTTAGGGAACCCATTTCTTTTGCTACTTCCGCAACAATGGGGGCAGCACCTGTACCTGTGCCGCCACCCATCCCAGCAGTAATGAATACTAAGTCAGTGTTTTCTATCGCTTGGGCAATTTCGTCACGGGATTCTTCCGCTGCTTTTTGCCCAATGGCTGGGTTACCACCTGCACCCAGTCCTCTTGTCAGTTTTTGCCCAATCTGCAAGCGCTTTAAGGAAGAGGTTTGGGCGAGGGCTTGGGCGTCTGTATTGATTGACCAAAATTCTACACCAGTCACTTCACTGGCAATCATCCGGTTAACGGCATTGCCGCCACCGCCGCCAACACCAATGACTTTTATCTTGGCAATGCTACTTGGAACTATATTGTCAGTCCTGGAATCTTCCCTAGGCATTTTCTTAAAATCGTTGCCTTGGCTTGAATGTAACCCAGAGTTACCAAAAGGATAGTTGTTTTCAATGCCGCCTGAAATATCGGCATTTCCGGTTGGGTAAGAGTTTTGATGGTCAATCTCTAGTTTACTATTAAGCGTCATTGCACTCAGGAAGGATTGCTAAACAATTTTTGAGTTTCAAAGTAGCGATCTCAGCCAACTAAGCTAACTACATGGTGATCTAAGCCAACTATAGAGTAAGTCAATGGAAAAACCAACGAATGTATCATACGGCGCATTGAGGTTTATTAAAACAGCTAATAGTCAAGGGTCACTATTAGCGATTTGCCGAAGAATATTACGGGGGTGTATTGTTGACTTCGATCATTTGGATAGATGGTGTTTCAGGGTTTTTGAGGTCAATATAAGCGATTTGACCGGGCTGTACGTGGGTGGGCAATTCTCGCATGCGATCTAAGGCACTTAGCTGCTCTGGAAACTGAGCATCATAGGGGCCAAAATGCACTTTTCCTAATTCTGTTTTTAGGACTAAATTGGCGGGATTTTGCCAATCAATCTCAAAAATCTTGACAGGAGAGCGGCTAACTGCCTGATAAAGTTCTGACCAGTAGACACGGTCTTGGGGCTTCATTCCAATCACTGTCAGTGTCGGCATTGTAAAGGTTTTCTGGACTGAGGTGTAGCTGCTTTGAGGCATCCACACCCCTTGTTCATCTAAAAAACCAGGGGCGTCGGTTTCGTTAGCTGTCTGGGAGTTTTGACTACCCGCTAAGGCGATCGCTACAGGTTGGCGCTCTGTGACTTGAATCATCAATCCTGGAGGAGCAAGTTTGCGGGTAACAGTTGCCTCAAAGATGGGGGCTTGCTTCTCTAGCTGTTGGGCGATCGCTTGAGGTTGTACGCGTAGCAATGACTTTGGGTAGGACAATGCCAGCATCGAGCGAATGCTTTGGGATGAAAGAAACTGATTGCCCTCAATTACAACTTGTTGACCGTCTTGAATGACCCACTCGGGTAGCGTAATTACCCAAATTAAGCCGCCTGCTATTCCGACTCCGACGAAGGAGCGAAAAGCTGCCTGAAAGAACTTCGCTCTACGAGCGCGTTGTAGCTGTTTGCGCCGAGTTGTTAATTGGGTGGGGGAAACTGAAGCAATTCCGGTCATCTACTACCTCTCAATCCGCCTGGAGGTGAACTAATGTGGGGGGGCTATCCTTGGCAATTTTACTTGCAAGAACGAAAAATACTTTTTTTATTTAACCACTCGCTGATCAAGTCGCTGCAATTATTTCGAGTCGGTGAGTGCTAAGTCGGTGAGCTAAAGGATGGGGATCAGGTGAGCAGGGGAGCGGGGGAGCGGGGGAGCAGGGGATCGGCGGAGAAAATAACCAACCCTATTCATCCTTTACTTCATCCTTCATACTTCATACTTCACCCTTCATACTTCATACTTCATATAGTTTTCTTTCGAGCCAAGTACAGGGCGATCGCTACCATCACAGGAGCGAGAGTGCTTGGTAACTAAGGAAGGGCACTTGTAGAGTAAAGAAATGAAACTGCATCTACCGAAATTTTTCAAAGCTTGTAACCCTAGCAAAACCCTTGTTGCAGGGAATCCTGAGGATCGTCAATACTATATCGATTTTTCTGCTGTCCGGGGCGGCAAAATTATCGAAGCATTGGGACGAACGATTACCCGTCTTTCCCCGGATGAACCCACTTGTCAACTGTTTACCGGACATATCGGCTGTGGCAAGTCTACAGAACTGTTGCGGCTCAAAGACTACTTGGAGAATCAGGGCTTTCATGTGGTCTATTTTGAGTCCAGCCACGACTTGGACATGGCAGATGTTGATATCAGCGACATTTTGCTCAGTATCGCTCGGTCAGTGAGTGAAAGCTTAGAAGACATTAACATTCAGCTGCGCCCTCGGTACTTTAACAACTTGTTCAACGAAATCAAAAGCTTCATGCAGACGCCGATCGATCTGTCGGCAGAAGCTGAGCTATCCCTGGGAATTGCCAGAATTACTGCCAAGACTAAAGACAGTCCCAAATTACGCGAACAGCTCCGACAGCACTTAGAACCCCGCATCCAAAGCATTTTAGGTGCAATCAATGAAGAGATTTTGGAGCGGGCAATTGAAGAATTGAAGCGGCGCGGTAAACAAGGGCTGGTGGTGATTATTGATAACCTGGATCGCGTTGATCCCCGAGTCGCCGCTACGGGGCGATCGCAACCGGAGTATTTGTTTGTTGACCGAGGTAGCCAACTGCGACGCCTAAATTGTCACGTTGTTTACACTTTGCCGTTGGATTTGATGTTTTCTAATGAGTATGAAACCTTAAAAAACCGATTGGGGGGTGGGGTGGCTCCCAAGGTCTTGCCGATGGTTCCCGTGCAACAACGGGATGGTTACGATCATCCCTTGGGAATGGCACTGCTACAACAGTTAGTCTTGGCGCGAGCCTTTCCTGAAGTGGAACCCAGACAACGGCTGCAATTGCTCCAAGAGGTGTTTGACAGTACCGAAACCCTCAACCGGATGTGTCGGATCAGTGGCGGTCATGTCCGTAACTTACTAGGACTGCTGTACAACTGTCTGCAACAAGAAGACCCACCTATTTCTCGTAGTTGTCTTGAGAGTGTCATCAAGGGATACCGAGACGATCTATCCCTTGCCGTTGATGAGCAAGAGTGGCAGTTGCTGTTTCAGGTGGTGCAACAGCAATTTATCCGAGGTGAAAAAGAATACCAAACCCTCTTGCGTAGCATGTTCGTCTTTGAATACAGAGATGAGCACGGACGCTGGTTTGGTGCCAATCCCGCTCTTGCTGAAACTAAAAAGTTTCAAGATTTAGTAGAAATTAAGAGCGAGCGATAGGCATTATTTGTTTGCAGTAGAGACGTTTTGCTAAAACGTCTCTACGTGTAATATTGTTCTTCGCTACGATCGGCGTCACAGTTTTGACTAACATCAATCACAGTCTGCTTTACATTCTCTGACGGTAAATAACAGTAAAATTACTAGCAGTAAAATTACTTATACTTTTCCAAAATTTCGCTTAAAAAAATCGGGATTTTCAGCGATCGGTTGTCCCTTAGGGAAGAGAAACTTTCCTTTTAGATAACGGTGATTTTGCACTTGACACCTAACTTGAAAGTCCTGAATCGGCTAGTAATGAAGTTCTAAGACAGAATAAATGCTTTCATCGAAGGGTTACCTCCGAACAGGCGTGTGCCTATGTGATGTAACAGCTTCTATCAATATCGTCTTGAACGTTTTTAGTGCTGCTCTTTGTAGCGGCGTGTAGAAGTCCAAGCCTGAAAACACACTTTCATTTTATGTATCCTGCGGCAAGGCTTGCGCCTACGTGAGTGCCAGATCATGACCCGTCACACCGACAAGCTAGCAGTTGCGAATACAGTGGTTTTTACATGAGTGCGATACAAGTATCTATTTCCCTTGATCTCCCCAACACTCCTTTAGTAAGGGGAAACGATCGCTCTTCGGCACGGAGTGCCAGACGGGTGAACACTTGTGATGCAGTCTACTGAAAATGGCTGTAATGACCGAGTCTGAAAGACCAGAAGCACTCTTCCCCTTCAATGAGCGGTCGCTATCGACCCTACTTCGAGCCTTGACGTTGTCGGAGGGTAATTTTGCGCTCATCTTAGTACGCTGTAACTACCACATCGGTCGCCTACAGATGTGGCAGCAACTACAAGCACGCTACAGCCAGCCACTACAAGAGCTGGTCTTGCCTAAATCAACCACTACCCTATTTACGACCATTGTTGCTGCCATCGATGAACCACCGTCAGCGCTGCTGGTGTTTGGGCTAGAGTCTGTGAGCAACGTTGACCAACTCCTCGTCTCTAGCAATCAGGTTCGAGACGAATTTCGCAAGCGCTTTTCTTTCCCCTTGGTGATCTGGGTAACGGATGAAATTCTGCAAAAACTGACGCGGTTTGCTCCAGATTTCAAAAGTTTTGCCGCTGCCTCAATTAAGTTTGAACTCACGACCGCGCAGTTGGTGACGCTGTGGCAACAAAGAATTAATGATTTATTTAACGCCATCTTTGAGGCGGGGATGGAGGAGTTTTTGCCCAATAAGGTTTTGGGTTTAGCCCCTGGATGCCGCTATCGCCAGGAACTAGAATCGGCACTGCGGGATTTACAAGCTCGCAATGTCCGCTTAGAGCCGGAAATGGTTGCCACTTGGAAGTTTATCCGTGGTCGCGATGCCTATGGGAGTAACAACCTTGATGAAGCGTTGAAGCTGTATCAGCAAAGCCTCGCCGCTTTACCGTCTGGAGTAGCTGCCAACTCATCTCCCCTCCCCGACCCCAACCTGACGCGGCGAGGTGTCATCTTCCATCACAGTGTTTTATGTTATTGCCGCAAAGCGGAACTACAACCTTTAGAAAATCGGGACAATTGGGCGCAAGCCAGAGCCTCTGTTGAAGCGGGGCTGGCAGTGTTTCAGGCAGCGGGGCGTTTAGATTTAGCCGCTGGGTTAATGCTTCAGCTCTGTGAAATCTTGTGCCACCTCGAATCTTGGCAAGAGTTGCAGACGCTAGCGCTACAAGTTTTGACCCAACCACAAATTTATCGTCCTATTCAACTGGCGCAAGCCAGCGGATTTTTAGCTCAGGTGGCGTTGGCACAGCAGAATTGGCAGGGCGCGAGACAACTTGCTGAAACAGCGATGCAAATTTTGAAACAGTCTCGTTTGGATCAACCTGAGCAGCAAGGGTTGTATCTGCTGATGCTTGCCAAAGCGCAACGGCAACTCAATCATCCTCGACTGGCGATCGCTTATTTGGAACAAGCTAAAGCGATAGAAATGGTGCCGACAGGAGCACCACGACAGCGCCCCCACCTGTATCTAGATATTTTAGAAGAATTGCGATCGCTCTACTTTGAGCAGCAGCAATACCTGCAAGCCTTTGAAATTCGTGCTACTCAACGCTCTATTGAGCAACAGTATGGCTTTAGTACCTTCCTTGGTACTGTGTCCTTGCAGCCGTTGCGCGTTCCCAGTTCTTCCCCAACTGACAGAGCTGTCTCGCGCTTGCCTAGAGAAATTGCTGCCGCCGGACGCCAGCCGGATGTTCAGCGCCTAATTACCCGCCTCAGTCGCACTGACCACAAACTCACTATCCTCCATGGCTCCTCCGGGGTGGGGAAAAGTTCGCTACTTAATGCGGGGTTGGTTCCTGCCCTCTCGGCACACATTATCAATGCCAGATCGGTCTTACCCATAGTGCAAAAGGTTTATCGCGGTTGGCAGCAAGCTTGCGGGCGTGCCTTGACCGACGCCTTACAAACCTTGCCTGAGGTGCCCTGCCTTTTAACTCCCCCTTTTTCCCACTCAGAAATCATTCAGCAATTACGGCACAATGCCGAACACAATCTCTTAAGCGTCCTGATTTTTGATCAATTTGAAGAGTTTTTTTTCGTTTATACAAATTTGGCAGATCGGTGTAAATTTTACGAATTCCTACGGGATTGCTTAAATTTACCCTTTGTAAAGGTGATTTTGTCGTTGCGAGAGGATTATCTTCACTACCTGCTAGAATGCGAACGCTATTGCCCTATTGATGCTATTAATAACAACATTCTTGACGGACAGATTCGCTACCACTTGGGAGAATTGTCCTTAAAGGATGCCACGAATGTCATCCGCACCTTAGCGGCTTCCCAGTACCAGCTAGAAGATGCATTGATTGACGCCCTAGTGAAGGATTTAGCGGGAAGTTCCTCATCGGTTCGTTTGATTGAGTTGCAGGTGGTGGGTGCCCAACTGCAAGCGGAAAAAATCCATCGGCTGACCCAATATCGGGCGCTAGGGGAAAATCCTAAGACAAGATTAGTGGAGCGATCGCTTCTGAGTGTGATTGACGATTGTGGCCCTGAAAATGCGGCTCTCGTCTGGAAAGTGTTATTTTCCCTAACTGATGAGCGGGGCACTCGTCCCCTCAAGACCCGCACAGACTTATACCAACTTATAGATTCTGGGGAAGGAAGAAGCCCAGAGAAAAGGACGCCGCGACGCCGAGAATTTTCACGGAATTCCTCCGCTAAAGGCAGCACACTACTAGCAGACAGGAAGAGTTCAGAGGCGGTATCTCCCGATTCCGCACTAGAGTTAATTTTGAAAATTTTAGTGGGTTCGGGTTTAGTCTTTCGCCTCCCCGATGAACCACAAGACCGCTATCAACTCGTTCACGACTACCTCGTTGCACCGATTCGTCAAACTTATCAGCGACGCGTGCAACGAGCGATCGCTGCCCAGCTCAAAAGTCAGGACATGGCGCTTTTGCGGGTGCGCCGCCAGCACCTATACGCTGTGATGGTGGGGGTGACGATGGCAATTTTAGCGGCGGCGGTGGGGGGCTTGGCATGGCGAACGGAAATGCAAAAACGCTTTACTAGCAATCTCTTGACAAATGCCCAACTTACTGGATTAAGTGCTTCCTCCGAAGCCCTATTTGCCTCCCATAAGGAATTTGACGCCCTCTTAGAAGCCACCAGAGCTGCCAAACGCCTGCAAGAGGCAACCACCGTGGAACCCTACACTCGGCTTCAGGTACTCACTGCTTTTGAACAAGCCATTTATGGGGTAAAAGAGCGCAATCGCCTAGAAGGACATAGCGATGTGGTCTGGAATGTTAGTTTCTCCAAAGATGGTCAGGCGATCGCCTCTGCCAGTCGCGACAAAACGATCCGGTTGTGGCGTCCCGATGGCACCTTGTTCAACGTCCTCAAGGGTCACGAAGAGAGCGTGACTAGTGCAGTGTTCAGTCCTAACGGACAACTGCTTGCCTCCGGTAGTTGGGATCGGACAGTCAGAATCTGGCATCTTGATGGGACAGGAGTCCAGGTTTTGCGCGGTCACAAAGGTTATGTCTATGATGTGAGCTTTAGCCCCAATGGACGCTGGATTGCCTCGGCATCGGGGGATGGCACAATCAAGCTCTGGACATCAGAGGGCAAACTGGTCAAAACCTGGTTTGCTCACCAGGGAATCGTCACGTCCGTCAGCTTCAGTCCGGATAGTCAGCGACTGGCGTCTGCTAGCGAGGACAAGACGGTGAAGCTATGGACGCTCAAGGGGCATCGCCTGCAAACCCTGACGGGTCATCACGGAAAAATCAGTGCGGTAAAGTTTAGTCCTGATGGTCAGCGGCTTGCCTCCGCCAGCGATGACCGGACAGTCAAGCTGTGGAAAACTGACAGCAAAGGAGTGACTCGTCTTGAGAGAACCTTATCGGGACATCAAGGTTGGGTGTTTGATGTCGCCTTCAGTCCTGATGGTAAAGCGATCGCTTCAGCCAGTGATGACAACACCGTTAAACTCTGGCACAACGACGGCAAACTGGTCAAAACCTTTGACGGACACAGCGATGGTGTTACTGGCGTTAGTTTTAGCCCCGATGGTCAGGTGCTGGCTTCTGCTAGTTTCGACAAAACCATTAAGCTGTGGGGACGTCATGACCAGTCCCGTTTAATTTTACGCGGACATCATGATGAGGTCAGGTCAGTGGCGCTTTCGAGGGATGGTCAATTAATTGCTTCGGCGGGAAATGACAAAACCATCAAACTCTGGACTCGCACGGGTAAACTTTTGGCAACGTTGCAGGGACACACAGAACGCATCTACAGTGTCGTATTTTCGCCGGATTCCCAGTATCTGGCATCTGCTAGTCGCGATGGTACGGTAAGGCTTTGGCAGCGAGATGGCACATTGATCAAGACGCTGCAAGGGCATAAAGATTGGGTGTTGGATGTCAGCTTTAGTGCGGATTCCCAGTATCTAGCATCAGCGAGTCGTGACCACACCATTAAGCTTTGGCGGCGAGATGGTCGGTTGATTAAAACCCTCAAAGATCATAGCGATCGCGTCAATGCGGTTAGCTTTAGTCCCGATGGGCAGTACTTGGCTTCTGCTAGCGATGACAATACGGTCAAACTTTGGACGGCTGACGGTACCTTACTCAAAACCCTCAAAGGTCACAGTAATTGGGTATTGGATGTGAACTTTAGCCCAGACTCTCAGCGCCTTGCCTCCGCCAGCTATGACAATACCGTCAAGATCTGGAATCGTGATGGGATAGAATTAAAAACCCTCAAAGGTCACAGTGATAGTGTCGCTAAAGTCCGTTTTAGCCCCAGTGGGAAGATCCTGGCAACTACAAGTTGGGATAACCGAGTGCAACTCTGGCGGTTAGACGATACATTGGTTAAAACGTTAGAAGGGCACAAGGCACGAGTAATCGGCATCAGTTGGAGCAACGATGCCCAGACCTTGGTAAGTGCTAGTCAAGATCATACAGTGATTGTGTGGAACTGGAATTTAGATCAGCTTCTGAGTAAAAGTTGCTACTGGCTACAGGATTATTTACAAACTAATCCCAAAGTTAGACCAAGCGATCGCTATCTTTGTACTCAAATTGATGGAGGAAAAAAGACAGAAAATTGAAAAGAATTAAAATTTAATTAGCAACGTAGTCAAATTGCAAAAAACCGGATCTTTCCGGATTATAGGCAACTTTTACTGCCTATGCAGAATAGGCGACAACGCTTCCTAACACTTGCCTGTGTTAGAGTGAGCGTGATTCCTTTGCAGTAGTATTCCTCCGGCTTGTGAAAGAATTATGGTAATAACAAAGCGTGGTATTGTTCTCGGTGCGACAGCCGTAATGTTAACGACGGTTGCTGTTACGGGCGTTGGTATTCATCATGGGACTCAAAGTCAAGCATTTTTTCGTGAAAGCCCAAAAGAGTTAGTTGATGAAGTTTGGCAAATTATTGACCGTCAGTACGTTGATGCCACGTTTAACCAGGTAGATTGGCAAGCGGTTCGCAACGACTATCTCAACCGCTCTTACACCAGCAAAGAACAAGCCTACGTAGCCGTGCGGGAAATGCTGGAGAAATTGGAGGACCCCTACACGCGGTTCATGAGCCCCGAAGAGTTCAAGAACATGCAAATTGATACCTCTGGGGAACTAACGGGTGTAGGTATCCAGTTAGCTCAAGATGAGGAAACGAAAAAACTGACGGTGATTGCACCGATTGAAGATACCCCCGCCTCCAAAGCCGGGATACTCGCAAAAGATATCATTATCCAAATTGACGGCAAAAGTACCGAAGGCATGGATGTGAATGATGCCGTACTACTAATTCGGGGCGAAGAAGGAAGTAGCGTCAACCTGAAGATTCAGCGAGGAAAGCAGGAACTCGACTTTGACCTGATGCGGGCACGCATTGAAATTCACCCGGTACGCTACAACGTGCAGAATTCGCCCACGGGTAAAGTTGGCTACATTCGCCTCAATCAATTCAGTGCCAACGCTGCTCAGGAGATGCGCGATGCGATTAAGGCGTTAGAAAAGCAGCAGGTAAATGGCTACGTTCTAGACCTGCGCTCCAATCCTGGCGGCTTACTGTACTCCAGCATTGAAATTGCCCGGATGTGGATGGATGAAGGCGCAATTGTCTCCACGGTTGACCGCCAGGGAGAATCAGACCGCCAGCAAGCGAACAACCGCGCCCTAACCGACAAACCCCTCGTCGTACTCGTCGATGGCGGTTCTGCCAGTGCCAGCGAAATTCTCTCTGGGGCATTGCAGGATAACAAACGCGCTACCTTAGTCGGCACCAAGACCTTTGGTAAAGGTTTAGTGCAGTCGGTACGCGGCTTAGGCGATGGCTCCGGTTTGGCAGTAACTATCGCTAAATACCTCACTCCCGACGGTACCGATATCAATAAATTGGGTATTGCTCCGGATGTGACGCTCGAACTGAGCGAAGAACAGCAAAAAGAGTTACTGGCAGACCGCACCCAAGTCGGCACCCTCCAAGACCCGCAGTTTTCTAAAGCTATCGATGTCTTAGGCAAAGAAATCGCTGGTCAACGTCGCGACACTCAGGCAGGAGCGATCGCTGTTCCGGCTGTCCCTCAATAAAGATAGGCAAAAGTCAGAGTGTGACTTTTGCTAAGCCCTCGTTAAACGGGTTGACACTTGCCCGCACGGATCAAACCGACCCGGCGGGCGATCGCTTCTCCTTGAGAGGCAAAGGGCCCCCATCGCTCCACAAATGCTGATTCATTCTCCCCAACCACCAACTCGCTGGGGAGAATTTCACAAGAACCTTCAGGATGCTTGACAATATACCAAGTTTGTGTGGCGTCCATAAATCAGTCGGGTGGTAGGTTACGGCTCCACCTAACCTACCCTACCACTCACCGACTCAGGACTCAGCACTACTTTCAGCCATTGCCAGCACCTGCTCAGCTAACTTGTTGGGCACTTCTTGGAGATGGTCGTGCTTCCACTGGAAAAAACCAGTTCCCAAGGTGAGCGATCGCAACTCGACAATAAAGTCGTGCATCTCTGCTTGGGGAAGATAACCCGAAACACAATCCCAACCCCGCCAGTCAGAACGTCCTTCGTAGCCCAAAATTTGCCCCCGGCGTCCTGTAATCAACTGCAAAACCTTGGAGGTAAATTCCGTAGGCGTACAGACCTGAATCGACATAATCGGTTCTAGGAGAGTTGGCTCGCAATTGAGCATCCCTTCAGTCATTGCTAGCCGCGCCGCCTGCTTAAAGGCTTGTTCGGAACTATCGACGGAGTGGTAAGAACCATTATTGACATACTCCCCGGCGTGAACGCACGGGGATTCTTTACGCTTCATTGACTGATGCTACCGAGGTAGTCTTACTCTGTCTCGACGTACATTTAGAGTCGTGCCGATGCCCCATGCCGACTTCTCGACAGGCTCGAAGCGACGCTTTTTCTATATTTACCGATGCGTTCTCATCCCTGTCGTGTTCAACGCCACAACTTAAGCAGAGTATTGAACGAACAGACAAATCAATCTTGCCCCAGTTGAACCCGCATTCAGAACAAACCTGACTGGTTGGTTCCCATCGACTAATGACCGCAAACTTGCGTCCATACTTCTCAGACTTGGCTTCAACCAAAACCCTGAAATCTCTCCAGCCTTGCTGACTAATTACTCTAGAAAGTTTACGATTTTTAACCATCCCTGACACATTCAAATCTTCCAAGACGATAGTTTGGTTTTCACTAACGATTTTGGTTGACAGTTTGTGCAAAAAGTCTTTGCGGATATCTGCAATTTTGTTGTGAGCCTTAGCTATCCGAATCCTGGTTTTGTACCTCCTGTTCGAGTCTTTTTGTTGACGGGCTAACTTACGCTGAAGTTTACGCACCTTACGGTCTAGTGCTTTATAGCAAGGACTGACAGCTATTTCACCGTTACTCATCACAGCAAAAGTCCTAATACCCAAGTCAATGCCGATACTTTGGTTCTTGGCACCAATACTGACTGGTTCAACTTCTACGACAAAACTCAAGAAATAACGGTTAGCACAGTCCTTAATAACAGTTACAGAGCTAGGGTTTGCAGGTAGTTTTCTTGACCAGATAGGCTTAACAACACCTATCTTTGCAAGATAAACGCCTTCACCTTTAATAGAGAAACCCCCAATCCTGAACCGTGCCGACTGGCTATTAATCCGTTTCTTAAATTTAGGATAACCAACTTTTCTGCTTTTTCTCTTGCCTTTGCAGGAATCGAAGAAGTTCTTGAAAGCTACTTCTAGATCGGCTACTGACTGCTGTAATGGGATGTTTGACACTTCACTAAGCCAAGATCGTTCTTCAGTCTTTTTTGCCTGAGTGATAACTATCTTTTGGAGTTCAGCAGATTTAGGTTTCTTTTCAGATTGTTTACAGATTGCAAGAGCATCGTTGTACACAACACGAACGCAGCCGAACAACCGAGCCAAGCTCTGCTGCTGTTGGTCTGTTGGGTAAAAACGATACTGGTATCTTGCTTTCATTTTCCAATCCTCCTGTTACCATTATCCTAGATGTATACCCACTTGTTTGTACATTTTTATGAAAACAGAAAAAATTTATATTAGATTAACCGAATACGAAAAGCGGCAACTTGAAAAAGAAGCCGCAAGTCGTGGAATGACTAAATCTGAACTGATTAGAACTTTAATTGCCCGTTTTCCAAAGCCTAATAAAAAGCCGTCCTAGTGGTCACTGAGCTGCCTGCCCTGAGCTTGTCGAAGGGTCGAAGTGAAGGACAGGGCTTGTATCCCATTATTTTCGGTCAAAGTCGGCTAGAGTTTCTAGCATTTCGGCGCGAGCCGCGTGCTCTTGCTCTTTTAACTCTTCTGGTAATAGTACGGGGTCTGCTGGCGCGTGAGCGTGGTAGTGATAAGCCTGTTCGCTGACTAAATCAATAAAACCAATCAGGTGTTCCCCTTTACCAATCGGGTACTGGTGCGGGATTAAAGGACGGCTGGAAACAGCTTTGAGGGCATCCAAAATTTCCCGGTAGGAAAGACCGCAGGTATCATCCATACAGGAGAAGCGATCCATCTTATTGATAAAGACCAGGTGGGGAATTTCCCAATCATCCAGGAATTTAAATAGCGGTGATAAAGTGAGGACGCGGTCAATTATCGGCTCGCAAACGACAACGACGGCATCAACCCCAATTAAAGCGTTGTAGGTTTCTTGAGCAAATTCAACCGAGCCAGGACAGTCTAAAAAATTAAAGCGAATACCAAGATATTCGGTACTCGCTGCGGTGACTTCTACACTCATGGAGCGATCGCGGGCTTCGGTGGCACTATCACCTACCGTATTACCCTCCTTGATGCTACCTT
This sequence comes from Kastovskya adunca, assembly GCF_059505785.1. Lineage (NCBI taxonomy): Bacteria > Bacillati > Cyanobacteriota > Cyanophyceae > Coleofasciculales > Coleofasciculaceae > Kastovskya > Kastovskya adunca. Next base: position 25,060 of record NZ_JCACLG010000027.1, on the reverse strand, counting down.
TACGAGAAACTGCCCCAGTCACAGACAATAAGCTTTCGAGCAATGTGGTTTTACCACTGCCATAAGGCCCAACAATTGCGACATTCCGGATGCCGGATAGAACTTTTTCATTCATAATTCACCCCCAAAATTGATAAGGAGTTCAAGGAAATTGACAATTTGGGTAAATCAAGAGATTTACTTTCCCCTCCGTTACCCTGTGGGCTTACGCAGAAAACTCTGATTGTTCTTTAGTGGCGGCGAGAAAATTGGGAAAGGATGCCTGTTTGGTTTTGAATGGGTTTTGTGGCGATCCCTTCTGGGGTTTTGCTACTATCTTGCCTCCACCCCTGATTCGTATTACTTAACTACGTAAGTCCTAACTGTGCCAATTCAGTTGAGTTGCGAAACTAGAAACGAACTTAATCGTCTTAACTTTTGAGAGTAGCGCGTTCTGAGGGGATGAAACAATACTTGCAATGTCTTGTAAGGGAAAGTCCTATAAAAGTTAAGTAACACTACTTTCTATAAATGATTTCTAACTTTTATGAATCTAAGCAACAGTTGCAAACGAATTTGTTTCAAAACTTCTGGCGATTGGCAAAGTGGAAAGTGGGGAGATGAGGAGATGGGGATAATCTATTTCATTCTTAATCCTTCCTCTCCTGCACCCCTACTCAGAGCGTTGTGGCTAACAATTAGCTTGAGTGTATTGGGGCTGTGGGGAGTGGGAACGCCAATCATGGCTCAAACCCCCAGCACGCTTCAAATCGCCCAATCTTTGCCGAGACTGACACCAACTACTCCAGCCGCCGCCGATCAGCTCAATCAGGGAATTCAGCTTGTGCAGCAAGGCAAAATCCCCGAAGCGATCGCCGCCTTTCAACAAGCCTCCCGACTCAACCCCAAACTCGCTCCCGCCCACTACAACTTAGGATTAGCCTTGCGGCAAATTGGACAGTTGCAACCTGCGGCTGATGCGTTTTACCAGGCAATCCAAGCTGATCCAGATTTTGCCATTGCCTATGCTAATTTAGGGGCTGCCTTACTCGAAGGAAATAACTTACCCCAGGCAAAAGATTACCTAGAACGGGCACTCGAACTCGACTCTACCTCTGGCATTGCTCACTACAACCTGGGTTTAGTACTGGCTCAACAAGGAGAAGTGGACAACGCGATCGCTGCCTTTGGGCGTGCCATCCCGTTGAGTAGCAATGCTCCTGAACCGTCCTACCACTTAGGGTTAGCCTATCTGCAACAGGGCAAAATTGAAGAGGCGAAAAAGGCATTTCAACGAGCGGTGAAAATCAGCCCTAAATACCCCGAAGCTCACTACAACTTAGGCACCATTCTATTTAACCAGGGAGACTTAAACGCTGCCCTAGAAGCCTTCCGTCAATCAGCCGCCGCCAATCCCAACTACGCCAATGCTTACTATGGTGCAGCTTTAACCTTTATCAAACAGAACCGCTACAGCGATGCTCAACAAGTATTGCAATATGCCAAAAACCTCTATACCTCTCAAGGTAATACCCAGTGGGCAATAAAGGCAGAACAACTGCTTGAACAAGTGCGCTAAGGCGATCGCGCTCTCCAACCCTCTCCCTATACAAAGGCTTACAGAGAACGCCCCCATCTCCTAACCCCTTCTCCCGCCATCGAGAGCAGGAAAATCTGTGAAAATTGCTGTAAGTGGAAAGTACAACAGCACAATGGAAGTGAAAAACCTGTAATACACTGGAAGCGCATCCTAGCAAACCAGAAAGCATAACGGCTAATGGTTCTATCGACATGCAGCGCTTAAAATTGGAGTTTCCCGATGCTTGAAGCTTTACCCGACACCATTAGTGTCGATACAGAGTTACCCCTGGCTCTGGTAGGACTAGGTGGGGCATTAGTACTCGTTGGTAGTTGGACTCTCCCCCGGTTGATTACTTCTTTACTAGACCGTTTCCTATCTTTCCAAATCAAGGAAGCCTATCAAACAATCATTGAACCCTACAAAGGCTTTTTGGGGCTAGTCCTAACTTTACTAGGAACGGATTTCATCTTATTTCTAATTCCCAAAACAAAGTTCGTTAGCTTGATCGAACTGCCAATCAGTTTAGCCTTAGCGATCGCAGGTAGTTGGCTTGGTTCTCGGCTGTTCAAGCGTTTTTTCGATTTTTATCTCCTCGACGCCGCGATCAAAAGCGGACGTAAGGTTAATAGCGAACTCTTAATTCTTGCCAAACTATTAGCTAATTTTATAATTGTTGTCCTGGCAGTTATTATTTTTGCCCAAACGCATCAAATCAATATTTTGGGTTTAGTTGCCAGTTTAGGGGTAGGAGGACTAGCCGTCGCCTTTGCCGCTCAAAAAACTTTAGAACAGTTTTTAGGGGGAATTGTTATTTACCTCGATCGTCCCTTTGTTATTGACGACTACATTGGTTTACCGGATGGCACATTTGGCAGAGTAGAGTCGATTGGGTTACGTTCTACTAAAATTAGCACCTCTGGCAAAGGAACATTAATGGTAGTTCCCAATAGCGTACTTACCCAAGTCAATATTGAGAATTTCACAGGTGCTAAGAAGGTGATGTCGCTGATTTACCTGACGTTTTATCGTACTATTCCCAATGAAGAGCGGGCATTAATTCGGCAAGTCATCTTAGAAAGCACAGGTGGTATTTTTGGGATAGATGCTCGTAGTACCAATGTCACCTTCAAAGATGTTATCAGGGGAGACGGACAAAAAATAACCCAGTCTCAAATAACCTTTTTCATTCTTGGCTCTGGAGAAGTATCGATGGATCTGCGTCGCCAACTCCTGGATATTGCCAATCAAACTATTACCAAACAGCTTAAAGAATATGGCATTGCTTTTGATATAGAAGAACCAACAATTTACGTCGATTCCCCCATTACAATTTAGAACTTTTTTAATGGTTATTCCTGCTGATTTTTTAGATTTTTTTCAAATTGATACCGTTGTTGCCCGGAGATTTTTAGTTGAGTTAGGAATTAGGTTAGGAGGCTTATTTATATTTATTCTCCTTTCTTTGCTGATCGGGCGATATACCCCATCAGCGATCAGGCTGATCATTCAACGGTTTTTACCGCATCAGGTGACGAGTTTTTATCAAAATTTAATCGATCCAATCAGTCAATTATTTAAAATTGCGGGAACGTTAATTCTTATTTCTCTGTCGCTGGTTTGGATTAGAGTATACCCAGTCTTTTATAACTTTTTTAGTTTTTTCGTAGATTTAGCTGTTATTGTCAGCCTTGCTTGGTTAGCATCACGCTTGTTTCGACAGTTTGTCCGCGTGTATGGCATCGAAATCGTCCGCAAGTTCGGGCGAGAAGTTGATGAATTGCTTCTAGTATTTGAAACCTTAGCCAATGTAATTATTGGATTTATTGCCGTTCTCGCCTTTGCTCAAAATCGTTTTGACTTGGTGGGTTTGTTAGCGGGATTGGGGATTGGAGGATTAGCACTTGCCTTTGCTGCCCAAAAAACTTTGGAACAACTATTAGGAACGATTGTTTTATACTTAGACCGTCCTTTTGTCCCTGGTGAATACATTCGCTTACAGCGATCGCAACAAATTCCAGAAGGCTTGTTTGGTCGAGTCGAGTCAATCGGTTTACGCTCTACTAAAATTCGCACTTCGGCAAAAAGCACGCTGTTTATTGTGCCAAATTCGATTTTTGCCAATTTAGAAATTGAAAACATCACTAGAGGGAAGAAGGTGATGGTTTTGCTTTATTTAGATTTTTCACATACTTTGGAAGAACGGGAACAAGCGTTAGTTCAGCAAGTCATTACAGAAAGCACAAATTCTTTATTTGGCATCGATCCGGGTAGTACCAATATTACGTTGCTTCATCCGGATGACCAGAAATCGACCCGTGCTAGAGTCTCGTTCTTTATTCTCGGTTCCAGTGACAATTCGATTCAACTTCGCAAACGTCTCCTGGAATTAGCCAATGAAAAAATTTCTAAGAAGTTGATCGCCTATGGCATAGATTTTAAAATGCATGAGCCAACTATTTACGTTGAGTCACCCGTGACGATTTAGGATAGCCTCTATCCCATCGCAGCCGCAACCGTTTAAGACTGTGTTGAGCCTAATTCATCACAGTGTCCCTACTATCATCCTCCGTCGGCAAGAGTTATCAGCTTACGTCTTGATGTATTTTGTAGGGAGAACTCCCAGTCGATAGTTTAGTTTCCCCAAATGTCGAAGGGGAATAACTGCTGCATGACGGTGGAGGGTTGCTGATATTTTTGCCATTATGTTTAGAAGATCTCTGCAAAGTTGTCCGCCCTATTTACCTGCAGTGGCAAAAAAAACACCACTTCGCAATCCTAATAAAATCAAAGCCCCCAGACAGAGTATTAGGCGGGGCTTAAACTATTTGTATTGGCGCACAGTGCGTCTGCAAGGTCGTCCAGAACCGATCGCGCGGGGTTTAGCCTGTGGCATATTTGCAGGATTGTTTCCTTTCTTTGGATTGCAAACCCTCCTTGGCGTTTTACTGGCGGTTGTCTTTCGGGGTAATAAGATTGTCGCCGCCGCAGCAACATGGGTGAGCAATCCCTTCACTTATATCCCCATCTACGCCTTCAATTTTCATGTCGGTCAGATGCTGCTCAACCAGCATGAGTTAACGAACGTCAGCTTGCAATCCTGGGAAGAAGTCAAAGAGCTAGGTACAGAAATTCTCTTTCCTTTATTTGTCGGTTGCTTTGCTGTTGCGTCAGTTGTCTCCATTTTCAGCTATTTTATGGGGCTAAGACTGATTGATCACCTGCGAAATTCCTATAAATTGCGTCAACGACGGAGATTAATGCGTAAGCATTATTCTGAGCGCTAGGTGAACTACCCACGCTGAATCATTCATATTGCAGCGTTGGCTTCCTAATCAGGTAGATTATGGTGTGGGACTTATAGCTCCCCCAAGCCCCCTCATATAGTTAAAGGTTGCGCTCTAAAGCGATCGCATTGGCAACAGATGGCTGGCAGATTCTGCCTCGTTGAGCATCTTAGTAATTTGTTTGTCTAGTGCAGTTTCAATCTCGCTTTCCAGGGGAGGCGTTCTGGCGTGGTGTAGGCTTGGGCTTGTGCGAGGACGCGATCGCGTAACATCACCAATAGCTGCTGTCGAATATCCGCACGCAAGGGTTTGAGCTGGAGCAAGCGGCTAACTTGATACTGAGCCTGCAATCCTACCTGTTTGGCAATGTCTCCCATCGGCGTTCCCTGACAATGAAATAGTTGCAGTGCTGTCAAAAATTGTTCTGCTTTTTGGGGAGACTGACGCCGTAATTTCCTGGCTCGTGCATCCGTCACCTGGGCAACTGCTGCATCTAAACAAACTCGAAACTGCTGACGATAAGACTGCAAAAACTCAGTTTGGTCGTCTTCAGGAGCAAGAATATTTTGAGAGTGAGGCGATGGAACCCGCTCAAGGATACGGTCATACTTATCTAGAGCGCCCTGTGGCTTAATCGCTTGAGAACCTCCCCTGACATGAATTTGGTACTGGCGCAGTCGAGAAGCCAACTGTTGAAGTTGTGCCATTACTGTTTCAGGTTTTGGAGATTGAGAAGAGCCACTTTTGGTAGAAATTACGTCTTTTTGTTCCCCATCCCCAGGTATCAGGTGGTAGGCGATTTGTTGTAGCTGTTCGGTTGTCGGTGTAGCACATCGTCCCCCACTTCCCCCTTGGCGTTGTTGGAGACGAGCCACGCGATAAACCCCATGGTAAGACTCCAAAAGCCGCCTGGCTTGGCTGATTTCAATCGCCGTCAGATGGTGAAACTCTTTGAGGATTCGCTCTAACTGGCTAGGGCGAGTGTCATTGAGAATTGCCCAATCACTAACTAGGTAAACTCCCCGTTCTAGTAAAAACGCATTCAGTTCTTTGTCGTGTTTTGTGCGTCGAGTTGTCCAAGTCGCTAAACCACTTTGCGTTAGCTCAAAGCTTTGCAAAATTTCTCTAGCAAGAAATGGCGGCGAGGTGGGTTGGTACCCTCTACCATCATCACCGAGGACAATTGGCAATAAATCGCGACAGGTGAAACCATGTCCAACACCAAACTGAGCTTCTAGTTGCAGACACACTCGCTCAATATGCCAAGAAATAAAGCACAGCAAACAGCGTTCTGCTAATAGCGATCGCTCTGGCTCTTGAGTTGGGTTTTCTTCGTGCATCCAGTGCAGTAACTGGCGCTGAATCAGCTTATCCGGCACCTCGAATCTCTCTGCATCGGGAAATGCTGAGGCGAAAAATGCTTTTGCTGAGGCAATTACCTGTAGCTTTCGCCCACCTGTAGCATCGATTCTCACCAATGTCCAATATTTAGATGCAGCACTCATATTAGTCATCAGTTATTGATTGTTAGCCATGAGTCCTTTTTAATAACTGTCCATGTTCTCATCTCCTGGGGTTTGGGTAGCAACGTTCGGTACGCCGCGACTTATCTCTAAACTTGGTGAACTTATGCAGTTTTCATCGTTAGTAATTTCGTGGAGGCGAAATCCCCGACTTCTCTAAGAAGTCGGGGATCTAGGGCGATACTCAGTAAACTTTTAAGGTGTTGGCGATTAGGAACGCCAATCCCTGCATATCTGCCAAAATCCTCAGAGATATATAGCTAGCGACACCACTCATAAGGAAGAAAAATCGTGAAGCGTCTTGTCTCTAGCGTTCTATTAACTAGCTGTTTGTGGGGAAGTGTAAATCTATCGGTTATCCCTCAGCATCATCAAGGATTAGCTCAAGCACAAACATCTAACGAGCAGTTGTTCTACACCTTCTATGGTCAACAGATTCCCCTGAGTTTGCGATCGGATGTTGTTGCGGTGGCTTTTAAATCAGTTAGGGGAGGGACGCGGGGTGAGGTAAAGCCGCTTTATCTGCAATTGCAGGAAGACTTGCAACAAGGCGGGAGTAGCGCGACTCGCGGTGAGAGTCGCGCTACTGGGTTAGCGGTGGATGTGAAGCCGCTAGGCGATCGCTTTGCCTTAGTTACACTCCCCAGCGGCAGCCGGAGTTCCATTGCAGCGGTAACTCAGCAGGTTCGCGCGGCTGCTTATGTGCAAGAAACGCTGCCCGTATTGAGTCGCAGCAGTTCCTCAGAAGCCTCATCGGATCAAAGTGAGGAAGCGATCGTTTTACCGAATGAAATTGTTGTTTCCTTTGAGCCAGGAATTTCTGAGGGTCGCAAGCAGCTAATGTTGATGCAGAATAAGCTGGAAGTGATTCGCCCGCTGCGCTTTACCAACAATCGCTATCTGGTGCGCTCTACCTCTACATCGGGTACGGCAGTTTTGGATGTGGCGAATCGGCTGAGTAGCTTAGGAGGAGTGCAGTCGGCAACTCCCAATTTTGTCCAGTCTGTTCCTTATCAAGTGCAGTCGCTAGTGGCAAATGCCTCCTCGCTGTCAGAGATTCCCAACGCCGTTGAGGGACTGCAAAGGCTTTTAGCGCGTTTGCCCCAACCTAAAAATACGCCCTTTTCTACAGCAATGTTACCGCTGCAATGGCACCTGAACAGCACTCCCCGGCGCGGTCAGTTATTGCCCCGTACCGATGTTCGCGCTACCGAATCCTGGAAAAACAGCAATCAGGGTGAGGGCGTTGTTGTTGCGGTGATTGATTCCTTGATTCAGTGGGATCATCCCGATTTAGCCAAGAATGTCTACGAATCGGCGAAGGTTGAGGAGCCTTTACCGGGTGAAGTTCATGGCTGGGATTTCTCTAGTGGTGGTGGGGGCGATCCGGATACGCGCTTGAGCGAAGAAGAATTGGATGTGATGCGACCGGATTTTCAGAAATCCTTTGCTCTATCTAGCGATGAGTTACTGAAGGAATACCCACGGCTGGCGCGTGCCTTAAAGTCTTACTATCCCGATGCATCCAGGGGTCAGCTTGCTAGTATGCTGCGGAATTATCTGCGGAGTAGAGTTGCCTCTGAGTTTCATGGGACTTGGAGTGCTGGGGTAATTGCTGCCAATCCTCAAGATAATACGGGTGTGGTAGGTGTCGCTCCCCATGCGAAGTTTTTGCCCGTGCGGGTGTTTGGGTTGGGGGGTCAGATTACGCCGGATGCCCTGATTGAGGCAGTTGGTTACTCAGCAGCGCGGGATGTTGATGTGATTAATATGAGCTTGGGTGGCTTGCTTCCGGTAGAGGATTTGACGCAGCAAATATTTGAGGTACTGGAGGCCAATCCCCAGTTAGCGATCGTTGCGTCGGCGGGTAATGAAAGCTTAGATGGCGTTGGTTTCCCGGCGGCAATTCCGGGGGTGATTTCTGTAGGGGCGACGAACCTGACAGGTAATCGCAGCTTTTACAGCAGTTATGGCGGCAGATTGGATGTGGTGGCTCCCGGTGGGGATATTTCAACCAGCGCCGGGGGGGGTATTCTCACCACTGGCGGGACGGGGGTTGAGGGCTTCTGGGAGGGGATATCGCTGCCCGATTACTCCTGGGGAGTCGCCCTCGATCCGCTGGGGAATTACGTGCAGGTGCAAGGGACTTCCTTTTCTGCGCCAACGGTATCCGGGGTGGTGGCGTTGATGAAAGGGGAAAACGGAGGGTTAAGTCGCGATCGCGTCTCCACTATCCTCCAAGAAACCTCCAACTACGAAGGCTTAACACTCACAAAAGCAGATGAGAATCATTATCGATTGCAAGCAGCGATCGGCTTTGGCACGGCGGAAGATTTTTCCTTCCTGCGTCCTTCCGGGATTTTCCAACCCAATCAGCCCGTTTCGGCACAGCAGTATTTCTTTGGTAGTGGCTTAGTGAATGCTCAAGCCGCAGTTGAAGCGGCGAAGCGGTGAAAACCTGCCCCAGCAGAGATCCCCCCCAGCCCCCCTTAAAAAGGGGGGAGCAGAAATCTTAGAGCTAGAGCTAGATCCCGGACTTCTTCAAGAAGTCGGGGATTTGAAGAGTCCTCAAGAGTGAGTGCGATCGCAAATAGTTTGAAAACAAGCCCTAAGGGGTGTAGGGTTCCGACATCGCCTCTTCATCGGTAATTCGTATAACCAAATTTGCCCCAGAGATAGAACAATGAAGAACAACAAACCGAGGGTAAAAGCAATGTTGGCAAAAGCGTTAGTAAAAGGATGGCTCCCTTGGGCAGCTACCCTAGTGGCGATGATGGTATTACTAACAGGAGTGCCAGAGCCAGTTCCAGCACAACCCCTACCTCCCCAATCAGCACAACAGTTAGCAGAACTAGAGGAAGCCCAGCGGCTGAATCAGCAGGTATTCCAGCTCTACAACCAGGGGCAGTACGCTGCTGCCATCCCCCTAGCAGAACGCGCCCTCGCCATCATGGAGAAGGTGCTGGGACAAGAGCATCCCGATGTTGCCACCAGCCTCAACAATCTGGCAAATCTGTACAAGGAAATGGGGAACTACAGCACTGCCGAACCCTTATACCAACGCGCTTTGGCAATCTTAGAGAAAGTACTGGGACAAGCGCATCCCGATGTCGCCCTGACGCTCAACAATCTGGCATTGCTGTACCAGTTACAGGGGAACTACAGCACTGCCGAACCCTTGTACCAACGCTCTTTGGCAATCTTAGAGAAAGTGCTAGGACAAGAGCATCCCTCTGTCGCCACGACGCTCAACAATCTGGCATTGCTGTACCAGTTACAGGGGAACTACAGCACTGCTGAATCCTTGTTGCAACGCTCCTTGGCAATCTATGAGAAAGTGCTGGGACAAGAGCATCCCTCTGTCGCCACGACGCTCAACAATCTGGCAACGCTGTACCGGGATATGGGGAACTACAGCACTGCCGAACCCTTGTACCAACGCTCCTTGGCAATCTATGAGAAAGTGTTGGGACAAGAGCATCCCTATGTCGCCACCAGCCTCAATAGTTTGGCAGGGCTGTACCAGGATATGGGGAACTACAGCACTGCCGAACCCTTGTACCAACGCTCTTTGGCAATCCGGGAGAAAGTGCTGGGACAAGAGCATTCCTCTGTCGCCACGACGCTCAACAATCTGGCAACGCTGTACCGGGATATGGGGAACTACAGCACTGCCGAACCCTTGTACCAACGCGCCCTTGCCATCATGGAGGAAGTGCTGGGACAAGAGCATCCCGATATTGCCACCAGCCTCAACAATCTGGCAGAGCTGTACTGGGCACAGGGAAACGTTGACGAGGCAATGGAATTTCTGACTCGTGGTACCAGCATTGAAGAAAAAAACCTCGCCCTCATCCTCACCACTGGCTCGGAAAGACAAAAACGCGACTACATGGCTACTATCTCTGGTACAACAAACTTGACAGCCTCCTTACACCTCCAGGATGCACCTAACAATCCCGAAGCCGTTCGTCTCGCCCTCACTACCGTTTTGCAACGCAAAGGTCGCGTTCTCGATGCCCTCACCGATAGCCTGCAAACCTTACGCCAAAACCTCAAACCCGAAGACCAAGTTCTCCTTGATGAATTAGCGGCTACCCGCTCGCAACTGGCAGCACTACTATTCAGCGGAGTTGGGGATACTCCACCCCAAGAGTACCAAAAGCAAGTTGCCCAGTTGAAAGCCAAAACTGAAGAACAAGAAAACCGCCTCGCTCGTCGCAGTGCTGAGTTCCGCACCGAGTCTCAACCTGTAACCCTTGAGGCCGTGCAGTCGTTAATTCCTGCCGATGCTGCCTTGGTAGAACTGGTATTGTACGAACCCTACAACGCCAAAGCCACAAAACGCGATGAAAGGGTCGGTGTTCCTCGCTACGCCGCTTATGTTTTACCTGATCAAGGCGCTCCCAAATGGGTAGATTTAGGCGAAGCCGCCCCCATCAACCAAGCCGTTGAAGACTTCCGCCACTCCCTCCGCAACCGTCACCCAAACGTCAAGCAAACCGCCCGCACCCTCGATGAACTCCTGATGCAGCCTGTGCGTCAATTCCTGGGAAATACTCGCCAAGTGCTACTTTCTCCCGACAGCCAACTGAACCTGATTCCCTTCGCCGCCCTAGTTGACGAAAACAATCAATACCTCATCGAAAACTACTCCATCACCTACCTCGGTTCTGGACGCGACATCTTGCGCCTGGAAAATTCCTCCCCTAGTCGTTCCGCCCCAGTACTGGTAGCTAATCCTGACTTCGATAACCCCGGCAATCCTGCTGTACAAATAGCCAGTAATAAAACCTCTCCCCTGCAAGGGGGGTTAGGTCAAACCGCCCTCAGTCGCGGTACAAATAACCAACGCTCCGGCGACATTGCCAGAATGCGGTTCGATCCTTTACCCGGTACGGCTCAAGAAGCCCAAGTCATTGCCCCGTTACTCCCAGGAGTCACGCTCCTGACTAAATCCGACGCGACAGAAAATGTCATCAAGCAAGTTAATGCCCCCAGCATCCTGCATATCGCCACCCATGGATTTTTCCTGGACAAGGTAGAACTAGTGGCACCTCCGGCTTATGGCGAGAGTAACATTTTTTCCCTAGGGCGATCGCTTGCCACAGTAGAACGCCGTCCCGGTACAACTGCCACTCCCCGCAACTACGAAAACCCCCTATTACGCAGTGGCATTGCCCTAGCAGGCTTCAACCCCCGCCAAAGTGGTACGGAAGATGGCGTACTGACAGCCCTAGAAGCCGCTGGACTGAAATTACGCGGTACTAAGCTAGTGGTTCTGTCTGCCTGCGAAACCGGGCTGGGAGATGTCATCAATGGCGAAGGCGTTGATGGTTTACGTCGCGCCTTTGCCACGGCTGGGGCAGAAAGTCAGCTTCTGAGTTTGTGGAAAGTGGATGATTACGGCACAAAGGATTTGATGGTGAAGTATTACCAGCGATTGATGAATAACGAGGGCAGGAGCGAGGCGTTGCGTCAGGTGCAGTTGGAGATGCTGGCTAACCCGCAGTATCAGCATCCTTTCTTCTGGGGGGCGTTCATTCCTTCCGGTGACTGGGGGGCGATGGAGTTGCAGTAAGCCCATAGACTCTCTGGAGTTTTGCCAACAAAGCTACGCAATTACACAAAATAGAGACGTAGCATGTTACGTCTCTACACACTCGCCAGGGTTTTTTCAAGCCTTCTAAACCACCTCAAAGGTAATCGACAGCGCTCCCATTTGTGTAGTATTCATCTCTGCCCTTGCTTCCACACCTGCAACTGACCCCCGCGACGATAAATCACCCAACATATTGCCCACTATATCCAAAGCTTCGCTTCCTCTGCTTGTTACTGTACCGCGTCCTTTGGTTGCTGCTAGTTGCTCTGTTGCTAACTGTTGCAAGCGCAGTAACGCAGCAGTAAGCGGCTTGTGGCTAGCAACAATTAACACCTCTCCCAACCCAGGTTTTTTCGTTCGCAGCACAAACGGATCTCTTGCTGGATCGGGAATTAGGAGTTCTTGATCAGGCTGAATCTGAGAGGCTGCTTCTAATTCTGCTGTCGCTCCTTCCTGGAACTCATTGGGAAAGAAGACGGTAATACCTTCAGTTGGATCGATTAACAAAATGCCTAGGTAAAGAGGGCGCGTCTCTTGGTTTTTCACGCGAAACTGAAATGCCTCTCCCACCTTCAGCTTTCTTAAAGATGTTTCTGGTTCTCCGCGAGAGACAAAGGGCTGACAATAATCATCTCGTTTGCGGCAACTACCACGCGGCGGAATTACTTGGGCAACTACCATATTTGACTGCTCTTCCAGTGCCATAGTTGCTGACAAGTTCAAGCGGGTAGATTGGGTATTTAGTGTTTTAGTTATCAGCCGTGCAGCGAGTAGGGAAATGAGTTTGCTTTGCAAGCGAGAAATTGCATCTGTCACTGTCTCCCCAGCACTACCAGCAGAATCGGGAATCAGTTCAAGGGCTGGGGAAAATAGACCAATACTGCCTGCTGGCGTCCGGCTGAGAATGAAATGCACCTCTTTGGGATATGGCTCATTGCCTGCTTTTGAAGGCACCGCTTCCATTCGGTTCAACTTTTCTAGGGCTGACTTGGCTGCTGTCGCCTCGTTACCTAAAGAAGGATCGAGACCGATGTGCAGGCGCAAATCAGCCGGAATGACGCGAGCATACTCTTGCAGGAGTTGCCCTGGTTGCACTGTTCCCTGAATTTTAGCGGTGCCAGTCAAGCCGTCGCGAGATAGCATTTCAAGCCGCGTCTCGCCGCGATCGCTACTAGCAACTGTGGTGAAAATCGATTCCTTCCCAAACGCTTCTTGGCTATCGGGTTGGATTCCACCTAGCCAGACTGTAGCTTGGTCATTTTTGACCTCAAGAATTACGGCTTCGGCTGGTGGCGTTTGTGGTTCTGTGAAATAAACTAACTGGTTGGTCTTTCCACCAAAAGCTTCAACTAAGGGATTTTGGTTGTGAAGCTTTAGATATTCTAAATCGCGATTCACGCGTTGGACTAGGCTTTGAACGTCAGCGGTTCTCTGCCAAAGATACTGCGTCAGTAAGTAGGTAAAGGCTCCCGCATGAAAGCCGGGAATATTTGTAATCAGCGGCGTATTCGTCCCGTTGCGCCGAAGCAATGACAACCCCTGTGGCTACTCCTTTTCGGCGCTCCTCTAGCAGTTTTGCAGGAGTAAGATTTAACCGAGACATCAACTGATCTTGATACTGGAATTCTTCTTGGCTAGCTTTTCCTCCGCCCTCAAGCGATCGCACGATAATATTTCCCCTAGTACCGCCCCCAGAATGACAGCTATCTAGAACCACGGTAACGTTCTCGGTCTTTTGTTTCAGCTCAGACATCAACAGAAATAGCGTTTGTCCCATAATGTCGTTGACAACGCCTTCTTGCGCCAGGGGGCTGTCGTCGGCGGGAACAAAAGTACTGTTTTTACCGGAAGGATCGATGGGATCGCGATCGCTGACGTAAGAACCGTGTCCGGAGAAGTGGAAAACCACTACATCTCCCGGTTTGGCTTGTTTGATTAAATGTTCTTCAAAGGTGGTGAGTATACCGTTTCGAGTGGCTGCGCCATCCGTCAAGGTGAGGATGTCCTTGTTGTTGAAGCCAAAGCGGTGCATTAGCAGTTGGCGTTGCAACTCGACATCGTTGACGCATCCGTTTAGCTTTCTAAAACGCTGACTGTTGGGATAATCGTTGATTCCCACCAAAAGCGCGAGTTTACGCGGCGTGCTTTGAGCTAGTGCTTTGCCATAGCGAAGACCTTGTTGTTGTAGGTCTAGCTGACTCAATCCAATTGTTGCCAAAGCGGAACCAGCGAACTGCAAGAACTGACGGCGCTTAATTCTGGGCATAACCTACCTCTCAAGCTTGGGGACAGAATTTAGTTAAGTTGTTTTTGATAAGTAGCTGGTGGAGTGTTCCACATCTAGTTATCTCTGGCGTTACTAGGGGTTATGCATATTTTCACTGACCCCGGACTAGGAGATTTCCTAAAACCATTAATCCCTAGTCAACCGATTTTAGTATTAATACTGAATTTGAGTGACTTAAAGCTTTGAAAGCCGCTTTCATCATTTCTTTCACGCTTCTTGCAGCTGCTACATCGCCCATTGATTCTTCGATTAACCAACTTTGATCTAAAGATTCAATGGCGGAGAAATAATCCCCTAAGAAATAATAGGCGCTGCCTAAAGCAAATAGAGCCATGCCTTCCCCTTTGAGTCCTAGTGCTCCCGTGGCTAGACTCTGCTGGTAATACTTAATGGCTTGAGTGTAATTATTTAAACACTGATTAGCACTGCCCAAGCCTAGGAGTGCCTGACTTTCCGCCTCGCGGTTGAGTTTTCCTGTCGCTAAACTCTGCTGATAAAATTCAATGGCATCCGTTAACTGGTTTTGGGAAAGATAAGCTTTTCCTAAGTTGAGCAGAGCTTCCGCTTCTCGGACTGGAGCATTGAGAAATTGAGCGATCGCCAAACTTTGCTGATAAAGTGCGATCGCCCCAGCAAAGTCACCCAAATGTTGGTAAGCCCGCCCCAACTCACTCAAAATCCCTAGCTCTCCCTCTCGGTCTTGAGCTTCCTGTAAAATCGCTAAACTCTGTTGCAAGTAATCAGCCGCACTCGCATAGTCACCTAAACCTAAGTGAACCCGTCCCAGCCATTGCAGTGCCGCACTTTTTTGTGGATATCCCATAATGCCTAAAATCTATTAATTTCTGGTATGAGAACTTTTTGGCGATCGCCAATGCAATCCGTTTGGAGTCTTGTTAACTAACCCATAGCTCTGGTGCAGTTCCCAGTTATGCACTAAGCTCTTCAGAAGCCGTTTAACTGATGACTGCAAACTGTGGATTCAAGGCTAATAAAAGTCTCTACTCATCAATGACTGCTTCTAATGACACCTGGCTGTCTCCCACAGCCGACTTGAGCTTATTAAAGGATGAAGTTCATATCTGGCGAGCTGAACTTAACCTCCCTGAATGGCGGCTGCAACATCTGGCACAATTACTTTCTCCAGACGAGCAACAAAGGGCTGAACGGTTTTATTTTGAGCAGCATCGGCAGCGTTTTATTGCCGCTCGCGGTATCCTCCGCACCCTCCTAGGTCGCTACTTAGCTATAGAGCCGCATCAGCTACAGTTTCGTTATCAACCTCGCGGTAAACCCGTTTTGGTAGAAAGCTGTGGCGGGAAACAGCTCTTTTTTAACTTGTCTCACTCAAATGATCTTGCTTTGTATGCTGTGACGCTTGAGCGCCAGGTTGGGATTGATTTAGAATATCTCCGCCCAATTTCTGATGCCGAGCAGCTTGCCAAGCGCTTTTTCTCTGCTGGAGAATACGAGGCGATTCGGGCGCTGTCTCCTAGCCAGAAGCAAGAAGCATTTTTTCGCTATTGGACTTGTAAGGAAGCTTGCATTAAAGCCACTGGAGAGGGACTGGCGCAGCTAGATAAAGTTGAGATTTCCCTGACTCCAGAAGCACCCGCTAATCTGCTGAACAGTCCCAGCCCCTTACAGAACGATCAAGACTGGGTGCTTCTAGAATTAACCCCTGCCTCCAACTATGTAGCTGCTGTTGCTGTTGTAGGGAAAGGCTGGCAGCTTTCTCGCTGGCAGTTTCTTTAATTATGAGAAAAATCTTTTGGTGGAGCTGGGTAGCGATCGCGTTCGGGATGGCGCTGCTGATCTCTCTTCCCCGTAATCAACCGCCTTCCGTACCTTCTTCCGTCGTGCAACTGCCGCCAAAGAAAGAAATCCGATACGATTCCTATACTCTAGCCTCAAGCGTGGTTCATACCCTACTGATTCCTTCTGGAAGTCGCTTTTCAGTGATTCCCGTTTTATCCCCACAGTTAAGCACCGTTGAGAACTTTGCCCAGAAACACAATGCGATCGCGGTTTTGAATGGGGGCTTTTTTGATCCGCAAAACCGAAAAACGACTTCCTACATTCTCCAGCAAGGAAGCCTAGTCGCCGACCCTCGCCTCAACGAACGGCTGATCAACAATTCCCAGCTTGTCCCTTACTTAAACAAAATTCTCAACCGCAGCGAATTTCGACGTTACCGTTGTGGCGCAACATTCGATTACGACATCGCCCTCCACAGCGAACCCACTCCTATGGGTTGTCAGTTAGTGGATGCGTTGGGAGGTGGCCCTAGTTTATTACCGGAACTAAGCTTAGTTGAAGAGGGTTTTCAAGATTTTGCTGACGGGAAAGTGATTCGAGACTCCCTAGACAGCGATCGCCCTAATGCTCGCAGCGCCGTGGGGATAACTGCGGATGGTAGCCTGCTTCTAGTGATGGTGGCACAAAAGCCAGAAACGCCCAGCACTTCCGGGATGAGCCTCAAAGCCCTAGCCGACTTCATGAAAACCCAAGGTGTTGAGAAAGCCATGAATTTGGATGGGGGAAGTTCCAGTTCTCTTTATTACCAGGGCAAAACCTTTTCTGGAAAAGTAGACGAACAGGGAGATCCAATCCAGCGATCGGTTTTTTCTGTTCTACTGGTTGAAGAAAACTGACTGAAGTCAGAGAGATGGCGGTAGCATCATTGACAATCTGCGATCGCATCTATCTTTAAGTCGAATGGCACTGACTTAAGCCAAACTTGCTCCTGAGATCCCTGACTTCTTGAAGAAGTCGGGGATCTAGATCAGCAATGCCAGTGCTATTCGTCCTGAGAATCACTACGACTTCGGCTTATAAGTCGAAGCGACATGCAACTCCTTCAACTGCTTGGCATCAACATCAGAAGGCGCATCAGTAAGCAAGCATCGCGCCTGCTGCGTCTTCGGAAACGCAATTACGTCCCGGATCGACTCTTCACCCGCGAGGAGCATCACCAAGCGGTCTAAACCGTAGGCGATACCACCGTGGGGTGGGGTGCCGTATTCAAAGGCTTCGAGGAGAAAGCCGAATTTGTTATACGCTTCCTCTGGCGATAAACCAATGGTTTCAAACACCTGCTGTTGAACATCCCGCTGATAAATCCGCAGACTACCGCCGCCAATTTCTAAGCCGTTGTAGGTCAAGTCATAGGCTTGCGCTCTGGCGGTTTTGAGGTCGTCTAAGTCCTCAGGATTAGGAGCAGTGAAGGGGTGATGCAGCGGCTCTAAACGCTTCTCGTCTGCATTCCACTCGAACATCGGGAAGTCGGTTACCCACAGTAAGTTGATTTTGTTGGAGTCAATTAACCCTAATTCCCGACCAATAACTTGCCGTAGTCGATCCAGAGTTTTGTTGACAACATCAGCAGCGCCAGCGCCAAAGAGGAGGAGGTGTCCGGCTTCTGCTCCGGTGCGGCTCAGGAGTTCCTGTTTTTGTTCTTCTGTCAGGTTGTCTTTAATCGCGCCGATGGTGTCGATTTCGCCATTTTCCCGCACGCGGATGTAGGCGATGCCTTTTGCACCTGCTTCGCTGGCTTCTTTGAATAAATCGCCACCGGGCTTAATTCGCACGTTAGAAATCGCTTCATTGCCGCCGGGAATGGGTAGAACTTTCACTATCCCACCATTAGCGATCGCTCCGGAAAAAACCTTGAAGCCAGAGTCTTTCATGATGTCAGAAACATCGACTAGCTCTAAGCCAAAACGCGTATCTGGTTTATCCGTACCATAGCGTCCCATTGCCTCGGCATAGGTAAGGCGCGGGAACGGACGGGGGAGATCGATACCTTTAACAGTTTTGAAGAGGTGACAGATTAAATCTTCATTGAGCTGGAGAATTTCTTCTTCAGACAAGAAGCTCATCTCCATGTCTAGCTGAGTAAATTCTGGCTGTCTGTCAGCACGAAGGTCTTCATCCCGGAAGCACCGCGCAATCTGGTAGTAGCGGTCAAAGCCGGACACCATCAAAATTTGCTTGAAGAGCTGCGGTGACTGGGGTAAGGCAAACCATTCATTGGGATTGACGCGGGAAGGGACAAGATAGTCTCTGGCTCCTTCGGGAGTCGATCTGGTCAGAATTGGAGTTTCGACTTCTAGGAAACCTTTCTGGTCTTCCAAATAGCGGCGGAGAGTTTTGATTACTTCTGCACGCAGTTTCAGGTTGTGGCGCATCCGTTCCCGCCGCAAATCTAAATAGCGATACTTGAGCCGCAAGTCTTCTCGCACCGATTCGCTATTCGCCGTCGCCACCTGAAACGGTAACGGCTTATGCACGGCATTCAGCAACTCAATGGCGTCGGCATAAATTTCCACGTCCCCCGTTGGCACTTTGGGGTTGAGCGACTCTTCGGGACGTTGCGTCACTCTCCCTGTCACCCGCACCACATATTCATTCCGCAGATCATTTGCCCGCTCGTAAGAATCTGGGGTGCGCTGGGGATCGCTAACAATCTGGACAATCCCGGTGCGATCGCGTAAATCTAAAAAAGTTACTCCACCGTGATCGCGGTAACGGTCTACCCAACCGCACAGGGTAACCGTTTCTCCAATATGTTCTGGTCGCAGCTCACCACAATAATAAGTACGCATAGTTGCTTAAGTTGTCACTTCGGCTCTAAGAAGTCAAAAAGGCTAGAAGTCTATAATAAGCGCCATTTGCCTTACTCTGTAGTACCGATTGCACAAACCCCCTTCCCATGGACGGGAAGGAGGTAGAAGGTAGGATTGCTGCAATTGTTGAAAGTGAGTTTAACCTTGGTTCTCGGCTTGAGGATTAACGTCCTGCGCCATCTTCCGGTAATCCTCAGGGTTACCTGTTGACTGCGTTGTGCTGCTCATATCTTCGTTAGAGGGAAAGGTCTTCTGCTGAGGTGCTGTTGCTGCTTCCGCTGCTGCCGCTCCAGCTCCCGATTTATCTGCATCACTAACGTCGAACTTTTTTGAGGCTTCGTAATCAGCTTCTACATCAACTTTTTGCCTGGCTTCCTCACCTTTTGCCATCCCTTCCGCCGCCAGTTGGGCTTCTTGGATGTCAGCGGCTTCTTTGGGATCGGGTTTTATACTTTCTGCCATAATCGGCTCCTTATTTAACTTTTCTTATCGTGCCGCTCATTTTATCAACATCGATCCCTAAGGCTTTAGCCTCTTAAGGCATATTTTTAAGCTCACTAACAACAAAGAGCAATTTAGTCATTTTTTTTAAATCAAACTCTCTCTATCGGAGGGCGACTTGGTTTCGTAAAATCTGATACGCCTAGGCTGTACATTAATTCACTTGCTTAGGAAAAAAAATATGGCAGCACAAGAAAATCGTCCCCAATCCGCCTCCGTTCTCTCGGTCGAAACCCAAAAAGTTGTTGAAGCATTTCAAGGGTTGGGCACTGACGAACAACTAGCACTTTTTTACTACGTCTATGAAAAGATGGGCGACTCGATTACCCCGGCTGCACCAGGCGCAGCTAATCCTGAAATCGCTCCTAGTCTGCTAGGAGACTACCTAGATATGTCTGACGACGAACAACTAGCCATCATGCGTCAGATTGTTAATAGAGAAGATACAGAAATGTCTCGTGCCTATGGGGGACTGACGGAGAATAACCAGCTTGTTGTCTGGTACGCCTGGGCGCAAGAAATGGGCGAGAACGTTGTAGACATGCCCTCAGACTATCAAGCTTCGCAACCCGTTAAAGATGCTCTCAGTCAAATTGAGAAGCTCGACTTTGAAGCGCAAATCTCAATGATGCGTGCCGTCGTTGGAGAGATGGGCTACAGCGATGTGCAGCGCATACCTACCCAGGAAGAAACAGGCAAAACATCGAGTTTGTAAGTTTTATCCCGTCCGGTTAATCCCTGGAACTGTGGAATACTGTGGCTTTTACTTACGTACAGAACAACCCTTGGTACGGGTGAACAGTGGTTGACTTGTACCAAGGGTTGAATTCATATTCAGAGCTATTTATTGCAAAACGAACTCAAAATGAGTTCGTTTTAAGTAGAAATCGCTACTGGAATCTACGTGTTAGCCCTATTTGAGATCGAAAATTGTCGCCACATAATCAAGACATCGACTTCTTATAGAGAAAGGATTAACAGGGATGACAGCACTATTACGACAAGAACTCGGTGATTTTATTAGTATTGCTTGCTTCAAAGCAGTGATCGTGGGGATAGAAAACGCTCTGGGCGAAAGAGCGACGGCGATCTCTCTACTTGCTGCTGGTCGGGCTAGGGGGAAAAAACTTGCAGAGGAGTTGGAACTGGTAAATTCATCAGTCCCTTTGGATGAGGTGACAGCTAGGCTGAATCAGGTTCTGGGTAAACAGGGAACTCGCCTTTGCATAATTGAAAAAGTTGTTCAAGATGGGGATGTTACCAAGGTTTACACCGCAGAAACCGTATGTTCTGCTGGGGAACCGCAAGGCTCTTCTCGTAATTCCACCTTCACCCTGGGTGCCATTTGGGGTGTGTTAGAACAACTTCTCAATTACCGCTTGCAAGGCAAACAGACTGAATCTGTACTCCGGGGCGGCACTCATGATGTCTTCGAGTTTACGCCATTGACCTGAGCCTAACTAGCTTCAGAGGTGATCAGTACTTGTGTTGATACACGACCAGAATTTCACTACCTCTATTACCTATTAGATGCTAAAGCCGAGAACTCTAGCAAAAATTCTGTCAGTCAATCGTTTCTCCAGAACTTGGTGGGTTTTCTGCGAAATAAGGTCTAATTCTGCTGCCTTGTTTACCTGTTTCTTGGAGATTGTCTGGAGCGATTTAGGAGGGTACAAACATATACTCCTAGGGCAGGATAGACATCTTATGCTAAAACGACTTGCATCATTTCCTCTGGGTTGAGATGAGAGTGCAGCACTTCACCATCGCGGAACCAGACGATGCGTTTGGTGAGACGGGCGACTTCTGGCTCGTGCGTCACCATAACGACGGTGATACCACTGTCATTTAACTCAGTGAAGATCTCCAACACTTCCTGGGTAGTACGCGAATCTAGTGCGCCTGTGGGTTCATCCGCTAGCAATAAAACGGGTCTGTTGACAATGGCGCGGGCGATCGCTACCCGTTGTTGTTGTCCTCCCGAAAGCTGATTGGGCTTGTTTTTGAGGCGGTTTCCCAGTCCTACCCGTTGTAGGGCAACTGTAGCGCGATCGTGGCGATCGCTCTGAGGCACCCCCGCATACACCATCGGTAACATCACATTTTCCAGCGCCGTGAGCTGTTGCAACAAGTGGAATTGCTGGAAGACAAAGCCAATTTTGAGATTGCGAATTCCGGCTAAATCCGCATCTGCCAGTTGAGAGACATCCACTCCATCTAAGTAGTAGTGTCCTGATGTCGGTCGATCCAGACAGCCAATGATATTCATGGCGGTAGACTTACCGGAACCCGATGCTCCCATAATCGAGCAATACTCGCCTTCTTCAACAACTAGGTTAATTCCGTTTAGTGCCCGGACTTCAGTATTCTCTGTGCCGTAGATTTTGAAAATATTCTCCATCTGGATAATGGCAGGCTTGCGATCGCGCTGGAGGTGGGATTGAGGATTAAGTCGATCTTGCATATCTCTGTTATTTATTACTGAGTGCTGAGTAGGAGTGATGGGGTGATAAGAGTTTTAATAAACCACAGAGGCACAGAGGACGCAGAGGTTAGAAAAAAGAGAGGGTGATGAGGAGATAAAGAGATGAGGAGAAGCGATAACCCCTAACCTCTCGCCCTTCATACTTCATACTTCACCCTTCATCCTTCATACTTCACTTTAAGCACTCCGTAACGCGACGATCGGGTCGAGTTTTGCTGCGCGTCGGGCGGGAACGACGCCAAAGAACAAGCCAATTCCACCGGAGACACTGACCGCCATGATAATCGCTACGGGTGAAATTCCGGCTTTTAATGGACTCAAAAGGGCTACCACCTGCACGACGCCAATTCCTAATGCTGTGCCGATAATGCCTCCCGCCGCAGAGAGAATCACGGCTTCAATCAAAAACTGAATTAGAATATCTTGCTCTCTTGCCCCGATCGCTTTTCGCAATCCGATTTCCTGAGTGCGCTCGGTTACTGAAACCAACATGATATTCATCACACCGATGCCACCAACGAGCAACGAAATTGCAGCGATCGCGGCTAAAAGTATCGTCAGTCCACCTGTAACCGTACCGACAATTTGCAGCAGTTCTTGCTGCGCTCTGACGGTAAAGTCATCTTCCCCGTTAATTTTGTGCCGCAGTCGCAGCAAATTCTCAATCTGAAACTTGGCGGCTCCGGTACTATCTGGATCTTTGGCAGAGACGGTAATGTAAGTCAGCTCTAGTCCGTAGGGAGAAGTATTTCCGACTAGGCGATTAGCTAGGGTGGTAAGGGGCACATACGCCGACTCGTCTGGATTATCTCCCAGTGCGGCACCTTTTGACTTCATCACACCAATAACCTGAAAGGAGGTACTTCTAATCCGGATCTGCTGACCGATGGGGTTAGCGTCGCCAAAAAGCCGCTCTGCTAGCTCTGAACCGAGAGCAACGACCTGGGTATTGCGCCGTAAGTCTTGGTTGGTAATAAACAGCCCTTCGGCAACATTAAAGCTTCTGACGGTCAAAAATTCTGGTGTGACTCCGGTAATTGCGGTGGTGGTACTTTTGTTGCGATAGGTAACAAGCTGCCGCGAGTTGATTTGCGGCGAAACTCCCTTTACAGAAGGGACTTGCTCGGCGATCGCATTGGCATCTTCCAGCACCAAGTTTCTTGGTACAGCAGAGGTTGTATTCCGCGTTTCCTGGGAGCCAGGAACGATAAATAGCACGTTAGGGCCAAGGGACTCAAACTGCTCTGATGCTAAACGTTGGGCACCTTGTCCAATCCCCACCATGGCAATCACGGAAGCATTGCCGATGATGATTCCCAGCATCGTCAAACTACTCCGTAGTTTATTGGCAACCAGCGTCCTACCTGACATTTTGATGCTGTCGAGGAGGTCAATTTTTTGGGCACCTCTCGAAGATTTTCGAGACTTTTCCAGGTGCGTCTCTACGCCTTTTGACTCTTCCCGTTTCACTCTCTTTCCTCTCGATTGAAGTCTTTGGGTGGCTCAATAAATACCCTCTCGCCCTGGGTTAATCCTTCAAGAATCTGAGTTTGAGGTCGGAACTCTGGACCAATCGTCACCGGTCGGAACTCTGGTTTGTTGTTTTCATCGGGTACCAGCACCCCGGTTTCCCCATCTTCAGTGACGATCGCCACGGTGGGGACAACTAATGCATTGCTGACTTGGTCACCGATAAAGGTCAAATCTACGTTCATCCCAGAACGTAGTTCCTCTTGACCTGTCAACAGTTCGACTCGTACCTGAAAAGAGGTGACATTTTGCTCCACTACCGCTTCCGGTGCGATCAATTTCACCCGACCTTTAAAGACTTTATCCGGTAGAGCATCTGCCACAACTTCTACAGGTTGACCCACTTGGAGTTCTCCCACATCCACTTCTGGAACATTGGCGAGGACTTCTAAGCCTCTGGCGATCGCTACAACGGAGGTCGAAGTGGCTGAGGCTGTACTTGATGCAGACGTGGTGGGCGTTACAAAGGCTCCCTCCGTTGCATACTTTTGCGTCACAATTCCCGAAAATGGGGCGCGAATAATCGAGTCTTGGAGCTGCACTTGCGCCCCCAATAACTGCGCTTTTGCCGCGTCAACGGCGGCTTGCAGTTGAGCAATTTCCTCAGGACGTCGACCATTTTCTAGCTGCTGCACGGCAATTCTTGCTTCTTCTACCGCCGCTTGCAGTTGATTCACTTCCGGATTGACGAGGTTGCGTACCTGATTTAGGCCCTGCTCGGCTTCAATTAAGGCAGCATTCGCATTGCGGGCTTCCGTCAAAACTTCTTCAAGCTGGTCTTGGGCGATCGCTCCCTGCTGTGTCAGAAATTCATAGCGTGCTCCCCGCGAACGAGCTAGCGTTAACCGAGAACGCGCTGTTTCCACTTGCGCCAGTGCCTGGTTAACTTCGGTCGGCGTTCTGGCGAGGGTATCATTTAAGCGGGCTTGGGCTTGGGCAAGTCTTGCCCTGGCTTGGGCAATTTCTTCCGGACGACTGCCAGCTTGTGCCTCAGCCAGACGCGCTTGAGCTTGATTTAAGTCTGCCCTGGCTTTATAAAACTGTGCCTGAAGGTCGGCATTTTCCATCTGTGCCAATGGTTGCCCTTCTTGAACGCGATCGCCTTGTTCAACCATTAGCTTTGCCAAACGTCCAGAGGTTTTTGGACTCAGGTTGACGCTTTGCACAGGAACCACCGTGCCGCTTGCGGAAATGCGGACGGTGAGGTTTTGGGCTTGCACAGGCACCGTCAGTTCATCTAATTTAGTGCTGGGCGTTCTTGCCCCAATAAGATAGTAAGTGGTTCCCCCTACCGCTAAAATGCCTGCTGCCATTAGTCCGACTAACCAAGGGAGAGGTCGCTTGATTTTACCAATTAGGGGAACTTCCATATCTAAGGTCATCGAGTTAGGCAGTTAAGCAATAATTAAGAAAAGCCGTAAGTCAGATGCACTCACTGAATCTGTCTCGTCTATCTTCTAGTAAAGTCACTCAGCCCCTTAATAGGCATCACCCGCATAGGTGAAACGCTCAGATTCCGTGAGTAGACCCCCCTTAATCCCCCCTTAGTAAGGGGGGAGACTTGAAATCTTGCCCCCTCCCCTTACTAAGGGGAGGGTTGGGGAGGGGTCTGGTACATTTTTGCAAGAGGTCTAGTGCCAACTTACTGGGGTTATTTCT